>CAMZBS010000057.1 GCA_947304695.1 uncultured Prevotella sp.
CAACCGCCGCCCCTTCCGCTGGGGGCACAACCGCCGCCCCTTCCGCTCCGGGCACAACCGCCGCCCCTTCCGCTGGGGGCACAACCGCCGCCGCCCCTTCCGCCGGGGTGCCTGGGGCGTTAGCTCCGGGCAACAGGCGCCCCCTCTTCGAGCAGGGCTACCACGACCGCATCATCAAGCGCCCGGGCATGCTCGACACCATCAAGCGCTACATGGCCGACAACCCCCTCCGCGCCCTCATGCGCCGCGCCATGCCCGCCCTTCTTCAGCGCAGCCTCCACCTCCGCATCGCCGGGCGCGACTACGCCGCCTTCGGATGCCTCTTCCTGCTGAAGCGCGCCGAGAAGGCGCCCGTCTTCTACCACCGCCGCGACCATCTCACCGGTATCCCCACCGAACAGACCCACGCCTTCGCCGCCGACCGCGACCGACAGCTCGCTGAGGCCCGCCAGGGTGTTGTCCTCGTTTCGCCCGCTATCTCCACCCCCGAGCGCATCGTCATCAACACCGCCATCGACGAGGCCCTCCCGGTCATCAACCTGCAGAAAGAACCCATCGGCCCCTATTGGAAGCCCGAGCGCCGACGCTTCGAGGCCTGCGCACGCGGCACCCTCCTCATCCTCTCCCCCTGGGGCATCGCCGACGAGCTCCCTACCGACTACCAGCGTTTCCACCGCCTCAACGACCTCGCCGCCGAAATCTGCAATACCACCGATGCCACCATCATCGGCCTCACCGACCTTCAACCATAAACCGCGAACAGGGGCATTTCCCATGAGGCAGATAGGCACTATCGGTGAGGCAGATAGGCACTTTCCATGAGGAAAAAGGTGAAAGTTTGAGCCTCTGTGAAAAGTTTGTGAATAGTTTAATTGTTAAAATCACAAGCTAAACGATTGATAATAAAGCATTTAAATGTTAAAAGGTGAAAGTTCACGGGTTTTTTCGTAAAACTTTGTTATCAGATTAACTATATACAAAGTTTTAGAGAAAAACCCGTGAACTTTCACAAAAAAGGGCGTAAACGGTTGTTATTCAAATAGTTGCAAAGGTGAAAATTGTTTCAAACTTTTCACAAACTTTTCACAAACTATTCACAAGGTGCCCATTCTTACACTGTTGCAGGTAGTCGGCAATGTCGAACTTGGACTGACCTGCGGGGGCATGCAGACGGCAGAAGTCGCTCACAATGAAGTTGGCCAGGTCGGCCAGGTCATCGAGCTTCTGCTGCCACTCGTCGACGGCATCGCAGTCGGGCACCACAATGACATTGCGCCCCTGCAGCGGCTGCAGCACGCTGCGCTTGAGCATGGTCTTGTTGCCAGTGGCCACCCACGTGAACCTGGGAAAGGCCAAGGCCCCGAACAGGGCGTTCTTGGGACTCTCCACGAGCGCTACGAGGCTGTCGGGATAGCGGCTGAGCAGGTGCTCGCCAAAGAGGCACGACGAGCGGAACACGGCATTGCCGGGCAGGCGGCCCTGGCGCGCCCAGAGGGCTCCCAGCCAGTAGCAGGAGCCCCGGTCGCTATGGGCAAAGCGTGGCGAGGCGGGGTCGGTGTCGTAGTGCTGCACCTTGAGGTTGCACACGCGCCCGTGCAGGTCTATGTTGGGAAAGACGGTGCAGTTGTCGTGGCCGTTCATGGCGTAGCAGCCTATGCGGTATTCCTCGCAGACCCACTCCACGGCCTCGGGCAGGAAGAGTCGCATGAGGCACTGGCAGAGCGAGTTCTCGGGCGACACCAGGGCGTCGACCATTGCCGTGGGTATGTAGGTGTAGTCGGGCTCGGCGGGCTTCACCACCGGGCGGGTCATGGGCTTGGGCGCACGGACAGAGGAGGGCATGGAGATGATGCCGAACGTGGACGACAGCCACTGGCATGCCTCAGGGAAGGTCCAGTGCTCATGCTGCATGACGAAGTCGATGACGCTGCCGCCCTGCCCGCAGCTGAAGCAGTGGCAGCGGTTCTCGCCGGTGCGCTCATAGAGGGCGAGCGAGGGGTGATTATCGTCGTGCCAGGGACAGAGGGTCTTGCCTACGGTGCCCGAACGGCCTACGTTGTCGCCCAGCCGCCGTGCCACCTCGCTGATGGAGATGGCGTTGAGACGGCGGATGTCGAAATGTTCGTACTGGCTGCTCATGACTCAAGGGCTACAAGTTTGAAGGACTTCATGCGACTATTGACCACCGGATCATGGCCCAGGGCCTCCAGACGCTCGATGAACTTGATCTTGCCGAGCGGCCTGAGCGATGCCGTCTGGCAGTAGCTGCGGTATGACTTGTAGAGATCGGCTGCCGGTGTGGGCACCTCCGAGGGATTGCAGGCCTCGCTGAGGAACAGCCTCACGTTGTCCGACTGCAGGCGGTACTGCTCCAGGGCCTGGTCGCTGATGTCACAGGCCGAGAACTCGCGGCGCGACATGAGCCCGGGCAGCACGCGGAGCACCCAGCACAGGATGCCGGGCAGCTCCTCCTTGAGCTTGGCCGACAGGCGGCGGTCTATCTCCTGCTTGGGAATGGTGACCTGATAGGGCAGAATGAGCAGGCGGCGGAAGAAGCCGAAACTGTTCTCGGCACGGGGCAGGATGTTGAAGGCGGCAATGAGCTTGCCATAGTCGGTGGTCTCGCGCGGGTCGCGATACAGGTTCTTGATCATCACCGGCTCGCCCGAGGTCAGCTGCTTGAGCACGTTGGGGTTCAGGTCCTTGCCGCTCTCGTGCGAGATGTTGAGCATCTTGTGCTCAATGCCCGCCCGCTTCACGTCGTCGTTGGTCAGGTCCGACAGGCTCAGGTAGCTCACGTTGACCGACCCCAGCAGGGCCTCGATCACATCGAGCGTCACCGACTTGCCGTTGAGTCCCTCACCGTAGAGCAGCAGCATCTTCTCCAGCGAGTGGTCGGCCATGAGCGAATAGCCAATGTACTCGGCCAGCAGCAGCTGGGCATCGGCAGAGGGCAGCACACGGTCCAGGAACTGCTGCCAGCGGGGGCACTCGGCCTGGGGGTCGTAGCTGTAGGGCAAGGTGTAGCGGAACAGGTCGGCCTTGCAGTGCTCGCGGAGCGTCACGCTGCCGTTGCTGCAGATGACGAGCGTGCCGTTGCTCATGTTGAGCCACACCTCGTCGGCGGGAATCGCCTGGTGGCGGTTGGAAGCTAGGTTAAAGGCCACCCCCTCGAAGAGCAGCTTCATAAACGTGGTGTTCATGCGCAGCGACTCGTCGACACCGCACTTCGCGGCACAGAGGCTCACGAAGTCCTTCCACTGCTGCGGCTTCACCATCTGCCAGTGGCTGCCCGTATAGCACATTACCGGCTGGTCGCTCCTCAGCCGCTCCACATACTCCGGGCACCACAGCCTGCCCTCGGCAGCAGCTGTCAGCTCGCGTACCACCGTCTCGCGCACGGCACTGAGGCTATGGCCCTTGTTGTCGGCCATGAGCCTGAGGATTTCTGATTCATGCGATACCACCCCCGACGCAATCGACGTGAGGGTGAGATCGACCAACTGCCGCTCGCGCTTGGGGCGCTGAGCGGCCAACCTGCTGGCTTTCTCGGCCAGTTCTTGCTCCAAGGAGCCTGGGGTTGATGAGTAATTATTCATAGCTTGTTAACGTTAAATTTTTAAGTTCTTGTGGCTGAAAAACAGCCGTTGATGGCTAAGGACACCTAAAAAGATTTCCTGAAACAGTCTTCTGATGAAGCGATTAGAGACGGTGCCGTTTTGATCCGACAACCTTGATGTTCACAGTCCAAAAACCCGCATGATCCAATACTCCTTTCATGGGTGCGGATTCAAATGCAAAGATACTGCTTTATCCTGATACCACAAAGACGGTAGTGGAAGAATTAACAATATTTATACCGCTAAATACTTCCCCAAACATTTGGCGGTTTCAATTATTTTTCGTATCTTTGTAGGGTAAATCGGAGGAATCTGATACCATGGAAAACACCTTTAATTAAACAAACTTTTTAAAAATTTATGAAAAACAAAAACGCACAATTCTCCCAGTATGCATGCGCGGTGCTGCTCATCGTGAGCAGCATCGCACTGGTGGCCTATCAGGTGGTCAACATCAGCAATGTGGCCACGGGGCTGCTCTATTATGTGGCACAGTCGTTCCTGCTCGCAGGATCTCTCTTCGGTCTCGAACACTACATCAAGATTGTAGGCAGAAAACTATTTGAAAAACACCAAACAGAAAGGATCAACCCATGAAAGACAACGTCGTTCAAGTCATACTCTCACCTCACTTCCGTCTGAGCGAGTTCATCAACCCGGGCAAGTACCCCGACAACATCCCGCCCATGCAGGCCGTGGTTAACATGGCCTATGGCTGCCAGCACCTGCTGGAGCAGGCCCGCAACGAGGTGGGGCCCATCATCGTCAACTCCGGCTTCCGCAACGCCGCAGTGAACCGCCTGGTGGGCGGCGTGGCCAACTCTCAACACCTCACCGGCCAGGCAGCCGACATCCGTCCCAAGGACCCGCAGCAGTTCCAGCGGCTGGTCAGCTTCCTCAAGCACCACGCCCTGACCGACCAGCTGCTCACCGGCAACGGCTGGCTCCACATCTCATGGACGCCCTTCACCACTCCCCGCCACTGCGTCAGGATAGGGTATTACAAATGAGGAAAAACTTTAAAAAAAGTGAGTGAAATATTTGGTAGTCTGAGAATTATTTTGTACCTTTGTAACATGAAAAGATAAGCGGGAGGCGGCCACCCGGTGAAGCTGGCCGCAAGAATCTAATACCACAAAAAACACAAAGAGTTATGGCAACATTAACGCTTGAACGCTACCTGGTACGCAGCACGAAGACTACGGCCTATGGTAAGACCTATGCCCGGGTGAAACAGGGCAAGACCATCGGCATCCGCCGACTGGCCCAACACATTCAGGATCACGGCTCGATCTACACGCTCGAAGTCATCAGCGGCGTGCTGGCAGCCGCAGAGCACTGCATCCCCGAACTGCTGCTGCAGGGCTACAACGTGAAGCTCGAAGGACTGGGCACCTTCCGCCTGCTGGCCTCCAGCAGCGGTGTGATCAAGCCCAGCGACTGGACCATCCAGTCGAACCTGAAGGGTGTGCGCATCGGCTTCCGCGCCGACCAGAGCAACTACTCGGAATGGACGCGCGATGCCCTGTCGAAGAAGCTGCAGCTGGAGCTGGCTCCCTACGTGGTGCTGAAGGGCCGCAACAAGAAGCTGGGTCAGGAGCGCGAGATCCAGTGGCTCGACGACACCATCGTGACCAACGCCGTGACGCCCGACAGCGGCGGCGACGACAACGGCGGCGGCGGTGACAACGGCGGCGGTGACGACAGCGGCGGTGGCGGTGGCAACAGCGACCCCGTGGAGGAGAGACCCTAAGGGGTAGTGAGAAGACTGGGAGGTGTGATGATGGCACCTCCCAGTTTTTTTGTTTTCCCCAGCGTGATCTGAACGCCCTCCTATCAGTTTCTTCACGGCTGAGCGCAGTTTATTTGCGATTTATCATTTGTAATTCATAATTATTTACTACCTTTGCGCGGTAATTGAGAAAAAACGACCGTTTATGGATAACAAGAACGAACTGGAACTGCTGCGTACGAGAAGCAGCAGTGCGGTGATACGCCACGGCTACCGCCTGTTCTCAGGCAACTTCCGCAAGCTGCTGCGCTCCTCATGGGTGGCGGCTGCGGCCTACGCCCTCATCGTGAGCCTGGCATCGAGCTATTACATCAGTCAGCTGCCTGCCATCGTCATTGCCAGCGTGGCCAACGCCCAGCAACCTGCACTCAGCAACCAGCTGACCATCACGGGACTGCTGCTGGCACTGGCCGGACTGCTCATCTACGTGGCAACGGCGGTGCTGTCGTCATACGCCGTGTCGGCCTTTGCCGAGCATCAGGCCAGCGGAAGCATCTCCTCGGCCACCCGCTGGTATGGCCGACTGGACAGGAAAGCCCTCTGGCCTACCCTGCGCCTCTACGGATGGAACCTCATCGTGATCCTGCTGATGTCGGTGGTGATGGGAGGCGTGATCTTCATGGCCCAGCGCTACATGGGCCGATGGGCCGGACTGGGACTCCTGGCCACGGCAACGCTCATCATCGTAGCCCTGACGCTGCCACTGACCTTCACCAACATGAAATACCTGCTCACGCCGAAGGCATCCTATCTGCCCATGCTGGCAGCCACCTACGGCAAGGGACTGCGCCACTGGGGCCGCATCTTCATCGTCATGCTGGTGGTGGGCATCGTGACCTACGCCTGCATCCTGCTCACCGAGCTGCCCGCCCTGATCCTCTATCTGGCCAACACGCAGTCGCAGATAGGCCGCCTACAGGGCGACCCCGTGGGCATGCCCGACTACATGCTGTGGATGAACATCGTGGTGTTTGCCATCGCCGGATTCATCCAAGCCTACATCTTCCTCTCCACCCTCTATCCCGCCTACTACCTGTACGGCTCGATAGAGACAGAAGAGAAGGAACGCCAAACCCTGACCCCTAACACCCAACAGCCATGACCCGAATACTTTTCATTGACCGCGACGGAACACTGGTAGAAGAACCCCACGACGAACAGGTGGATGCCCTGGAGAAGATACGCTTCACCGAGGGCGTGTTTCGCAACCTGGGACTGATTCGCAAAAAGACTGACTTCCGCTTCGTGATGGTGTCGAACCAGGACGGACTGGGCACCCCGTCGTTCCCGGAAGACACGTTCTGGCCTGCCCAGAACTTCATCCTGCAGACCCTGAAGGGCGAAGGCATCACGTTTGACGACATCCTCGTGGACTCGCACTTCCCCGAAGACAACGCCCCCACCCGCAAGCCACAGACGGGACTGGTGAGGAAATACATGGACGACCCCGAGGTGGACATTGCCAACAGCTACGTAATCGGCGACCGCGAGACCGACGAGCTGTTTGCACGCAACATTGGCTGCAAGGCGCTCATCCTGGGCAAGGACGGACTGACATGGGACAAGATTGCCGAAATACTCTTTGCCGGGGAGCGCAAGGCCGAGGTGAAGCGCACCACGAAAGAAACCGACATCGAGGTGAGGCTGGACCTGGACGGCAACGGCAAATGTGAGATAGAGACCGGACTGGGATTCTTCAACCACATGCTGGAACAGATAGGCAAGCACGGAGGCATGGACCTCTACGTGAGGTGCAACGGCGACCTGAACGTGGACGAGCACCACACCATCGAGGACACGGCACTGGCACTGGGCGAGTGTGTGCTGAAGGCACTGGGGTCGAAGCGCGGCATTGAACGCTACGGCTACTCGCTGCCCATGGACGACTGCATGGCCCACGTATGCCTGGACTTCGGCGGGCGCCCCTGGCTCACATGGGATGCCAGCTTCAAGCGCGAATATGTAGGCGACATGCCCACGGAGATGTTCTACCACTTCTTCAAGAGCCTGAGCGACGCTGCCCGCATGAACCTCTTCATACGCGCCGAGGGCAACAACGAGCACCACAAGATTGAAGGCATCTTCAAGGCTTTGGCACGCTCGCTGAAGATGGCCGTGAAGCGCGACATCTATCACTACGAACTGCCGTCGACAAAAGGAATGCTGTAAGGAGGAGAATGACTGTTCAGAAGCCGAAGATTGCCATTGTAGACCCCAACACGCTGGCCGTGCTGGGACTGAGGCAGCTGCTGCAGAACGTGATGCCCATCATGGGCATTGAGACGTTCGGCTCGATGGCCGAACTGGAGGCTAACCACCCCGAACAGTTCGCCCACTACTTCGTGGCCATGAACATCGTGCTCGAGAACCGCCCCTTCTTCATGGAACACTGCCGGAAGACCATCGTGCTCACGCTGTCGCTCGACGGCGGAAAGCAGCTGACGGGCTTCCACTCGCTATGCATCAACGTGCCGGAACACGAACTGGTGCGCTCACTGCTCGTGATGCAGCAGTACGGCCACCACAACGGCCGCAACCTGCCCCCCATGCCCGCCATTCTGCAGCAGAAGATTCTGAGCGACCGCGAGATAGAGGTGATGACGCTGATTGTGCAGGGCCATATAAACAAAGAGATTGCCAGCCTTCTGAACATCGGGCTGGCAACCGTTATCACTCACCGGAAAAACATCATGGAGAAGCTGGGGCTGAAAAGTGTCTCAGCACTCACCATCTATGCCGTGACACACGGCTATGTAGACATCAACCGGATTTAATTCAATCATCCGTTCATCGACATGAGGAACTCCTCGTTGTTGCGCGACTGAACCAGGCGGTCACGCACGGTGTTCATGGCCTCGATGGGGTTCATCTCGCTGATGAACTTGCGGATGATCCACATGCGGTTGAGCGTCGTCGGGTCTTGCAGCAGGTCGTCACGACGCGTGCTCGACTGAACAAGGTCGATGGCCGGGAACACGCGCTTGTTGGACAGCGAACGAGACAGCTGCAACTCGGAGTTACCCGTGCCCTTGAACTCCTCGAAGATCACCTCGTCCATCTTGGAACCAGTGTCGATGAGGGCCGTGGCAATGATGGTGAGCGAACCGCCACCCTCAATGTTACGGGCGGCACCGAAGAAGCGCTTGGGCTTCTGCAGGGCGTTGGCATCGACACCACCCGTGAGCACCTTGCCAGAAGCAGGCGACACGGTGTTGTAGGCACGGGCCAGACGGGTGATTGAGTCAAGGAAGATGACCACGTCGTGGCCGCACTCCACCATGCGCTTGGCCTTCTCAAGCACGATACCGGCAATCTTCACATGGCGGTCGGCAGGCTCGTCGAAGGTCGAGGCAATGACCTCGGCATTGACCGTGCGGCTCATGTCGGTGACCTCCTCAGGACGCTCGTCGATGAGCAGCATCATGATGTAAGCCTCGGGATGGTTGGCGGCAATGGCGTTGGCAATGTCCTTCATCAGGATGGTCTTACCGGTCTTGGGCTGGGCCACGATGAGCGCACGCTGTCCCTTGCCGATGGGCGAGAAGAGGTCGACGATGCGGGTCGAGGGATTGGTGGTCGAAGGATCGCCGCACAGTTTGAACTTCTCCTCGGGGAACAACGGTGTGAGATGCTCGAAGCTCACACGGTCGCGCACCTCGGACGGCTCGCGGCCATTGATCATCTTGACCGTAGACAGGGCAAAATACTTCTCGCCGTCATGGGGCGGACGCACGGTGCAGTCAACCACATCGCCGGTCTTCAGACCGTATTTCTTGATCTGCTGCGGAGCCAAGTAGATGTCGTCGGGCGAAGAGAGGTAGTTGTAGTCGCTGGAGCGCAGGAAACCGTAGCCGTCCTGCATGATCTCGAGCACGCCGTTGCCGGAAATGAGATCACCGAAGTCGTAGCTCTCCTCCGTCGGGGCAGCGGGTGCCGTCACAACAGGCTGATAGACAGGCTCGGCATGCTGAACGACAGGACGGTCGAAGATGTCGAGCGTGGGGATGGCTGCCTGGTCCTCAATGGGCAGGTCGACAACGGCAATGAAATCGGTGCCATCGCCAGGATCGCCCTCCCAAACACCGTCGGGATTGGCCTCATAGTCGGGAAGAGGCTCCTGCTGCGACACGCGCTGAGCCATCTTCTCCTGCAGCTGCTCCAGCAGGCCCAGGTCGGGCTCGTCGTCCTCATTGCTGGGAATTGTGTCGACACCATCCGATTCGGGCACCACATCGTCCAAGACTTCCTCCACGGGAGCTTCGGCCCCCATGTCCTGAATGGCCTTGGCTGCCTCTGCGGCTGCGATGGCAGCCAGCTCAGCCTTCGACTTGCGTCCGCGATGCTTTGGGAATACGGGCTGCGGGTCGGCAACGGGTGCTGCGGGTGCTTCACTGTCCTGAGCGGGCTGGCTCTCCGGGTCGCCCACAGGCTCGTCGCTGAAAAGCGAAGGGGCTTCCACGCTCTTCGGCTTCTGGTTGATGACATCGAAGTTCTCGCCCTCCTTGCCGTTCACCGTATAGACCTTGTCGGTGTCTTTCTTGGCGATGCGCGTTCTCTTGCGCTTGGGCGAACTGTTCGTTGCACTATCTATTGCTGCCTGGTCTAAGATGGCATAAATAACTTTCTCCTTGTCGTCGTCCTGAGATACTGACACGCCAAGCTCTGCCGCAATACTAAACAGCTGAGCCGGCTCTAACTGTTCTAATTGTTCTTTTGTATACATACTATAATCTGTGTATCCTACTGTTTCAAAGTGGAAATGTTGTTGGGTTGTAACGTTTCACAGACGCGGAAACGCTGGGTGAAATAAATTCGGATGCAAAGGTAATAAAAAAAAGTGACAAGAGAAAAGTGATAAGTGATAAGTGTTGGCGGATTTGCAAACTTTAACAGTCCCCCCCTCTCACTTATCACTTATCACTTATCGCATATCACTTCTTCAACGGCATGAGCACACTGAACGTGGAGCCTTCGCCCAGGGCAGACTCGACCATGACGTCGCCACCATTCTTGCGGGCAAAGTCGGCACAGAGCTGCAAGCCCAGGCCGGAGCCTTCCTCGCCGCCGGTGCCGTAGGTGGTCTCACCCTTATGGAAGATGCTGTCGATGCGCTCAGGAGCAATGCCCACACCGTGGTCACGCACGCTGACCTTGGCAAAATCGCCTTCGGGGTGCATGGTAATCTCGATGGTGGAGCCCTCGGGGCTGAACTTCACGGCATTCGACATGAAGTTGCGAACCACCGTCTTCAACATATCGTTGTCGGCACGTACTACCAGCGGCTGGGTGGTGCCTGTATATTCCAGTTTGATGTTCTTGGTCTGGGCAATCATCTCGAAGATGTCGACCACACCGGGAATGATGTCGTTCAGGTCCAGATCCGGCAGCACCACGGTCAGACGACCCGTCTGGCTCTTGGTCCATTTCAGCAGGTTGTCCAGCAGGTCGTGTACCTCCTCACTCTCGCGGTTGGCCTTATCCAAAAGCTCGTACAGCTCAGGTCCCACAAGGTCGGCCGACATGGTAGACACCACCAGGTTGAGCACCATGCGGATGGAAGCCATGGGTGAGCGCAGATCGTGGGCAATGACCGAATACATCTTGTCGCGGTTGGAGATGGTGGCACGCAGTTCCTCGTTCTGCTGCTGAATGAGCCGCTTGGCTGCCACCAGGGCTATCTGGTGCATCACACGCACCACCAGTTCTTCCTTGTTGAACGGCTTGGTCAGGAAGTCATTGGCTCCCACCTGGAAGCCGTGAACCAGGTCGCTCGGATTGTTAAGGGCGGTGAGGAAGATGATGGGGATTTCGGCCGTCTCAGGATCTTTCTTCAAGATAACAGCAGTATCGAATCCCGAAATGTCGGGCATCATGACATCAAGGAGTATCAGGTCGGGCTTCTCGGCCTTGGCCTGCTCTATGCACATGTTGCCGCAGTTTGCCGTACATACCTGAAACTTCTCATTGGTAAGCAGAATCTTCAACAGCAGGACATTGCTGACCACGTCGTCGACAATCAGGATCTTATAGTCCGATCTGTTGATTTTTGCCTCAAGTTTATCTCCTAAATCCATATATTGTTTATGGTATTTTATTTTCGGTTTGCAAAAATAACGCAATTATTTGTAATCGCCAAACAAAATTTCCTTTTTTTTAGTCAGCATGCGAAAAAGAGACATCATAACCACTAAAAAGTCCCGACGCCATAGGCATCGGGACTTCCCGTTTATATCAAAAATGATATGCTTTACAGCGGTTTATTCTGCTGCGGGTGCTTCTTCTTCCTCCTGCACGGGAGCCTCAACGGGAGCCTCCTCAACGGGAGCTGCAGGTGCCTCCTCAACGGGGGCATTCTCAGCCACAACCGTGACAGGAATCTCGACGACAACCTCCTTGTGGAAGTGAACGAGGGCCACATAATCGCCCACCTTCTTGATGTCGCGCATGGTGATGATCTTGCGGTCGACCTCGTGACCCAGCTTCTTCAGCTCCTCAGCCACAGTGGCAGTGTTGACAGAGCCGTAGAGCTGACCCGTAGCACTGACCTTGGCAACGATCTTCAGAGCCACGCCGTTCAGGGCATTGCCCTTCTCCTCGGCAGCAGCCTTCTGGGCAGCCAGCTTGTGAGCCTGCTGCTTGAGGTTCTCAGCGAGAATCTTCTTAGCCATGGGTGAAGCAATCACGCCCTTTCCCTGGGGAATGAGGTAGTTGCGGCCATAGCCAGACTTCACGTTCACAATATCGTTCTTAAATCCCAGACCGATAATATCTTCTTTCAGTATAATTTCCATATCTTCTGTCCTCCTTATTTTAC
>CAMZBS010000058.1 GCA_947304695.1 uncultured Prevotella sp.
CCATGGCGAAGAGGGGCTTCAGTCCGCGAGCCAGGTCGGCCTCGTTGTAGGTGTAGCCTTTCTCAGTGATGGTGAAGGAAATCATCTGGAGCGACGGGTTGCGGAAAATCTCTACCAGGCGATTCCAGTCGGGGAACTGGGAATCGGCCTTGAGGGCTTCGGTGACTGAGGCGATGACCTTCTTCTCGATGGAACCATCAGAACAGAGGTTCACGCAGAGCGACAGGTTGTTGTAGGGTGCGTATGCCTTGTCAATGACCTCAAAGTCGAAGGTCTCGGCCACGATGACACCTCGGTCATACTTACCGGTGTTGAGGGCATCGTTGAGGATGGCTGCCGGGAAAGCACGGAAAATGTTGCCGCCGCCGAAGTGTACCCATGTGGGCTCCTTGGCAGTCTTCTCACGGACAGCCTTGATGTCGAACTTGGGGAGCTCGTAGCCTTTGGCTTCCCATTCTGCGGCGTTGAACTGGCCGCTCAGTATGTCGTTGAGTTTCATTATAGAAAAGGTTTGGGGTTATTGCTTGTTATTTCTTCAGCCAGCGGTCAAGCCAGTTGAAGTAGGTGCGCTGCCAGAGTATGCCGTTCTGGGGCTTGAGCACCCAGTGGTTCTCGTCGGGGAAGATGAGCAACTGGGCCTCGATGCCACGCATGCGTGCGGCATTGAAGGCCGACATGCCCTGGGTAGCGTTGATGCGGTAGTCCTTTTCGCCGTGAATGCAGAGGATGGGCGTGTCCCACTTGTCAACGAAGCGGTGGGGCGAGTTCTTATAGGTCTTCTCGGCATTCTCGGTCTGGTCACGGTTCCAGAAAGCATCGTCATACTCCCAGTTGGAGAACCAGTTCTCTTCGGTCTCGGTGTACATGGCCTCAAGGTTGAAGGCACCGTCGTGGGCAATGAAGCACTTGAAGCGCTTGTCGTGATGACCGGCCAGATAGTAAACGGAGAAGCCACCGAACGAGGCTCCTACGGCACCCAGACGGTCTTTGTCAACGTAGGGTAGTTTCTCTGTGGCATAGTCGATGGCCGAGAGATAGTCTTTCATGCACTGTCCCGTCCAGTCGCCGCTGATCTCCTCAAGCCACTCCTGACCGAAGCCAGGCAGACCGCGACGATTAGGAGCCACGATGATGTAGCCCTGCGAGGCCATGATGAAGAAGTTCCAGCGGTAGCTCCAGAACTGTGAGACGGGGCTTTGCGGGCCGCCTTCGCAGAAAAGCAGGGTGGGGTACTTCTTCGATGCGTCGAAGTTGGGTGGCAGGATGACCCATGTGAGCATCTCCTTGTCGTCGGTGGTCTTCACCCAGTGCTGCATGACACTGGGCTTACCCAACTGGGAAAGGATGTGTTCGTTCTCCCTCGTCAGCTGAATGAAGAAGGTCTTGTCGGGCTGCTTCATGTTGGGCGAGACGATATAGAGGTCGGCGGGCTGGGTGAACGAGTGGCGTTCCATGAGCAACCGCTTGCTGTCGAGCATCTGCAGCGAGCCGAAGTCAGCCCAGTCCTTCGTCAGCCGTGTGACCTTAGACCTGAGCCTTGTGGCCTGGGATTTCTTCTTCGACTGTTCCTGCATGAGCGTCACGCCATACAGGTTCTCAGTGGCGTGCCACACACCTATATAATATATGGTACGCGAATCGGGAGCCCAGCAGTAGTCGTCAACATTGGAGTCGAACGACTCGGTGACGTAGGTCTTAGTCTGCTGCTGCAGGTCGTAGATGCACAGACGTTGACGGTCAGCCTCATAGCCGTCGCGCTCCATCGAGAGCCAGGCCACATAGTGGCCGTCGGGCGAGAACTTGGGGTTCTGGTCGTAGCCCACGTTGTTCTGAAGGTTGTCCTTGGCGTTGACGGTCTGGTGCTTCAGGGTCTTTGTGGGGTCGGTCTTAGGCTCCTTATAGTCTGCGGGCTTGCAGAGATTCCTTGTTTGTCCGCTCTCTACATCGTAGAGGAAAATATCGGAGTCGGTCGAGATGCTGTACTGGGTGCCTGTCTTCTTGCGGCAGGTATAGGCTATCTGCTTTGAATCAGGACTCCAGGCCAGCTGTTCCATGCCACCAAAAGGCTCCATGGGGCACTCGTATGGTTCGGAGGCAAGGATGTCCTTGCCATTTGCAGCGACAGCATAACCATCGCCTACGTTGAAGACAAAGGGATGCTGGATGCTTTCCACGTAGTGATCCCAGTGGCGGTACATCAGGTCGGTGACCAGTCGGCCCGTGGCTTTTGGCAGGTCGCTGGGATTCTCCTTGATGACCTCATGGAAAGGAATGCTCTGCAAGATGATGACCTTCTGGCGGTCGGGCGAGAACATGAAGCTTTCGACCTTACCGTCGGTCTTCGACAACTGGCGGCGTTCACTGCCGTCGAGTTTCATGGCCCACACCTCACCTCCAGTGATGAAGGCCAGTGTCTCGTTGTCGAGCCACTGGGCGTCAGTCTCGTTTTTGCTGCTCTGGGTCAGCAGCTGCTTGTCCATGCTGTTGATGTCCATCATGTAGAGCACATGGTGGCTCTTGTTGGCCTTGACGTTGTAGTAGGCCACCTGGTAGACGACATGGGTGCCGTCGGGCGAGGCGGCATAGCTGCCAATGCGCCCCATGGCCCATAGGGCTTCAGGGGTCATTCGGCCATCGCTAATGGTAATGTTCTGCTTGCCGATGCTCACGTCTTCCTGTGCTTGAGCCTGACTGCCAGTAATGGTCAGCATGGCAGCGGCTACGAGGGTAATGACTGTCCTGTTCATTCTGCGGTCTCTGCTTGCTCCTGCTCTGCCTCCTCTGACTTGAAGTCGGTGATGCCGTTCTCAATCAGGATGTTATACCACTGCAGCAGCTTCTTGATGTCGCTGTTGTGAACGCGCTCACGGTCGAAGTCGGGCAGTATCTTTGCGAAATAGTCGCGCAGCTCATCGCCGCTGGCCTTCTTGTAGTCAAGGCTTACCTTCTGTCCGTTTTCCAGGGTCTTCAGATTTTCGAGCACGTCGGTCAGGGGCACATCGTCGGTATCGGTAAACATGGCGATGTCGGCCAGCGAGGTGATGCGGTCGGTGGCAAATGCGGGCTGACGGCGGTGGGTGTCGTCGAGTGCTTCGACAATGAGGTTATTGTTGCCACGCGATACAAGTTTGTAGAGGCCGGGACGGCCTGCGATTGCTAAAATGGTCTGTTGCATAATAACTTTTCTTTTATTTGTTGTATTGTTTCAATTAGTTTCTCTATCTGCGGAACGAGGGGTGTTGTTCCGTCGTTGATGATTTCAAAGTCTGCACGGTGTCGTACTTCATCCTGCGGCAACTGGCGGGTCATCCACTCGTAAGCTTTTTCACGTGTGATGCCGTCGCGTTGCATGATCCGCTGTAGGCGCACTTCCTCGGGGGCAGTGACAACCACCACGCGGTCGACCATCCTGTCGATGCCCGATTCGAAGAGGATGGCACTCTCAATCCATTGATAGCCGCTCTCCTCGTAATCGCGGAAGACGGCAGGATGGACTATGTCATCGATGGCTTGTGCATTCTCCTGGGAGGCCAGCAGAAAACGGGCCACTGAAGCCTTGTTCAGCAGGCCGTCGGGAGTGTAGCAGTCAGAGCCAATGAGCCGGGTGAGCTGAAGACGAAGCTGTTCGTCGCTGCGCATCAGACGTTTAGCAGCCGAGTCGCAGTCATAGACCGAAATGCCGTGATGCTGCTGTAGAAGCCTACACACATAGCTCTTCCCACTGCCGATGCCACCGGTAATACCTATCTTCATCTTCAAGGAGTCGTTTTCTTTTCTTCAATCAGGTAATCCACTTGTTTCAGATCCAGACGGGCACGACTGATGCCATCGGGCACCCGTTGCAGGTAGATGTTGCATTTGGGTGACATGTCCTTCTGCAGCTCGTCGTAGTCGGCAACGATAAGAAAGTCTTCTGTAGACAGGGTGCGATAGGTCTTCATGCCAGTGACAAAGTGTACGCTGACCTTGGCAGGAAAAGTGCGGAGTACTTTGCCCTGGGGCATGTTGATGCCGACGACAGGCACGTCGTCGATGGTGCCCTCAGTAAGCACGTCGGTGGTAAAGCGGATGGTCACATGTTCAGGAATGGCTTTCACACCATGAATGGTAGCCAGTCGGGGATGAACAATCAGTGTGTCGTGGAAGTCGGTGAAGTTCAGCGTTTCGGTGTAGACCACATTGATGCTGTCGAGCAGGTCTTTCGAGGCATAGATGGTCACGCTGTCGGGCTGATACTCCACATTGGATATGAAACAGATGTCTTCGGGAGTAACTACGCCCCGATATTGCACGGGGACAATCTTCTTCTCACCATAATTATAATAGAAGGTGAGACGTTCGGGCTTCACACCGGTGATTTTCGTTGACGATGCCAGTTCTTGCCTGACCATCTTGATGATGTCCGATGTGGGCACACTGCCCTTGCCAGACTGGCTGGCATAGTTGTGGAAACTCAGTTCGACGGGCTTGATGGCATTTCCGTAGAGATAGGTGGCCAGCACATAGCCTTTGTCGCTCACTGTCATTCTCACAGTGTCTACTTCAGACGATGTGAGCACTGCCCGCTTGGGCACGTTGGTATATCTGACGGGAATGCGCAGTTCCTGTTCGTAGTTCTTGTTGAGTGTCATGAACAGCCAGAAAATGCCTGCCACTACGAAAAAGAACAAAAAAACCAGAAATTCCCTGTTAGCTCGGCTGAACAGGAAATTACTGAATTTGTTGAAAATGTTGCCCGCCTTCACAGAACTGTCGTTGTTGAAAGCTGATTATTTCTGTAGCGGTGTGCTTGAAGGATCCTTGAACACGTAGGCTCGGTCGACCCTGATGACCACGTCGCGGGCTATCTTCACCTCGACCTCGTTCTTTGCCAGGTCGATGCTCTTCACCGTTCCGTAGATGCCGCCACCGGTAATCACCTGTGTGCCTTCCGTCAGCTCGTTCTGGAACTTCTGAATCTCCTTCTGCTTCTTTTGCTGCGGACGAATCATGAAGAAATACATGATGGCAAAGATGGCCACCATCATCAGGATCATACTCATTCCGCTACCTTGTGCAGCCTGGGCTGCAAGAATCATGTTTGTCATATTTATAAATAATGTTGTTTATTTTTCGTTCGAGTCTTTGGCCTCTGGCATCTGCTTCAGCATACGTCCGGTCTTGATCAGATGGCGTGCAATGGCATCGAGCATGCCGTTGATATAGCCGGCACTGCGTGGGGTGGAGTAGAACTTGGCCAGCTCTACAAACTCGTTGATGGTCACGCTCAGCGGTATGCTCGGGAAGGTGAGCATCTCGGCAATGGCTATCTGCATGATGACCACATCCATATAGGCCAGGCGGCTGAAGTCCCAGTTGTGTGATGCCTCACTCATGAAGCGTTGATATTCGTCGGCATTGAGAATGGTGGCACGGAACAGCTTGCGGGCATAGTCCTTTTCCTCCTCGCTATCGTATTCGGGCAATAGTTCCTGCTTGGCGCCGTTCTTCTCGTCGAAGCGCTTGATGGTCTTCAGCACGAAGGTGTCGACCACGTCTTTGTCGTCATTCCAGTACAGGCTCTGCTCCTCCAGCAACGTATTCAGGTCATCGTTCTCCTGAATGAGCGTACGGTAGAGTCGACGCCACAACTCGCGATCAATGGCATAGTCATCTTCCTTGCTATCCATGTATTCCTTGTAGATCTGGCTCTGCTCAATCTGCTCCAGCAACTTACCTACAAACTCCAGGTCATCTTCCCATGTGCGTTTTTGGGCCGACATGAAGTCGGCCAACTGGCGATTGCTCTCCAACTGCAGGGCAAAGCGGTTGAATGCAAATTTCTGGGAGGGTTCAGCTGTACCTTCACGCCGGGCCTTGCCCTGAGCTATCTCAAGACGGCGACGCGATTCCTTGGTGACAGCCACTATCAGGGCAAGCAGATAGTTGTAAAGGTCGTATGCTTTCGACATACTGAAAAATAGTTCCTTCTCGGCTGTGTCAATGTTCTTGTTACCGTTTTGATAGTACGCGTAGGTTAACTGAACAATCTTAATTCTTATGATTTCCCTGTTAATCATGTATGCTTTATCTCTATTTTTATTGTTGTCGTTTGCAAAATTAGGCATTTTTCCGCTATTAAGCAAAAAAAAAGGGGTCTTTTTACAAAAAAACTTATTATTCATGTCCCGTAATTCATATTTTCTTCTTACCTTTGCACCGCTTTTCGCAAAAGCACGACGAAAATCGTTAAGAATTCGTGTGATGGTGAATTAAGCAAAGTAACATTATTAACAACTTAATTTAGAGTAACACATTAAAGTTATGAGAGAAATTGCAATCAATGGCCAGAAGCGTGAGACTACTGGCAAGAAAGCCTCAAAGATGATGCGTAAAGAAGGTCTGGTTCCCTGCAACCTCTATGGTGAAGTGAAGGGTGAGAATGGTCTGCCCCAGGCACTGGCTTTCTCAGCTTCGTTTTCTGAGCTGCGCAAGGCTGTCTACACGCCTCACGTCTACGTTGTGAACCTGAACATCGACGGCAAGGAGCACAAGGCCATCATCAAGGAGCTGCAGTTCCACCCCACCACCGATGCGCTGCTGCACGCTGACTTCTTTGAGATCAACGATACGAAGCCCATCACTGTGGGTATTCCCGTGAAGCTCAACGGTCTGGCTCAGGGTGTGCGCGAAGGTGGTAAGCTGAACCTCTCGATCCGTAAGATCGACGTAACGGCTCCCTACAAGCAGATTCCCGAAATCCTGAATATCGACGTGACCAACCTCGGTCTGGGTAAGGCCATCAAGGTCGGTGAGCTGAGCTTCGAGGGACTCGAACTGGCTACTTCCGCTCAGGTGGTTGTCTGCTCAGTGAAGGAGACCCGCGCTTCGAAGTCGGCTGCTGCTGCCGAGGCTGCTGCCCAGTAATCATCGGAGCATGGACAAGTACTTAATTGTCGGATTGGGTAACGTGGGCGACGAGTACGACCAGACCCGCCACAATACAGGTTTCATGGTATTGGATGCCTTTGCCAAGGCATCCAATATCTGTTTTGAGGACAAACGCTACGGCTTTGTGGCCGAGACATCGCTCAAGGGGCGTAAAGTTCTTCTGCTGAAGCCTTCCACCTATATGAATCTTAGCGGAAATGCCGTGCGCTACTGGCTGAGCAAAGAAAATATTGACCAGAGCCGCTTGCTTGTGGTGAGCGACGATGTGGCCTTGCCTTTAGGCGCTTTCCGCCTGAAAGCCAACGGCTCGAATGGTGGTCACAACGGACTGGGCCACATCCAGCAGCTCATAGGCCAGCAATATGCCCGCCTGCGAATGGGCATTGGCAACGACTTTCCACGAGGCATGCAGATTGACTGGGTGTTGGGCCGCTATTCCGAGGAAGAACTGAAAAAGCTGCAACCCAGCATCGACACTGCCGTTGAGATTATCAAGAGCTTCGTGCTGGCAGGGATTGACATCACAATGAACCAATTCAATAAATTAGGAAAGAAATGACGGAAGAAGCCCGAATCGATAAATGGCTGTGGGCAGCCCGCATCTTCAAGACCCGTTCCATTGCAGCCGATGCCTGCAAGAACGGGCGTGTGATGGTGAACAATGTGCAGGTGAAGCCATCGCGTATGGTGAAAGTGGGCGACACGGTGAGTGTGCGCAAGCCGCCAGTGACCTATTCGTTCAAGATACTGAAGACCATCGAGCAGCGTGTGGGTGCAAAACTGCTGCCCGAAATCTACGAGAACGTGACAACTCCCGACCAGTATGAGCTGCTGGAGATGAACCGCATCAGCGGATTCGTTGATCGTGCCCGTGGAACAGGTCGCCCCACAAAGAAAGACCGCCGGGCTATGGATGCTTTTGTGAGTCCGGCACTCGAAGGATTCTCCGGTTTTGATTTCGGAGATGACTGGAATGATGAAGATAACTAAAGACGTTTAATATAACATGAAGACTATCAGAACTTTATTGCTTTTTGCAGTAGTATCACTGCTTGCAACTTCCTGTCTGAAGGACAAGGAAAACTACATGGCAGGCTTCCCAGTCTTGGGAGTCAAGTATGCCTATCGTTATGCCAACAATACTTCCGACACGCTTTATGTGCAGAGCTATGGCAACTGGCAAATTACCCGTTTAGACGGTGACTGGTGTACGCTGGCTGAAATGAAAGGCTATGGTGGCGGAGAATACCACATACCCATCATCTTCTCACAGAACTTGACAGGTGAGCATCGTGTGTCCAGTTTCAAGATTGTCGACACAGACCATCCCGATGATGCCAATATGACCTGGAAGTACACGCAGCTTGCCACCCGTGGTGACGGTTCATTGGGAAATGCCGCCATGGTGAAGAGTATTACAGGCAGTGACGGGAGTCTTATCAGTGTCACCTACGACGAGATTTGCCGTCCTCTTACCTTCAGCATGAAGAAAAACGATGAGGTGCTCTCCAACCTGACTTTCTCCTATTATGATTATGATGGTGTGATGACTGTCAACAACCGTTCACGCCTACTTACGGCTTCCTATTCCAACGACTATCAACCCATTGGGCAGCTTGTTGCCGAAGGCGACACCGTTATGTTCCGTGAACAGGAAGAGTTCAACATGTTCAGCAACCGCTATGCTTTCAATATCGAACACCGTTGGGCTGGTGACAACTATGATGCCTATTCATATTTGGTCAACAACATCAAGAGTCTGTATGCCGACAGCCTGCACAATGCCGACAGCCTGCGTTATATCAGAGGCGACAGGTATGGTTCCAGCGAACGTCTCTTCATGAAGCCCATCTACAGCCAGTACGACAACCGTTGCCAGTCAATAGATGTCAACCAGTTGCTCCTGGGTGTGGAGCGTTGCAATCCCTACATGCTGCTTTCGCTGTTCAGGATGGCCCGCAATGCCAACGTCTTCAGCAAGGTCGAGGTAGCAGGCGGCCAGCCTTTCGAACTGACCACCGTCGTAAATGCTGACAAGAGCGTGAAGACCCTGACAGTGAGCCGTGAAGGCAACAGTGTCACCTACGAATTTGAATATTAAATCTTAAGGATTATGTTGCTCAATGCCCTTCTCATCATTGTAGGTGTGGCACTCGTGCTCTGGGGTGCCGACCGCATGACCGACGGAGCCTCTTCGGTAGCTCGCAGGATGAATGTGCCCGAAATAGTCATTGGTCTTACCATTGTGGCTGCAGGCACCTCAGCCCCTGAACTTTTCGTGAGCCTGGTATCGGCCTTGAAAGGCACGCCCGACCTGGCTGTAGGCAATGTGGTCGGTTCCAACATCTTCAACAGCCTGCTCATCGTGGGCTGTTCGGCAATGGTGGCACCAATGGTCATTTCGCGTTCCACGGTGACGAAGGACATTCCTTTTGCTGTCGCAGCTTCGGTACTGATGCTGGTTGTCTGTGCCGACGGGTGGCAGACGCTGCATCTCCGTGGCAATGTCATTACCCGTCTCGACGGTCTGTGGCTGCTGTTGGGATTTGCTGCCTTTATGTATTACACGTTTACGGCTGCAAAAGGCAACTATACAGAATCGTCCGACAGGAAAGAACTGACTGTCGTTCCCGTATGGAAAGGCCTGCTCTGGGTGGTCATCGGCTTGGCCTGCCTGGTGGTTGGCAGTAATATTTTTGTAGGTGCAGCCTCGAAGATAGCCACCGAAATGGGCGTGAGTCAGGGTGTCATAGGCCTTACAATTGTGGCTGGCGGCACCAGTCTGCCCGAACTGGCTACCAGTGTGGTAGCTGCCCGTAAGGGCCGTTCTGCCATGGCCATTGGCAATGTGATTGGCTCTAATGTGTTTAACATTCTGCTCATCCTGGGTCTCACGGCTGTGGTCTGTCCCATGCAGATCAACGGAATCACGGTCGTTGACCTGGGCATGATGCTTGTCTCGGTGGTGCTCATCTGGCTGTTCTCCTACACCAAGTTCACGGTGGCCCGATGGGAAGGTGCCGTCCTTACCATCATTTTCATGGGCTACATGGGGTGGCTGCTGTATAATCTCTGATTACTACATTCTTCCACCACCGAAGCCACCGCCAAAGCCTCCACCGAATCCTCCACGCTGGCCGCCGCCCATACGGCGGCCGCGTTCGTTGTCACCGCCTCTTCCTTGTCTTCTTTCTCCGTCAGGGCCGTTGCCATTGCTGCCACCGAAGAAGTTCAGTCGGTAGCTCACGTGCAGCATGGCATACGACGTGATGGCATTCACTTCGGTGTCACGCCATCCGTTGGCAGTGACATTGCGGTTGAAGTTGGTCTGTTCGGCCAGGATGTCATACCACTGCAGCATGACTGTGAGTTTCTTGCCGCGCAGGAAACTGTGTGACAGTTGGGCATTCCATATCAGTTCGTCGGTGTTGAGCGTCTCGTCGGAATAGCCGCGCTTGCTGTAGACGTGGAAGTCGGTCGACAGTTCCGAACCCCACGGGAAGGTGATGCGGGTGTTGCCGCCGTAGTTATAGTTCCACGTAGTCAGGTTCCTTGAAGCCTGCAGCCGGTTCTCAGTACGTGCGTAAGTGCCGCGTACGTTGAGCGAGAAGTTCAGCCATTTGTTGCGGAAACTGAGTGACATCGATGGCGACAGGTTGTAGGTGTGGGTCACATTGCGGTCGGGTATTGCCGTCCGGTTCAGGTTCACGTAGCCAATTTGGTGTCGGTAGCTGCCGTTGATGCCGCCGCTGATGTCCCATCGGTTCAGCGTGTCGAGTCCGATGTTGAAGCTGCCGCCAAAGTTGGTGCTCCAGTTGCCGTTGATGTTTTCAGGACGTGAGGTTCGTCCGCCTGTCGATTCATCGTATGTCACAATGTTGCCTATGGCGTTGCTGGTGTGCTGCAGGCTTCCGTTCACGCTGAAGCTCCAGTGGCGTTGCTCCTTGGGTATCTGGAATCCCAGACTGTCCTCCACATACGTGGGTCGGCGCATCATCTGGAAGTTTGAATTCAGGTTGGTAGTAAACGACGGCTTCAGTCCGGGATTACCAATATTGATGTTGAGCGGGTTGGTATCGTCGTAGATTTCAAGCAGCTGGGTAATGCTGGGCTGCTGCGTCTGTCCGCGGAACTGCACCTGCAGGTTGGTCTGCTGATTGAATCGGTAGCGCAGGTTGAGTGTAGGCGAGACGTTGGTCACCGTACGCACTGTGTCGATGGGCGTTCCCAAGTACTGCTGAATGTAGTGGGAACGTTGTGGCTGAATGTTGACACCTACGTTCATGTTGTACTTCTCACGGTTAAAACGCAGCTGCACATCAATGTTATGTCCATGTTCTGTTCGTTCCGAAAAGCGGCTCAGGCGGTCGCTCAGATACATTTCCAGGGGATTGTCAAGATAGCCGAACAGCTCGCCCCAGTCGTTGTAGTCGTTCAGCAGGTTGGCATACGTAGGATCAATATAGGGTGGGAAGTCGTAGGTCGACGGGTCGTTTTTCTGATGGTTGTAGCTGTAGCGGTAGTTCAGCTGTAGGAAGATGCCCTCCTGGCCCACCATGCGCCTACCGCCGTTCCTTCCACGTCCGAATGGCCCCTGCCCCTGTTGCTGCAAGGAGTCTTCGGGCGTAGGCTTGCGTTTGAAGATGTAGAGCGGTTCGGTATAGGTGACGCCCAACGAGAAACTCATGTTGTCCGACGGCGACTTGGTGTATCGGTTGGTCTGATAGAGTGAGTCCTGTCCAAACTGGTTCTGTGTCTGATAGAGGTGAACAGACGTGAGGTTGGCATTTTTGTTGCCTCCGTCACGATAGTTGATGTTTGAACTCAGTGCCACGTTGCGCCCCTTGTTGCCGAAACGGCGGTACAATTGCAACTGTGAGCTCAGGTCCTTGTTGCTTCCATGTCCGAGCGACTTGTTTCTGCGGTCGTTCACAATCAGGTCTAACTTGTTCATTTCCTGGAACCCCTCTTCACTCAGCGGGTTGGTCACATAGTCGTAGGGATCGGCGTTGTAGGAGGCCGAGGTGGATAAGCTGCGGCTGTCGTTGTTAGAAA
>CAMZBS010000059.1 GCA_947304695.1 uncultured Prevotella sp.
GGTCATGAGGTACTTCATGCCGAAGCCACGTGCCGACGAATGGAAGTCAGCAGCATTGAGCATGTGGTTGCCCATGTGCCCCATGAACAAACGGCCTGAGAAGTCGCAATGGAACGGCTCGGCCATGAACTCATAGCATCCTACCTTGTTCATACGCATTACAATTTACTTTTCGTTGTTCACTTTCTCCCGCTGTTCCAGGAACTCGCTCACCTGTTCCTGCGTGCTCCGGGTCACGGCAATACGGCCTGAGCGGGTGTATTGCAGCACACAGCCGAAGGCATCGAGCGCGTTATAGAGGCTCAGGATGTCTTCTGTCTTACCGCTTTTCATCACAATCACATAAGTGGGATTCACCTCCGAGATATGAGCATCGTGGCGGCGAATGGCCCTCGACACCTCCGGGTTGGCCAGCACGATGTCGGTAGACAGCTTGTAGAGTCCTGTCTCACGGATAAACAACTGGTCGTCAGTGAAATAGGTAGCTTTGATAACGTCAATCTTCTTCTCTATCTGACGCGTGATCTTCACCACCTGATCATCGTAGCACCAGGCGGTGATGGTGTATTTGTGAACGCCCTCGATGCTCGAGGCCGACACGTTCAGGCTCTCAATGTTCACCTGACGACGGGTGAACACAGCGGTGATCTGATTCAAGATACCGGCAATGTTCTCCGAATAAACTAATAAGGTATAGAATTTCTTTTGCTGTTCTTCCATATTATAAATGCGGTGGCAAATTCTTTACTCTTCATTCTTCACTCTACGCTTCCAGCTGCATCTCGTCCACGCTCTTTCCGGGTGCCGTCATAGGCATCACGTCGGCGTCTTCCTTGATGGCACACTCCAGGATGAACGGCCCCTTGGCAGACAGCATCCGCTCTACGGCGGCAGGCAGGTCCTTGCGGTCTACGACCACTTCGTAGGGAATGCCATAGGCCTGGGCTATCAGGTCGTAACGGGGATTGAGCATCGGGGTGAACGAGCGTCTGCCTTCCCAGAACATGTCCTGCCACTGGCGCACGTTGCCCAAGTAGTTGTTGTTCAGCAGAATCATCTTCACGCTGGCCTGCTGCTCCATGATGGTGCCCAGCTCCTGCAGGTTCATCTGGAAGCCGCCGTCGCCACAGAACATGCACACCGTCCTGTCGGGCGCACCAAACGTGGCTCCGATGGCTGCCGGCATGCCGAAGCCCATCGTGCCCAGACCACCGCTGGTAACGATGGAACGCTTGCGGTTGTAGTGGAAGTAGCGGGCCGAGAGCATCTGGTTCTGACCCACATCGGTCACGAGCACGGCATCGCCCTTCGTGGCCTCGGCCACCACGTTGACCACCTCGCCCATGAGCAGCGGCCCTTCCTTGGGATGGATGGCAGGCTCAATGACCAGCTGTTTCTCCTGTTCGAAGTAGGCGTCGAACGAGTCTATCCACTCCTTATGACTGCGTTTCCTAAGCAGTCGCGTGATGGCAGGCATCGTTGTCTTGCAGTCGCCAATCACGGCCACATCGGTCTTGATGCACTTGTCTATCTCGGCGCGGTCTATGTCTAAATGAATGATCTTCGCCTGGCGGGCGTAGGTCGACGGCAGTCCCGTCACGCGGTCGCTGAAGCGCATACCAATGGCAATTATCACATCGGCCTCCTGTGTCTTCATGTTCAGCGAGTACTGCCCGTGCATGCCCAGCATGCCCTTGTTCAGCGGGTGACGGCTGGACAGTGCCGACAGTCCCAGCAGCGTACGTCCCACGGGGATGTCGGCCTTCTCTATCAGTTCCAACAGCTCGTTGTGAGCATTGCCCAGCTCCACGCCCTGCCCCACTAAGGCCAGCGGGCGCTCGGCCTCGTTCAGCAGGCGTGCTGCCTCGGCAATGGCTTTCTCATCGGGTGTGGGATAAGGCACATAGCTGCGCACGAAGTCCACGTGGACCGGACCGTTCCATTCACACGTATGCGTCTGAGCATTCTTGGGGAAGTCGAGTACCACAGGGCCGGGCCTTCCGCTGCGGGCAATATAGAAAGCCCGGCTCACAGCCCATGCCACATCGTCGGCATGACGTATCTGGTAGCTCCATTTCGAGATAGGCTGTGACACGCCCACAAGGTCTACCTCCTGGAAAGCATCAGTACCCAGTGCACCAATGCCCACCTGTCCGGCAATGACCACGATGGGAGTAGAGTCGAGCATGGCATCGGCCACACCCGTCAGCGTGTTTGTAGCACCGGGGCCGCTGGTCACGATGGCCACGCCCACCTCGCCGCTCACCCGGGCGAAGCCCTGTGCTGCATGCACGGCACCCTGTTCGTGGCGCACCAGCACATGATGGAACGGTGCGTTCTCTCCCTGTGCGTAGTCGTAGAGCGAGTCGTAGACGGGCATGATCGAACCGCCGGGATAGCCGAAGATGGTCTTCACTCCCTCGGCCTGCAATGCCCTCATCAGTGCCTCGCGACCTGTTATCATCTCTTTTTGGTCGTTAAGTCCTGTATTCTCCATTTACCTTTTTTCTAAAAAACGGTGCAAAGGTACGAAAAGTCGGGTGAAATACAAAAGGAAAACTTGTTTTTCTTTTATTCCGAGCCACCCAGCAGGTACAACTTGCCACTCTTGCGGCCTTCACTGACAATGCCTGAGGCCGGGTCCTGAGAGATGCGGCGAAGTTCGCGCGAAGCCGTAGTATATGCAAGGCCGTTGAGGGAGGCATAGTGTCCCACACGCATAAAGCCGTGCTCCCTCAGATACTGGCGGGCACGCTCCACGCGCTCCTCTTTCGTGAACGGCGACTTGTTGATGCGCTCTTCACCACCACGCTCCAGCAGGCAGCGCAGGTCGATGTCGCGCACCAGCTCCTTGTCGGCCCTGAACGACACGCCCTTCACCACCAGGCTCTTGGCATTGCGCGTGGTGGTGCCCTCCTCGAAGGTGTCCATCTCCTTGTCCTTGCGCACCCCTATCTTCGCCCCGAAGCTGCCCAGTCCGTCGATCTTCACCGTGTAGCCTTGCGCAAGCTCCAAAGCCAGATGGCTGCAGAACGCCGAAATGGCTCCTGCCAGCGTGGCTTCGGTGAACGCGCCGTGCTGCGAATGGCACCGCTCCAGAAACTCCCTATAGTCCAGTTGCCGCCACGTCTGCATGCGGTAATAAGCCTGCGTGGTGCCCTTGCCGTTCAGGTCGGCAATCTCTTTCTTGATGTATTTTGCCATACAAAAAACTCATTAAGGTTCGTAAAACATCCTATTAAGCCCTACAAAAGTACTAAAAATTGCTTACATTTCTTATTTTCACGACGTTAAAATATATTATCACGTCGAAAAAATATATTTTCACGACAAGAGAATTTATTTTCACGGCGTGAAAATAAATTTTAAGGCCTTCTTTACCTGTTTTCGAAGCCCTTATTCACCTGTTTTTCAGGCTTTCTTCGAGAAAAAGTGCAGTGATTCCATGACGGCAGCGTGCTTCTCCACGACCTATTACAAGGTATCCCTGCGACGGAACTCAGCACAGGTGATGGCGGTGGCAATGGCCACGTTCAGGCTCTCTGCCGTCTGGCCTTGGTTGAAGCAGGGAATGAGCAGCGGATGGGTGACAAGCTGACGGATGGGAGCCGATATGCCCTTGCCCTCGTTGCCCATGACAATGACGCCTTCGGTGGCCAGCTCCTGACGGAAGATGTCCTTTCCGTCGAGCAGCGTGCCATAGACGGGCATGGACGTCCGGCTCAGCAGGGGAGCCAACTCAGTGTAGGTCAGGCTCACGTGGGCAATGCTGCCCATCGTGGCCTGCACCACTTTGGGGTTCCAGGCATCGGCTGTGTCAGGGGAACAAAAGATGTGGGTGATGCCGAACCAGTCGGCTATGCGGATGATGGTGCCCAGATTTCCCGGGTCTTGCACCCCGTCGAGCGCCAGCGACAGTGTGCCTTCAGGCAAAGCCTCAACCGAGGACTGAGGCAGGTTGAAGACGCCAAGCACCTGCTGCGGATGCTGGAGAAAGCTCACCTTCTGCAGTTCGTCGGAAGTGATGAGCGATAATTGACAAGTGATGAGTGACTGTGAGGGAGTCCACTCGCTGGTGGCCAGCAACTGACGGGGCTGGAAGCCGGCTCTCAGCAGGTCGCCGACGACCTTGGGGCCTTCGGCCACAAACACCCCTTCGCGCAGCCGGTATTTCTTCTGTTCCAGCTGTCTCACATATTTAATAAGATTCTTACTCAGCATACTGTTTCTTTACGGTTTGTGCAAAGATAGCAATTAATTGCGAATGACGAAAGATAAAATTCAAAAATCTTCACAAATCATCGCTCATTATTCATAATTATTTCCTACCTTTGCACATTGAATATGCGGAACGCCCTCTCACATTTGCTGTTCTGGACGGTGGTTGCCTGTGTGCTGACAGCATGCTCGACCACCCGTTATGTGCCTGAAGACGAACACTTGCTCAACAAAGTCCGGCTTCAGACCGACGGAGACTATTTCGACATCAGCACCACCCAGCTGCGCAGCTATGTGCGACAGAACCCCAATGCCCGTTGGTTCTCGCTTTTCAAGTTGCCGCTGGCCACCTACTCCCTTGCCGGACGTGACACCACCCGATGGATGAACCGACTGCTCCGCAACATGGGCGAACCTCCTGTGCTCTTCGATTCGCTACAGGCCGTCAGGACTTGTCAGGACTTGCAACAGGAGCTGCGCAACGAAGGCTATCTGAACGCCTCGGTAGAACTACAGACGCGACAGCACGGACACAAGGCCGACGTGACCTACCTGCTGCATCCGGGCGAGCCTTTTTTCGTCAGGAACATCTGCTATGAGATTGACGACAGTATCATCAGCCAGACGCTCCTTACGCTTTCCGACAGCACCAGACGGCTGCTGCACGAAGGAATGAAGTTCGACGTATCGCGTCTCGATGCCGAGCGCAAACGCATCACCTCGGTGCTCAGCGACCAAGGCTACTACCGTTTCCACAAGGAGTACATCACTTATCAGGCCGACACGCTGCCTGGATCCCGCCTGATAGACCTTACGCTGCGCCTGATGCAGAACCGCAGGAGCGAACTGCCCGACACACTGCACACACGCTATCTGATGCGACAGATAAGCTATGCCAGCGGCGATCCGACAGACCCGCGCATCCACTTGCGGCGCGGAGTGCTCGAAGAGTGTACCAACCTGCATGCCGGACAGCCCTACTCTGCCACAGGACTGCAGCAGACCTACAACCAGTTTGGACGTCTGCAAGCGGTGAAATACACCAACATCACCATCCGGCAGGCGCAAGAACCCACAGACAGCACAATGCCCGTGGGCTGGCTGGACTGCGACATACAGCTGCAGACCAACAAGCCGTCGACCGTGAGCTTCCAGCCCGAAGGCACCAACACGGCAGGCGACCTGGGAGCAGCCGCCTCGCTCACCTATCAGAACCGCAACCTGTTCCGGGGCAGCGAGGTGCTCAGCATTGAGCTGCGCGGTGCATACGAGGCCATTCGCGGACTGGAAGGCTACAGCAACCAGAACTTCCTGGAGTATTCGGCCGAGGTACGCTTGTCGTTCCCGCGCTTCATCACGCCCTTCGTGGGGCGTGCCATCCGCAGACAGGTCAACGCCTCAAGCGAAGTGTCGCTGCTCTACGACATGCAGGACCGTCCTGAGTTCCACCGCCGCGTGCTGTCTACGGCCTGGCGCTATAAGTGGTCGTTCCCCCACCGCCACGACCGCTACCAGCTCGACCTGCTCGACCTGAACTATGTGTTCATGCCCTGGATCTCGTCTACCTTCCGCAAGGAGTATCTGGATAGCGAGAACTCGCGCAACGCCATCCTGCGCTACAACTATGAAGACCTGTTCATCATGAAGCTGGGCTTCGGCTATGCCTACAACAACCGCAACTGGGCCTTGAAGACCAACGTCGAGACATCGGGCAACCTGCTGTCACTCGGTTCCCACATGTTCGGTGCCTCGAAGGACGAGAACGGCCAGTACAAGCTCTTCAACATTGCCTTTGCCCAGTATGCGAAGGGCGACATTGACCTGAGCCATTCCTTCCTCATCGATGCCAACAACCAGCTGGTGCTCCACGTAGGACTGGGCATTGCCTATCCCTACGGCAACAGCACCATACTCCCCTTTGAGAAACGCTATTTCTCGGGCGGTGCCAACAGCGTGCGCGGATGGAGCGTCCGCACATTAGGCCCTGGTAAATATAAGGAACGCGACGGGCGCATCAACTTCATTAACCAGACGGGCGACATGAAGATTGACCTGAATGCAGAATACCGCACACACCTGTTCTGGAAATTCGGCGGTGCGCTCTTTATCGATGCAGGCAACATCTGGACCCTGCGCGACTATCCCGTGCAGCCCGGCGGACAGTTCCACTTCGACCAGTTCCTGTCGCAGCTGGCCGTCAGCTACGGACTGGGACTCAGGTTCAATTTCGACTACTTCATCCTTCGCTTCGACCTGGGCATGAAAGCCATCAACCCTGCCTACGAGTCGGATGACGAAGAGCACTTCCCCATCATCCATCCCCGGTTCAGCCGCGACTATGCCTTCCACTTTGCCGTAGGACTTCCGTTCTGATGTCAGCTGTTGGCAATTAGTCCAAACCTTTTCACTTTTTTTCAATAAATTCTTCACCCTACCCTCTTCACTTTTCACTTTTTTGTAGTACCTTTGCAGCCAAAAATCAACAAAATGCTCAAATTCATATCATTTGGCAGCGGAAGCAGCGGAAACTGCTATTACCTTTTTACAGAGACCGACGGCCTGCTGATTGACATGGGTGTGGGAATACGGTCGCTGCGGAAACACTTCAAGGACTACGGACTGAACATTTCGCAGGCGAAGCGACTGCTCATCACCCATGACCACGCTGACCATATCAAGTCGGTGGGCAGCATAAGCTATGACTTTCAGCTGCCCGTCTACGCCACTGCCACTGTGCATGAGGGCATTGACCGCAACTACTGTGTGCAGCGGAAGGTTGCTGAAGAACTACGGCACGTACTGAAGCCGGGCATGACAACCCAACTGGGCGACTTCACCGTCACACCCTTCTCAGTACCCCACGACAGCAGCGACAACGTGGGCTATTTCATTGAGGCAGGAGGCACCAACTTCTGCATCATCACCGATGCAGGATGCGTCACCGACGAGATGGCACAGTTCATCAACCGTGCCCACCATCTGGTCATCGAGGCCAACCACGACCCCGAAATGCTGGAGCAAGGGCCCTATCCGCAGCATCTGAAAGTGCGCATTCACAGCAACACGGGACATCTGAGCAATGTGGACTGTGCCGAGGCCATTGCCCACAACATGAGCGAAGGACTGAAGCATGTGTGGCTCTGCCACCTGTCGGAGGAGAACAACCACCCCGAACTGGCCCGCAAGACCGTGGAGAGCATCCTTCGCTCCTACGGAATCATTGCCGGGAAAGACTTCAGCCTTGAGGTGCTGAAACGTACGGTGCCCACGGGAATCTTTGAACTGAGCAACGAATCGGTCATTAAATAACAGCCGAAGGTCAAATTATTTGACTTTTTCTTTGCTCATGTCAATGAAAAGTCGTAACTTTGCATCCTGTCACTATCAAAAAGCGAATTGCCACTATATATATATATATATATATATAGAGAGAATGGAAGAAACGAATCCTATATCTAAACTGCTTAACTGGTATTTCAGACGCAAGTCCCTACCATACTGGTGCATCCTGACACTCGACGTCTTAATTGTGTTCTTCTCAGGTGTGTTGGTGTTCTATGCCTATCATCGCGGCTATCAGACGCTTATCAGTTCCTCCGGACTGATACATTTATTGCTTGTCTATCTGGCAGTCAGCGTGATTAGCTTCCGCTGCTTCCGCACCTATTCCGGCATCATCCGTTTCTCGTCGTTTGTCGACCTACAGCGAGTGGCCTATGCCAACATGCTGTCCATGCTGGCAGCACTGGTGCTGCGATATACCGTCTTTACCGAGCCGACAACAAGCTTCGCCTTCTTCGACTCATGGCAAATCCTGCTGCTCTTCATGCTGTCTACAGCCCTGATGTGGGCTGTCAGAGTGCTTGTGAAGGCTCTTTACGACGTTACCGCAAGCGACAAGAAGGCACTGAAGGCGCTAATCTACGGCACGCAGGACGGAGGCGTAAGCATAGCAAAGAGCATACGGTCGCAGAAACCAGCCCACTACATTCTGAAAGGCTTTGTGTCGCACGACCAGAGCTACGACCATCACCTGCTCATGGGAGTGAAGGTGTATGAGACAACAGAAGCAGTTCGCGAGGCCATCGTCAAGGATGGCATCCAAGCCTTGCTTGTGTCGCCGCTTCGCACTGAGAGATTCCGCAACAATCAGGAACTTCAGAATGTGCTCATTGAGGCCGGCGTGAAAATCTTCTTCGTGGAGAATGCAAAGGAGTGGGACGGAAAAGGTCAACAACCAGCATCCGACATGCAGATGAAGGAAGTGCAGGTAGAAGACCTGCTGCCCAGAGAAGCCATCAATATCGACCTGAAGGGCATCGGTCAGGAACTGAAGGAGAAGCGCATCCTCATAACCGGAGCTGCAGGTTCCATTGGCAGTGAGATGGTCAGGCAGATTGCCAAGTTCAAGCCGAAAGAGATGGTGCTGATAGACCAGGCTGAGACACCCCTGCACGACATACGGCTGATGATGGAAAAGGAATGGCCCGACGTGAAAGCCGAGACCATTGTCACAAGCATCTGCAACCAGGAGCGCATGGAAAAGGTATTCTCCGTGTTCCGTCCCAACTATGTATTCCATGCTGCTGCCTACAAGCATGTGCCCATGATGGAAGACAATCCCTGCGAAGCCGTGCAGAACAACGTTGTGGGCACGAAGGTCATTGCCGACCTGTCCGTGAAGTACGGTGTGAAGAAGTTTGTCATGGTGTCAACAGACAAAGCCGTGAATCCCACCAACGTGATGGGATGCTCCAAGCGCATCTGCGAAATCTACGTGCAGGCTATGGACAAATGGTTGCGGAAAGGAAACTCAGTCACTCAGTTTGTAACTACCCGCTTTGGCAATGTGCTGGGTTCGAGCGGCTCCGTCATTCCCCTGTTCCGCGAACAAATCAAGAACGGTGGCCCTGTAACGGTGACCCATCCCGACATCATCCGTTACTTCATGCTGATCCCAGAAGCCTGTCAGCTTGTGCTGGAGGCAGGCGTGAAGGGCAATGGCGGTGAGATACTGGTCTTCGACATGGGGCAACCCGTTCCCATAGACGAACTGGCCAAGAAGATGATTCTGCTCAGCGGCGTCAAGGATGTAAAAGTAGAGTTCACCGGCCTGCGTCCAGGCGAGAAGCTTTACGAGGAAGTGCTGAGCAATGAGGAGAACTCCAAGCCGTCGTTCCATGAGAAGATCCGTATTGCCGAAGTACGTCAATACGACTTTGAGGAGGTAAGCCGTGAAATAGACAAACTGGTGGAAACGTCCTACACCTTCGATAAGACTGCAACGGTGAGGGAAATGAAGAACATTGTACCGGAATACAAAAGCCAGAATTCCATTTATGAAGCACTGGACGTATAGCCTGATGATATGGATGCTGGCAGGGCTGTTCACTGGTCTGCGGGCGCAAACGAAGGTGGAACTGTTCTGTGGAGCCGATTTGAGCTATGCCGACGTGAATTTCATTCGTCTTTATGATGTGCTGCTCAACCTAACGCCAGGTGCCAAATGGCATCTTGGCAACGACTGGATGCTGGCCGGACAGGCTTTCGTGCCCGTCATCAATGATGGCTATCCCAAGCGTCAGGACATGGTCAGAGTGAACATGGCCGTCGTATCGAAGGAACTGCATTTTGCTGAAGCCCGCCAATACTTAAAGTTCTCAGCAGGCATGTTTGGCAAGGAACGCTGTGGCGGCGACCTGCGCTGGATGTATCCCGTTTGCGACTGGCTGATGCTACAGGCCAGGGCAAGCCTGACCAAGCACTGGGTCTTTGGCTTCGGATGGGACGGCTCATCGGAATCGTATATCGACGGCAACTGGATTGCCACCGCACAAGCAGGTGCTTCCTTTTATATTAATAAGTACAATACGGAGTTCCGATTGACGGGCGGTCGTTATCTGAACGAGGACATGGGTGCGCAGCTCGATGTGATGCGTCATTTCCGTCATTGCACGGTGGGACTGTTCGCCCAGCTTCACGAACGAGGTAACGATGATTACTCCTACCATCACGAGGCAGGCGGCTTCAAGGTCATCATGATGCTGCCTCCCTACAAGAAGTCCAACAAGAAAGTGGTGCTGCGTCCTGCCTCGAACTTCCGCCTCACTTACAACGCACAAAGCGACGGCGTGTCGATGAAGACCTTCTTCACCGACCCAGAAGAGAACGAGCGCGTGAACGCAATCAACGTGCCTTGGGGCACAGGAAAGATGGAAGGAGGTGAGCCATGAGAATGCGTCTGCTTACATGTCTGTTCCTGTGGACTTGCGTGCTATCGCTCAATGCCCAGCAATATATTGGCATGCAGGGATTGATTCATGTGCCGACGGCAGTCATGGACTCGGCCGGGGTGGCCCGTGTAGGCATTCACTACGTGCCCAAGGAAATGATTCCCGACGGCATGAAGCTGGACGGAGAGAAATTCAATTCGCTGACCAACTACCTGTCCATCACTCCTTTCTCCTGGATTCAGATTGGCTACGGCTATACACTCTGGAAACTGCACAAGAATTTAGACAAGAACCAGAAGACCGGATTCTATGCCAAAGACCGCTATTTCTCAGTCTGCCTGCGCCCCCTGAAGGAAGGACGCTACTGGCCTTCACTGGTGGTAGGCGGCAACGATGTGTGGGGCAGCGGCGACGAAGGAGAATCGGGAAGCAATTACTATCGCAACTTCTACGTGGCGGCTTCAAAGCATTTCGACATAGGCGGCCAACAACTGGGCACCCATATCACCTATCGCAAATGGAAGCGCGACTACAACAGCAAGTGGAACGGCGTGGTGGGCGGTGTGACATTCTCGCCCTCGTTCTACAAAAAACTGAGAGTGATTGGTGAATGGGACGGAACGGACGTAAACGTAGGTGCCGACTGCCAGCTTTTCAAATACCTGCTCGTACAGTGCGGCCTGCAGGACTGTCGCCACTTCACGGGCGGTCTTTGCCTGTACATTCACCTGCAATAGCTACACCTTATTATATAATATATGGAAAGAGCCGATACGCAACAAGCGTACCGGCTCTTTCCTTATCAGGTGCAGATGTTATTTCTTCAGATGGGCATCCATGTTGGCAGCGGCCCTGCGGCCGTCGCCCATAGCCAGGATAACTGTAGCACCACCACGCACGATGTCGCCACCGGCAAAAATCTCAGAACGACTGGACTGCATCTCCTCGCTCACCACAATGGTGTTCTTGCGACCCAGTTCCAAGCCCTCGATGCTCTTGGGAACCAGCGGATTGGGACTCACGCCCACGGCTACGATGACCTGGTCAACGTCGAGCGTCACCGTCTTGCCCTCCACGGGCACAGGACTGCGACGGCCTGAAGCATCGGGTTCGCCCAGTTCCATGACCTGCAGCACTGCCTGCTTCACGGCACCCTGCTCGTCAGCAATATATTCAATGGGGTTATGCAGCGTCAAGAATTTGATGCCTTCTTCCTTGGCGTGCTTCACCTCTTCCAGTCGTGCGGGCATTTCCACCTCCGAACGACGGTAGACGAGGGTCACGTCGGCACCCAGTCGCTTGGCCGTACGGCAGGAGTCCATAGCCGTGTTGCCACCGCCCACCACGAGCACGCTCTTGGCAGGATT
>CAMZBS010000060.1 GCA_947304695.1 uncultured Prevotella sp.
GCTCGAAAGCCGACCGCTTATGGCATTAGTTAAAAGTTCGAGGTCAGTTGACGGGCTTCTTTATGCCCTAGCAGTTCAGAATCTTTACAAATCACAGGCTTTTCGGTGACTGTATGGTTTCCCAATAGGCCATCCATGACCATGTGAGTAACACCCCAAAAATGACGCAAGGAGCCTCCAACCGAGTTGGGATTAGAATTATTTAACTTATGGATTTGAGCCGATTCTGGTCAAGACAGAACCGAATACGACCTTAAAATAAGGTATCAACCGATAAGCAATGAGCAGCCAAGATTTTCCGTTTTTTGTGGTCAAACCCCCGACAGCGTGTTCCCTACGTGTTCCGTCTGAACAAATTGAAAACAAAAAAAGAGAGTCAAACTTTCGTCTAACTCTCTCATTTCCAGTGCTTTAGCCTTGCGCTTCAGGATGGGCTTGAACCAACGACCCCCTGATTAACAGTCAGGTGCTCTAACCAACTGAGCTACTGAAGCAGGTTGCTTTCTTTCGATTGCGGGTGCAAAGGTAATGCGATTTTTTTAAATGTGCAAACTTTTTGAGGAAAAATTTGCTTGAAATCTAAAAATTTTGCAATTTTTCGTTGAAAAGGTGCTTTTTTCGGTGTGAAACATGTAATTTTGCAGCAGATAAGAAGCACTAAACTAACAATTATGAATTTCAAATCCATCAGTTTGCTGTTTTTGTGGGTTCTGACTGCTGTGAACGTCATGGCACAGGAATCGTCGCGAGCAGGACAACAAGAGGCTGCACGCAACCACAATCTGGAGGTGGGAAAGAACCTGGACATTTTTAATATGGTGTACCGCGACCTTGACTTGTTCTATGTTGACACGCTCAGTCCGCAACAGACCATTACGGCTGCTATTTCGGGTATGCTCCGTTCGCTAGACCCTTACACGGAGTATTATCCTGAGAGCGACACGAAGCGTCTTCAACAGATGATTACGGGCAAGTATGCCGGTGTGGGCTCGCTTGTGAAGTATCATCAGAAGCTGAAGCGCGTGGTCTTCGACGAGCCTTACGAGGGCATGCCGGCTGCTGAGGCTGGTATCAGGAAGGGTGACATCGTGATTTCGATTGACGACTCGGTAATGACCGACAAAGACGTGAGCTATGTGTCGTCGCATCTGCGTGGCGACCCCGGCACCAGTTTCATGCTATGTGTGAAGCGTCCTTCGACGGGCAAGGAGATGAAGATGAAGATAACGCGTCGCAACATCAAACTTCCTGAGTTGCCTTATTACGGCATGCGTCCCGGCAATATCGGATACATCAATCTGAACTCTTTCACGGAAGGATGCTCGAAAAGCGTGCGCCGTGCGCTGATTGACCTGAAACAGCAGGGTGCCACGAGTCTGGTGTTCGACCTTCGTAGCAATGGCGGTGGCTCGGAGATGGAGGCAGTCGACATTGTGAGTCTCTGGGTGCCAAAGGACCAGGTGGTGGTTGAGAACCGTGGCAAGGTGGCGCAGGCCAGCCGCACCTATAAGACGCGCCTGGAACCCATTGACACTGTGATGCCGATGGTGGTGCTGGTCAACGGCGAGACGGCTTCGGCCAGCGAGATCACTGCCGGAGCACTTCAGGATCTGGATCGCGCAGTTATTATAGGTACGCGCACCTACGGGAAGGGTCTTGTACAGGTGCCGATGGACTTGCCCTATAATGCCAATGTGAAGATTACCACGTCGAAATACTATATTCCTTCAGGCCGATGCATCCAGGCCATCAACTACCGTCGCGACGGTCAGGGCGGCTATAAGGAGCGCATTGCCGACTCGCTGACTCACGTGTTTTACACCCGTGGAGGTCGTGAGGTGCGCGATGGTGGTGGCATCAAGCCTGACCTGGAGGTGCAAGCTGACTCGCTGCCCAACATAGCTTACTATCTGACGGTGGGCGGGTTGGATTCGACGGAGGTGTTGTTTGACTACATTGTGGACTACATCGGCCGTCATCCCACCATTGGCGACGACCCCATGCAGTTCCACCTGACCGATGCCGACTATGCAGATTTCTGCCGTCGTGTGGCAGAGAGCGGTTTCACGTATGACACCATGAGCAAGCGTCGCTTCGACGAGCTGGTGAAGTCGGCCAAGGCCGAAGGCTACTATGAGGATGCCCGTGAGGCATTCGATGCCCTTGAGGCCCGTTTGAAGCATGACGTGCAGGCCGACCTGCAGAAGAACAGCGACGTGATCCGACAGATACTGGAGCTTGACATCATCACGGCCTACCACTATCAGGCTGGAGCCTTGCAGGCAGGACTACAGTATGACAACCAGCTTCGTGAAGCCGAAAAACTGTTGTCTCAGCCAGAGAAAATAAAGGAAGTTCTTGCTCCTGTAAAACGCTGATTATCAATACTTTTTGATTGACTTTCAACTGAGCCTCGGTTGCGTTGCAACTGAGGCTCAGTTGCGTGATAACTAAGCCTCAGTTACCATGCAGCTGAGGCTCAGTTGTGGAGCATTGAACTATAAAAAATGCTAAATGGGAATCATTTTGCTTAGAAACTGTAAGGAAATCGAATAAAAAATCGTATTTTTGCAACCCAAAATGTGACAATAGTTCGAATTTGACAATAAACAAGACAAACTACCTCATCATGCCGACGCGGTTTTTATGGCTCCTGTTAGTAGTCCTGGGTATGGGATTCACTCCTGCGTGGGGTGGTGTCTATGAAGAAGATTTCTCGTCGTCAACGGGTGGATATCAGCTCACGTCGCTGCCGAAGGGGTGGGATGTCATTGGCGATATGGCCGCTTTCGAATGTGAGACCGAGAAATACCACAAAGCCAAGCCCGGCATAGCCATTCATCGCAACACGGAGAACTATCTGGTGACTCCGGTGGTGCGAGGCACTGTGGGGTTCTATCTGCGCAACTACACCAAAAACTATGCCGCCCAGGCACAGGTCTTTGCCTGTGAAGAAAGTGCCGACGGCACGCTGGCTGTGGGTGAGCTGATTCACGAGACAACCCTAACGAAGAACAACACGCAGTGGGGCTATGCGACGTTCGACCTCACCTCGGCCACACGTGTGGCCTTGCTGCTGTCTACTGCCGTCATCGACGACTTCAGTGCCAGCGAACTGGTGGCCGCATCCGACAGCACCGAAGGCAACGACCCGCCTCAGGTGGATGAGGTCCGCATCCTGACCATCACCAGTTTTGAGCGTACCTGCGACTATGAGCTGACGGCCAACGACCAGAACGAATATGCGGCAGCCTTCCGCCTGGTGGTGAAAAACATGGGCAATGTGGCACTGGCTCCCGAAGAAGTGAGCGTGAGCGTGGTAGACCGGGAAGGCAATACCATTGCCACCGCCACCGCATCCGACTCGCTGCCCGTTGCTGCTGCCGATACCATTGACGTTGAAGCCACCATCCCTGCAGGTGAGGGCGGCTATGTGGCGTTCTATGCCAAGGAGAACCTTAACGGCACATATTGCCTGAACAACTGGGGCAACAATGCCTACGTGAACGTGCATGTGACGGCACGCTACGCCTGTTTTGCCATTGTCGGCCCCGACGGCTATTCCCTTTATTCCGATGACACCGTGGATTTCGGCTATACCAATGCTGAGTCCAGCCGTGAGTTCATGATCAAGAACGACGGTACCGCACCGCTGGCTGTGACTGGTGTCGCCCTGCCAAAGGGCTTCAGTGCCTCCGACAGCGTGTTCAGCGTTGAGGCTGGCGGCTCGAAGGCACTGGTGCTGACGCTGGCTGCCGACACAGCCGACTTCGGCCCGAAGGGCGGTTCCGTAGTCATTGCCCATGCCTTAGGCACGTTTGCCTTTGCTGTCAAGGGCACCACCGTTAATCCCGTCGTGTTCTTCACCGGCTTTGAGGATGGCCGTCTGCCCGAATCGTGGACTCCCGAAGACGGATGGACAGTACGCTCCAGCAGCAACGGCAACCACTATGCCCAGCAGGGCAGCCATGTGGGTGCCAGCAGTCTGACCACCCAGTTGCTCACCGTGGGCGAGGGCGAATCGCTGACTTTCCAGGCCCGCCGACTCTATTCAGACGCAACGGACACATTGGCCGTGCTCTGCTCCACCGACAAAGAGAAGTGGACGCTGCTGAAGGAATACGACATGCTGACTTCGGCCTTCCAGAATTATAAGATTGGTGGACTGCCGGCCGGCAACTACTACTTCCGCTTCTTCGGCCAGTATGTGGCCATTGACAATGTGATGGGCTTCCGCGAAGCCTCGGACATGCCCCAGATGGCTGTGACCGATAGTGTTGAACAGCCGTTTGCCAGTGGCGCTGAACTCAGTTTCGGCGTCGTTTCAGCCGACAGTACCGTGACCCTTGTCGTCAAAAATGTGGGCACAGGTGTGCTCCGTTCGTCACTCTCCGTGGGCGAATGCTTCACGGTCAGTCCCGACACGCTGCTGCTGACTGCTGGAGAACAACAGTCCGTAAGCCTCACGCTGAATGTCCGCCCCTACGGCGAGAAGCACGACTCACTTGTCATCCAGAGCGACGGTCTGCCCGACTTTGTGCTCCATCTCGTTGGCATCAGCCGTGACCCCGAAGTGCTCTATGTGGATTTCCAGGACCAGCAGTGGCCCGCAGGATGGACGGCTGAGGGCAAATGGATGGTCACATGGGAGACCTTTGGCCATGAGAACTATTGGGCCGAGGTGGTTGACTACACTAACAGCCTCTCGATGCTGACCACCGACAAGGTGCGTGTAGACGAAGGCGACGTGCTCACCCTGAGTGCCATGCGCTACGACAGCTATCAGCCCCGCCTGTTGCTGAGCGTATCGACCGACTGCTGCGAGTGGACCACCGTGGCCGACCTGACCTCACGACTGGACGACACACTGTCCGTCGTAAGCGTAGAAGGTCTGCCTTTAGGCCCCTGCTACCTGCGCTTTGAGGGCTCCAACGTGATGATTGACAATATCACTGGTGTCCATTTGGCTTCGGCCGACGACAACGTGCCGCAAGGCATTGCAGAGCCTGTGGTCAGGGTAGGGCAGGGCCGATGCTACGACCTGCGGGGCATCTCTGTAGGCAACAGCCGCAGAAGGCTTTACATCCGTAGCGGAAAGAAAATCATTGGAAAATCAAAATAAGACGAAAATAGAAAAAACATGAAGAAACTATTTGTTTTTATGCTGCTGGCCATGAGTTGTCTGGCAGTGAGCGCACAGGATTTGAAGCTGAAAGGCGTCCTGGAAAACAATCGTTACGATGACGGCGAACAGTGGAAGTCGACGTGGATTGGTTCCCTTTACGACGAAAACGGAAAGTACACTGGCGTAACGGCTTTCATCGTAGATCAGGGCATTTATGCCATGATGTGGGACGGCGTGTCGCTTTCAGTCCCGGCAAAAGAGCCTGCCGTGAACCTTTCGGAAATCAAGCAGGGCTCGCAGGTGAATTATGAGAAGGCCGTATGGGCTAACAATTTCAATCTGATGTACGGCAACTCGGGTGCCGTCTATGTCGACGGAATGATTACCACTGTCACGTCGCGCGACGAGCAGTCAACGGTCGACGAGGAATTGTTTGCCGTGCGCAAGTGGGATGCTAAGACGGGCAACCTGCTGAGCAGCAAGATCCACCCCAAGAGCGACTGTCTGGAGTCGGCAGGCATGTGCTATAATCCCAAGGACGGAAAGGTCTATGGCCTGTTCTATCTCACAGGGCAAAAGCTGTCAGAGGAGATTACCAGCGACCCGGATTTCTTCATCGACGAGGATGGCGACTCAAGTGCTGAGGATGCCGGCTACTGCATCTGCTCCATTGACCTGAAGACTATGAAGATTACCCCCATCACGCCAGGTCTCTACTACTACAACTTCGTTACCTTTGCCATTAACTCCGAGGGACGTGCCTTCGCACTGACCAGTGGCGGCAGCAACGGTGTGGTGAACAGCGAGGGAAAGGTGGAAGACATCGAAGGCAATCTGGCCGGTGCCCAGCTGTGCGAGTTCGACTTGACCACGGGCCTGATGAAGACCAAAGCCGTACAGAAAGTGGATTCTGAGACCAACGAGACTTACACCGAAAACGTGAACATCTATCCCCACGGAACGGGCTATTGCTCACAGTATCGCCGCCAGAGTGCCTGTTTTGCCAAGAGCAATCCCAACAAGATGTACTGGAACGGCTATTTCAACAGCGGAAAGGGCATCAACGACTGGGGCTCGTGGAGCTCACTGAGCGACAAGGAATGGCGCACGAACGGCAAGTATGACACCTGCCTCTACGAAGTCGACATCACCACGGGCGATGCTGTGCGTCTTTCGAACATTACAAACCGCATGACGTTCTCCTGCCTCTGGGCCGATGGCGACGATGCAAGCGACGGTTCGGGATATGCATCGGGCGTGGAGCTCGTGAAGATGCAGGCCGCTGCTGGCACTCAGGTCTACAATGTGGCTGGTCAGAGACTCTCTGGCGACAAGGCCGGTCAGCGCGGACTGAGCATTGTGAAGAGCGGCAGCACTGTCGTGAAGCAGATAAACAAATAATAAATGAACGCGCACGCACGTGAGATACTGAGGCTGGCCCTGCCCAGCATCGTGTCGAACATCACAGTGCCTCTGTTAGGACTTGCCGATGTGGCCATTGTTGGTCATATCGGCAATGCCCGTTATATTGGTGCCATTGCCGTGGGTTCCATGATCTTCAACATCATGTACTGGCTCTTCGGCTTCCTGCGTATGGGCACTAGCGGAATCACGGCTCAGGCCTGCGGAGCAGGACAGGAGGGCGAGGCGAGGGCAGTACTGAGGCGCAGTATGACGGTAGCCCTGGCCTCGGGACTGCTCATCTTACTCTTCCAGTGGCCCATCCGCCAACTTTGTCTTTGGCTGATGAGACCGACGGACGATGTGGCACAGCTGGTGATACCTTATTTCAACATCTGCGTGTGGGGCGCACCAGCCATGCTGGGACTCTGTGCCCTGACGGGATGGTCCATAGGCATGCAGAACACGCGTATGCCCATGGTGGTGGCTATTGGGCAGAACCTTGTCAACATTGCTGCCTCGGCAGGCTTTGTCTTTGGTTTGGGCATGCAGGTGGAAGGCATCGCCCTGGGTACGGTGGTGGCTCAGTGGGTAGGCTTTGCGGTCTTTCTTCTGTTCGTCAGGAAATCATTGCCCAAAGAGCGTGACTCTTTTGTTAGCAAAGGAGGCTATGCTTTTTTCTTCAGTGTGAACCGTGACATTTTCCTGCGAACCCTTTGTCTCTTATCGGTCAATTTCTATTTCACCTCCGCTGGAGCCGCTCAAGGGGCAATGATATTGGCAGTCAACGCGCTGCTCATGCAGTTGTTCCTGCTTTTCAGCTATTTCCTCGATGGCTTCGCATACTCAGGCGAAGCTCTGGCGGGCAAGTACTGCGGTGCTGCCAGTTGGCAGCAATTGCAGAGTGTGGTTCGCAATCTGTTCGGATGGGGGCTCCTGATGGTGGTTGTCTTTACGCTGGTTTATGCCGTTGGAGGCAGCACGTTCCTCCGTTTGCTTACGAGCGATGCTGAGGTGGTGGCTGCTGCACAGCCGTTCTATGTCTGGACGCTACTCATTCCCGTGTGTGGCGTGGCAGCTTTTGTGTGGGATGGTGTGTTTGTCGGCATCACTCATACGCACGGTATGCTTTGGGCCTGTTTTCTGGCAGCCCTTGTGTTCTTTGCAGTTTGGTTCGCGTTAAAGGGCAGCTGGGGAAACCATGCACTGTGGTTGGCCTTGAATCTGTTCCTGTTAACGCGTGGCTTGGTGCAGACCATCGTCTTTTCCCGTTGGATGCGGTCTGTCAGTCGTTGAAGAGTTCCTTTAGGATTTGAATGGATCTTAGTTCGGGGAAATTGGGCAGGTGAAGCTGGTAATACTGCAATGCCACCTCTAAACAACGGCCTCGCTGCTGGCGGTTCATGCGGAAAAGGTGCATCGTGGGCATATCCATGCGCATCATGAGCCGCATCATGGCTGCCTCCTGTGGCATGAGAAAGTCGCGGTGGGTGGGAGGAACAGCACAGAAAGTTCCGGCACGCAGGTCGAAATAGTCGCTGTTTGGACCTTGTTCCAGATTGGGATAGAAACCCAGGAAGCGCGAAAGATGGGCGAGAAAAACCAGATGGAAGTTGGCAAACGATGATTGGCGGCCCTCGAACCACAGAATGCCAGATTTGAGATATTCGAAAAGTGGCTCGTTCTGCTGCTCACTTCTCAGTGCATGATATAGGAATTCTGCAATGAACAAGGCAATGGCCAGCTTTGTGGGGTCGCTGTAAAGGGCAGTCAGTGGCATGAGAAGACAGGCATCTTTGAGCTTCTGTAGCTGTGCCTGGGGCCGTAGGTCGTAGGTCACCTGCAGAAGCGTGAGCGGTTGGAAGTATTGTTTCTTCAGTTTTCCCTTCGAAGACTTGGGCAGCGGCACGATGAAAGCCACCCGGCCATGCTGGCGCGTGAACATGTCGACAATCAGTTTCTGCTCGCCGTACTTGAAGGAATGGAGCACAATGGCTTCGGTTTTCGCTATCATTGCGACAAAATTACATAAATTCGCTCATAATAATGCATTTTTTCGGAAGAAAATTTGGCAGAACGGGAAAAAAGCTGTAATTTTGCACCCGCTTTTACGCTGTAAGGCTAAGGAGCGAATGGTATTGGTCCCTTCGTCTATCGGTTAGGACGAGAGATTTTCATTCTCTAAAGAGGAGTTCGACTCTCCTAGGGACTACAAAAAACTTAAATCTGTCATCTGCGCAGCGATGCGCTACTTTTTTTAAGGGGACAAGGGTGACAGAGGGTGTTTGGGAAGAGGAAACACATCATTCACGATTCCTTTCATCCGCCCAGGGCAGCCCCGCCAGGCGTAAGACCCATAAGCTTTATTTCATTAACAAAATCAAAACTCAAAAAATGGCAAACCACAAATCATCGGTGAAGAGAATTCGCCAGGACAAGAAAAAGGCACTGCACAACAAGTACTATGCCAAGACGATGCGTAACGCTGTGCGCAAGCTGCGTGCAATGGAAAACAAGGAGGAGGCTGCTGCCCTGTATCCCAAAGTACAGAAGATGCTCGACAAGCTCGCCAAGACCAATATTATTCACAAGAATAAGGCCGCTAACCTGAAGTCAAGCCTTGCTCAGCACGTGAACAGCCTGGGATAAGCATCACAACAATAAGAATAAGGCCGCGCAAGTATGCTTGTGCGGCTTTTCTGTTTATAGATTATGGTGGAACAATTTATATCGAGTGCGCAGAATCCGAAGATTAAACGACTGTTGGCTTTACAGAAGAAATCACAAGACCGGCAGCAGGAAGGTGTCTTCGTGGTTGAGGGACGTCGGGAACTGGAGCATTGTATAGAGGCAGGGCTGGAAGTTGACACTGTGTTCTATTGTCCGTCGCTGCTTGGCCAGTTGCCGGATCTGTCCGAAACGGTGCGCAGGTTCGAAGTGTCACAGGCCGTTTATGAGAAGATAGCCTACCGTGGCGGAACGGAAGGCGTAGTGGCCGAAGTAAGGTCCCGTTGTCTGAAACTGGAAGACCTTACGCTGAGTGAGCATCCGCTTGTGGTTGTTCTGGAAAGCGTTGAGAAGCCGGGAAACCTTGGTGCTGTGCTGCGTTCGGCTGATGCGGCAGGGGCTGATGCGGTGATTGTGTGCGATCCGCTGACGGATCTTTATAATCCGAATCTCATACGTTCTTCCATCGGTGCTGTCTTTACTGTTCCTACGGTGGCATGCACCAGCGAGGAATGTATAGGCTTTCTGAAGCAGCACGCCATTCAGATTCTTACTGCCCAGTTGCAGGATTCAAGTCTCTATTATGACACCCCGATGACCCAGGGAACCGCCATCGTGATGGGAACGGAAAGCACTGGACTTACCGATTTGTGGCGTCGGGCTGCCGATGCTCATATCCGTATTCCCATGCTAGGACGGCTCGATTCGCTCAATGTGTCTGTTTCAGCTGCCATTCTGCTCTTCGAAGCTGTAAGGCAGCGACAAAAATAAGCGTTTATTAGCTTTTTAAGCATTAATTAATACTGCAATCATTCGCGAAAGTCGTATTTTTTTCGTAACTTTGCACCCTATTAAGGACAATACGTAAAAATGGAAGACGAACTGATTCAGCAAGAACAGCAAAATTACTCCGCGAGCAACATTCAGGTGCTCGAAGGACTGGAAGCCGTGCGCAAGCGTCCGGCTATGTACATTGGCGATATAAGCGAAAAAGGACTTCACCACTTGGTGAATGAGACGGTAGACAACTCTATCGATGAAGCCATGGCTGGCTATTGCACCCATATTGAGGTGACAATCAATGACGACAACTCAATCACTGTGCAGGACAATGGCCGTGGTATTCCCGTCGATGAACATGAGAAGATGCACAAGTCCGCTCTTGAAGTGGTCATGACCGTGCTGCATGCAGGTGGTAAGTTCGACAAGGGTTCATACAAAGTGTCTGGTGGTTTGCATGGTGTGGGCGTCAGCTGCGTAAATGCCTTGTCTACCCACATGCTTTCGCAGGTGTTCCGCAACGGTCACATCTACCAGCAGGAATACGAAAAGGGAAAGCCCATGTACGACGTGAAGATTGTGGGCGACACTGATAAGACGGGTACACGTCAGCAGTTCTGGCCCGACGGTTCCATCTTCACCACCACTGAATATAAATATGACATCATTGCCAAGCGCATGCGTGAGCTGGCATATCTGAACGCAGGTATAACCATTACGCTCACTGACAAACGCCCCGATGAGGAAGGCAACTTGCGAGAGCCTGAGGTGTTCCATGCCAAGGAGGGACTGAAGGAGTTCGTACGTTATGTGGATCGCCACCGTACACATCTTTTTGATGATGTCATTTATTTGAAGACCGAGAAACAGGGCACACCCATTGAGGTGGCCGTGATGTACAATACAGACTACAGTGAAAACATTCATTCCTACGTCAACAATATTAACACGATTGAGGGCGGTACCCATCTGATGGGTTTTCGCGCTGCACTGACCCGTACATTGAAGGCATACGCAGACCAGGACCCGAACATCTCAAAGCAGATTGAGAAAGCCAAGATTGAGATTGCAGGTGAAGACTTCCGTGAAGGACTTACAGCTGTGATTTCCATCAAGGTGGCAGAGCCCCAGTTTGAAGGTCAGACAAAGACGAAGCTGGGCAACTCGGAGGTCAGTGGTGCTGTTCAGCAGGCTGTTGGCGAGGCTCTTTCAAACTACTTGGAGGAGCATCCGAGGGAAGCCAAGCTCATTTGTGAGAAGGTTGTATTGGCAGCCACAGCACGTATTGCTGCCCGTAAAGCCCGTGAGAGTGTGCAACGCAAGAACCCCATGAGCGGTGGCGGACTGCCAGGTAAGCTGGCCGACTGCTCGAACAAGGATCCGAAGACCTGTGAGATTTTCCTCGTCGAGGGTGATTCTGCAGGTGGTTCGGCCAAACAGGGACGTGACCGTCACTTCCAGGCCATCCTGCCTTTGCGTGGTAAGATTCTGAATGTTGAGAAGGTACAATGGCACCGTGTGTTTGAGGCTGAGTCTGTCATGAACATTATCCAGTCCATCGGCGTTCGTTTTGGTGTTGACGGAGAGGGCGATCGTGAAGCAAACATTGATAAGCTGCGCTATGACAAGATTATTATCATGACCGATGCCGATGTTGAT
>CAMZBS010000061.1 GCA_947304695.1 uncultured Prevotella sp.
ATGGGAATGTTGTATCTTTGCACCATCGTTCCTGCAGGACGAAAAGCGAGTGAGTTAAATTCACTGTCATTTTTCTGCCAAAACGGTTGGTGAGTCATTTTTTTTTCGTATTTTTGCAGTCACGATGCATTAAAAAACAAATATGACAATGGTACAGGAACAAATCTTAGTTCGCATAACGGGACAGGACCGTCCGGGACTGACGGCATCTGTCATGTCGATTCTGGCAAAGTATGATGCTCAGATTCTGGATATTGGTCAGGCCGACATCCACTCTACGCTGTCGTTGGGCATCCTCATCCGCATGGACGAGATGAACTCGGGACAGGTGATGAAGGAACTGCTCTTCAAGGCTACGGAACTGGGGGTCAACATTGGCTTTGCGCCCATTACGGACGATGAATATGAGGACTGGGTGGGCCATCAGGGCAAGAACCGCTACATCCTCATGGTGATGGGGCGCGAGCTGGAGGCCAAGCAGATTGAGGCTGCCACGCGCATCATTGCCGACCAGGGGTTCAACATCGATGCCATCCGACGCATGACGGGCCGCAAGAGCATTAAGAACCCCACGAAGCATGTGCGGGCCTGCATAGAGCTGTCGCTGCGCGGCGAGCCGAAGGATAGGCAGGAGATGCAGAGCCAGTTTCTGAAGCTGTCGGCTGAGATGGAGATTGACTTCTCCTTCCAGCGCGACGACATGTTCCGGAGGATGCGCCGACTCATCTGTTTCGATATGGACTCGACGCTCATTCAGACCGAATGTATCGATGAGCTGGCCGAACGGGCCGGTGTGGGTGCTGAGGTGCGTGCCATCACGGAGAGTGCCATGCGTGGTGAGATTGACTTCAAGGAGAGCTTCACCCGTCGCGTGAGCCTGCTGAAGGGGCTTGACGTAAGCGTGATGCAGGACATTGCCGAGCACCTGCCCATTACCGAGGGCGTAGACCGCCTGATGACCATCTTGAAGCGCTGTGGCTATAAGATTGCCATCCTGAGCGGCGGATTCACCTACTTCGGCGAATACCTGCAGAGGAAGTACGGCATTGACTATGTGTATGCCAACGAACTGGAGATTGACGAGAACGGAAAGCTGACGGGCCGCTATGTGGGCGAGGTGGTAGACGGCCACCGCAAGGCTGAACTGCTGAAGCTCATTGCGCAGGTGGAGAAGGTGAACCTGGCTCAGACCATTGCCGTGGGCGACGGTGCCAACGACCTGCCCATGATTAGCGAAGCAGGGCTTGGCATTGCGTTTCATGCCAAGCCCCGTGTGGTAGCCAATGCCAAGCAGAGCATCAACACCATCGGTCTCGACGGCGTGCTCTATTTCCTGGGCTTCAAGGATTCTTACCTGGGCGACCAGGGAAAGCTGTAATCACTTTTTGATCTCGATGTCGCGGCGCACGTTGTCGCGAATCTTCGTGAGATACCCCTTCATTCCATCGGCATCCTTGTTGTCGATGATTTCGAGCAGCTCCTTCAGCTCCGTGCGAATCTGCGACACCTGGTCGTGGGTGTAGGGGTTGAAGAGTATTTCCTGCAGCAGGTAGTCGTCCTCGTTGAGCACGCCCTTGGCTATGCGCATGTGGCGCTTGAAGGTGGTGCCCGGCGCGTCCTGATGCTTCATGACGGCGGCAAAGACGAAGGTCGAGACGAATGGGATACTCAAGGAGTAGGCCACCGTGCGGTCGTGCTCCTCGAAGGTGTACTCATAGATGTTGAGTCCAAGTCGCTGGTAGAGGTCCTTGAAGAAGATGCGGCCCATGTAGTCGCCCTCGCTGATGATGATGGCGTTCTCCTCGGAGAGCTGGTTCAGGTTGGCAAACGTGGGGCCGAACATCGGGTGGGTCGAGACGTAGCGCATGCCCGTCGACTCATAGAACTCCTTCAAGTCGGTCTTCACCGAAGCAATGTCGCTGATGATGCACTCCTTCGGCAGATGGGGAATCATCTCGCGGAACACGGGGATGGTGTACTTCAGCGTCACGGCATTGATGAGCAGTTCGGGCTTGAAAGCCTCCACCTCCTCATAGGTTGTGAACCGCTGGCAGTTGTACGTAAACCGCATGCGCTTGGGGTCTTTCTCAAACACGGCCACCTCGTGGTCAAAACTCAGCAGGTCGATGAAGAACGAGCCCATCTTGCCTGCACCTAATACTAATATCTTCATAAAGACTCACCCCCATGCCCCTCCCTGTGAGGGAGGGGAGTAGAATGTTTGTGGGGTATTCTACTCTTTTGTTATTGTATGTACATTAGCGACTACTCCCCTCCCTTCAGGGAGGGGTCGGGGGAGAGTCTTCTACTTGTTGATGATTTCTATCTGCTGTCTTACTGACTCTTCGTGGATGCTCTCGAAGACGTGGGCCACAAAGTCGGCACCCATGCCGCAGAGGGCACCCTGAGCGCCTCGCTTCGACAGGATTTCGTTGTAGCGCGAGGCCTGCAGCACGGTCATGTTGTGCTCCTTCTTGTACTGGCCTATCTCGCGGCACACGCGCATGCGCTTGGCCAGCAGGTCCATGAGCTGGTTGTCCAGCTCGTCAATCTGCTTGCGCAGCTGCTGGATGCCCTCGGTGGTGGTGTGCTCGTCGCGGATGACCAGCAGCGACAGGATGTAGTCGAGCACGTCGGGCGTGACCTGCTGGGCGGCGTCGCTCCATGCCTTGTCGGGGTCGCAGTGGCTCTCAACGATGAGGCCGTCGAAGCCCAGGTCCATAGCCTGCTGGCAGAGCGGAGCGATGAGCTCGCGGCGACCGCCGATGTGGCTGGGGTCGCTGATGATGGGCAGGTCGGGTATGCGGCGGTGCAGCTCGATGGGAATCTGCCACATGGGCATGTTGCGGTAGATCTTCTTCTCGTAGGAAGAGAAGCCACGATGGATGGCACCCAACCGCTTGATGCCAGCCTGGTTGATGCGCTCCAGGGCGCCAATCCACAGCTCCAGGTCGGGGTTGACGGGGTTCTTCACAAACACGGGCACGTCGGCACCCTTCAGCGCGTCGGCCAGTGCCTGCATGGCAAAGGGGTTGGCCGAGGTGCGTGCGCCGACCCACAGGATGTCGACATCATACTTCAGTGCCAGTTCCACATGCTCAGGCGTGGCCACTTCGGTGGAGATGAGCATCTTCGTCTCTTTCTTCACCTGCTGCAGCCAGACGAGGGCGGGCTCGCCGTGTCCTTCAAAGCCGCCGGGCTTGGTGCGGGGCTTCCATACGCCTGCACGGAAGTTGTGGCAGCCCTTCATGGCCAGTTGGCGGGCGGTGGTCATCACTTGCTCTTCGGTCTCGGCCGAGCAGGGGCCTGCAATCACGAAGGGACGTTCGTTGTCGCTGGGAAGGTTCAGTTTCTCTAATTCTAATTCCATATTGAAAGCCCACCCAAACCCTCCCAAGGGGAGGGATAAATACATACGGGTGCTCCTTTTTTTTAGTTATACATTATGTTAAGCAAGTTTCGCAAGATCTTTTAAACAACGGATTTCATTCATGAGAAAGTCGAGTTATATTATTATACTCTTCGCCTGACTATCCGTCCAGACATCCCTCCCTCCCTTTGGGAGGGCAGGGGTGGGCTTTTATCCGTTCCAACGCCTCTTGTATCTTCTCTTCCTTGGCGCAGAGCGAGATGCGGATGTAGCGTTCGCCGTTAGAGCCGAAGATGAAGCCTGGGGTGATGAACACGCGGGCTTCGTGAAGGATGCGCTCCGTCAGGTCTTCCACATTATTATAGTGAGCGGGTATCTTGCCCCAGAGGAACATGCCCACCTGCTCCTTGTCGTAGGTGCAGTCCAACACGTCCATGATCTGTTCGGCATAGCGGCGGCGGCGGGCGTAGGTCTCGATGTTGAACTCGCGGTGCCAGGCCTCGTCGTTCTTGTAAGCCTCGGCAGCAGCCAACTGTATGCCCCGGAAGGTTCCGCTCTCGATGTTCGACTGTACCTTCAGAATCCACTGGATGAACTGGGCGTTGGTGGCACAGAGACCCACGCGCCAGCCCGGCATGTTGTGGCTCTTCGACATCGAGTTGAACTCAATGCAGCACTCCTTGGCTCCGGGCACCTGGAGCATCGACATGGGCGTGTCGTTGAGGATGAAGGAGTAGGGGTTGTCGTTGACCACGACGATGTTGTTGTTGCGGGCAAACTGCACCACACGCTCGTAGGTCTCGCGACGGGCACGGCCGCCGGTGGGCATGTTGGGATAGTTCATCCACATCAGCTTCACGCGGCTCAGGTCCATCTTCTCCAGTTCGTCGAAGTCGGGCTGCCAGCCGTTGTCCTCGCGCAGGTTGTAGTTCACAATCTTGGCACCCAGAATCTTGCTCAGCGAGGTGTAGGTGGGGTAGCCGGGGTTGGGCACGAGCACCTCGTCGCCTGGATTGACAAAGGCCAGCGTGACGTGCAGGATGCCTTCCTTCGAGCCGATGAGCGGCAGTATCTCCGTCTTGGCGTCGAGCTCCACGTCGTACCAACGCTTATAGAACGCGGCCATAGCCCCACGCAGTTCGGGCGTGCCCATCGTGGGCTGATAGCCGTGGGCCGTCGGGTCGTGGGCCACCTCACACAGTTTCTCAATGGTCTGTTCCGACGGCGGCATGTCGGGACTGCCTATGGCCAGGCTGATAATGTCCTTGCCCTCGGCATTCATCTGTGCCACCTCTTTCAGCTTGCGGCTGAAGTAGTATTCGCTAACGAGCGATAAACGGTCTGCTGGTTGTATCATAATGCTTAATATTTTACTTGTGACTTCTAACATCTTCCCTCTTCCATCTTACCTCCCTACGTATTCTCCCAGTATCTTCAAGTCCCTTGTCAGCGGGATGATGGCATCGACGGCCTGGCGGTAGCGCACCAGCGACTCGAACACCACGTCGACGTAGAACAGATATTCCCATTCGCGGCCGATGATGGGCAGCGACTGAATCTTCGTGAGGTTGATCTTGTAGAACGAGAGAATGGCCAGCACGGCTGAGAGCGACCCTTCCTCGTGGGGCAGCGAGAAGACGATGCTCGACTTGTTGGCCTCGGTGATGGGACGCAGCAGGTCGGCCTTCTGCGGAGCCGAACACACCAGGAAGCGGGTGAAGTTGTGCTTGTTGTCCTCAATGCCGTCCTCCAGCACCTTCAGTCCGTAGAGGCGTGCAGCGTCGGCGTGGCAGATGGCGGCCCATCCGTGGTGCTGCCCTTCGGCTATCATCCGGGCCGAGCCAGCCGTGTCCTCGCCTTCCACGATGCGCAGTTCGGGGTGTCCCTCCAGGTAGTGGCGCGTCTGCATCAGGGCCACGGGGTGTGAATGCACCTCGGTGATGGTCGACCAGTCATCGTCGGGCAGGCAGCAGATGCAGTGGGTGATGTGCAGCTTGTGCTCGCCCACCACCGTTGTGTCGCTGTCGCGCAGCAGCTCGTAGTTGTGGAGCAGGCTTCCCGCAATGGTGTTCTCGATGGCCGCCATTGCAATCACCGTCGGGTCTTGGCTCACGGCCTCGTAGACCTTCTCGAACGTGGGGCAGCAGATGAGCTGTATCTGTTCGCCCTTGAAGTACTGGTGGGCTGCAATGTCGTGGAACGACCCTACGATGCCCTGAATTGCTATTCGTTTCATTCTCGTCTGTTCACTTTTTACAAAAAAACTCCGCTTTCACTTTGTCTGTGAAGCGGAGCCCTTTCTGTTTTTTCTTTTCAAAAATCATTTTTCAACTTACACACGCTCTACCGCTTCACAATTGCTTGCAAAGTAAAAGTAATAGCCGTAAAAGTATGCACGTTGATTCGTCATGTTTGTTTAAACTTTTTTCTATTTTCGGTTGCAAAAGTAATACTTTTCCCCGAACTATGCAAATAATTTGTAAGAAAAATTTCGTTTTTGCTTACAATCCGAACGGATTCATTGCCGAGTAGGCCTTTTTCACCCGTTCTTCGATGCCTTCGGCCGAGAAGTCGCCGTTGATGTCGGCGGCAGCCTGGGGGTCCAGTTCCAGCACCTTCTGCATGTCCTCCTGTGCGCCCTGCTTGTCGCCTTTGTCGAAGCGAATCTTCCCGCGTTCGCGGTAGGCATCAAGGTGGAAGGGGTTCATCTCTATAATCACGTTGTACAGGTTCTGTGCCACCTCGTCGTTGCCTCCGGCGTGCATCACGCGTGCTGCCAGCAGCATCACGTCTTCCTGTGGCTGCACATGATCCAGCAGCCATTTCACGTCGGTCAGTGCTCCGCCCATGTCGCCCATCTTGTAGAGCGTCTGTCCGCGCAGCAGGTGGGCATCGCCGCTTCTCTCGTCCAGGCTGATGGCCTTGGTCAGTCGTGCTACGGCGTTGACGGGTTCATCCTTGCCTATGAGTGCCTGAGCATAAAAATAATGTACGCGCGAGTTGTTCTCGTCGATGGCCAGTGCGCGCTCGCAGATGTCAATCATCTGGTCGTAGTCCTCCTTCATATAGGCCACATGAGCCATCTGCAGGGGCAGGCTGATGTTGTCGGGCATGGCCTGCGACAGCAGGTCCAGCTCGGCCAGTGCGTCGTCCATGCGGTCCAGTGCAATGTAGACTCTCGACAGCTGCTCGTGTATCTCCACATCCTCCTTGATGTTCAGAGCCTCATTGAAAAAGTTGACGGCGGCATCGAACTTGCCAATCTTCATGGCTTTCACACCGTCGTATTTCAGCATGTCGAACTGCTTGGCTGTGTCAATCTTCTTTTCTTCTTCGGGGTTCTCCTCCGAACCGCCGAACAGTGCTTTCAGGAAATTCATTGTTTCTTGTTGTTTTAGAATTTTGGGTGCAAAGGTAGTATTTTCTTTGTCCTTTGCGCAACACTTAACAATCTTTAAGGCAGTTCAGTGGTCTGATAATGTGCTTTTTCGCTATCTTTGTGGCGATATTACGAAAAAACAGATTGAGTTTATATAAACAAGAACAACTATGTTTGGACTGGGTATGCAAGAGGTGCTCGTGATTGCCCTCATCGTGTTGCTGCTTTTCGGCGGCAGGAAGATTCCCGAGCTGATGCGCGGGCTGGGCAAGGGCGTCAAGAGCTTCAAGCAGGGCATGAACGAGCCTTTGGAGGAGCTGGAAACGGATAAGAAAGAGGAGAAAAAGACGGAAATGAAGCATGAGTGAGCCGCTCACGTTCTGGGACCATCTCGACGAACTGCGCTCCTGCATCATCCGTTCGCTGGTGGTCGTCATGGCGGCGGCAGTGGTGGCCTTCTGTCTGAAGGACTGGCTGTTTGCTGTGGTGCTGGCTCCGCGTTCGGGCGATTTCGTCAGCTATCGCCTGCTGGGCATCGACAGCAGCTTCTCCATCCACCTGATGAACATCGGGCTTACCGAGCAGTTCATGACCCACATGCGGGTGGCACTCTATGCCGGACTGCTCATCGCCTCGCCCTACGTGCTCTATCAGCTGTTCCGCTTCGTGTCGCCAGGACTCTATCAGAACGAGCGCAAGGCGGCCACCTGGGTCGTCACGTCGGCCTACGTGATGTTTGTCGTGGGCACGCTCTTGAACTATCTGCTCATCTTTCCCCTCACGGTGCGCTTCCTGGGCACCTATCAGGTAAGTCCCGATGTGCAGAACATGCTCACCCTTCAGTCGTACATCGACACGCTCATCGGCATGAGCTTCGTCATGGGGGTGGTGTTCGAACTGCCCGTGGTCTGTGCCATTCTGGGGCGGCTGGGGTTAATCAACGGACGGATGATGTCGAAGTACCGCCGTCACGCCATTGTGGCCATCCTGATTGTTGCCGCCATCATCACGCCCACGGTCGATGTGTTCACGCTCTTCGTGGTGTCGCTGCCCATCTGGCTGCTCTATGAAGTGAGCATCCTTGTAGTTAGGAATTAGGAGTTAGGAATTGATAAAAAAACGACTTGTATATGCTAAGGAAAATTAGAATCGTGCTGGCTGTGGTGTTTTTTGTGGGACTCGCGCTGCTGTTTCTCGACTTCACCGGCACTGCCCACCACTGGCTGTCGTGGATGGCCAAGGTGCAGGCTCTGGAGGCTGTGCTGGCACTCAACGTGGTGGTCATCGCACTGCTGGCCGTGCTTACGCTGGTGCTCGGTCGCATCTACTGCTCCGTCATCTGCCCCTTGGGCGTGTTGCAGGACGTGTTCGGCTGGCTAGGCAAACGCCACAAGAAGAACCGCTACAGCTACTCAAAGGCCGTGAGCTGGCTGCGCTACGGCGTGCTGGTCGTGTTTGTCGCTGCCCTGGTGGCAGGCGTGGGCGTCGTGGTCCAGTTGCTGGCCCCTTATTCTGCCTTCGGACGCATCATGACCATGATTCTCCAGCCCGTATGGATGGAGGGCAACAACGTGCTGGCCTCGTTTGCCGAGTCGGCCGACAGCTATGCCTTCTATTCCGTCGACGTGTGGATGAAGTCGCTGCCCGTGCTCGTCATTGCCGTGGTCACGCTGGTGGTGCTCTTCGTGCTGGCCTGGCGTGGAGGCCGCACCTATTGCAACACCATCTGCCCTGTGGGCACGGTGCTGTCGTTTCTGGCCCGCTTCTCACTCTTCAAGATACGGTTCAATGCCGACAAGTGCAAGAACTGTTCGCTCTGCTCCAAGCAGTGCAAGGCCGCCTGCATCGACTATAAGAACCACACTGTCGACCACTCGCGCTGTGTGGTGTGTGGCGACTGCCTGGAGAGCTGCAAGTTCGGTGCACTCAGCTACGGTCTGAGCGTAGAGCGTAAAGCGGAGAGCAGCAGTCGCCGCTCCTTCCTCCTGTCTTCAGCCCTGCTTACCACAGCGGCACTGGCACAGGAGAAGAAGAAGGTGGACGGCGGACTGGCCGAGATAAAAGACAAGGTGGCCCCCGAGCGACAGACACCGCTCACGCCCCCGGGTTCGCTCTCGGCAAGCCATTTCGCCCAGCACTGCACGGGCTGCCAGCTCTGCGTGAGCAAGTGTCCCAACCAGGTGCTGCGTCCCTCTGCCGACCTCATGCACTTCATGCTGCCCGTGATGAGCTACGAGCGCGGCTACTGCCGTCCCGAATGTACACGCTGCTCAGAGGTGTGTCCTGCCGGAGCCATCAAGCCCATTGACCGCGACGAGAAGACATCCATTCAGATAGGCCATGCGGTGTTCATCCAGAAGAACTGCGTCAGCGTGAGCGACGGCGTGGAGTGCGGCAACTGTGCCCGTCACTGTCCTGCCGGAGCCATCGAGATGGTGCCGCTCGACCCCGACGACGACCTGTCGCCCTCCGTCCCCGCCGTCAACGAAAGCCGCTGCATCGGTTGCGGCGCCTGCGAATATGTGTGCCCGTCGCGTCCGTTCTCCGCTATCTTCGTGGAGGGGCATGAAGTACACCGTGACATATAGAACCCCTTTTTTTTGATATGGAAGAAAAGAAAAACATAAGCCGTCGCTCCTTTCTGAAGTACGTGGGAGCCGGAACAGCCGCCGCACTCGTTGCCTGCACCGGCAACAAGCAGGAGCAGAAGGCTGCCGAAGAATATAAGAGTCAGGTGGAGCCGCCCGTAGGCAAGATGACCTACCGCCAGAACCTCAAGGGCGAGAAAGTGTCGCTGCTGGGCTACGGCATGATGCGCCTGCCCACGAAGCCCGACAACAACGATGAGTTCGACCAGGAGATGATCAACCGCCAGGTGGACTACGCCATCGAGCACGGTGTGAACTACTTCGACACCAGCCCTGCCTACTGTCGTGGCCTGTCGGAACGCTGCACGGGCATCGCCCTGAGCCGCCACAAGCGCAGCGAGTACTTCGTGGCCACGAAGCTGTCGAACTTCTCGCCCGACACCCAGAGCCGTGAGGCATCCATCGAGATGTACCACAACTCGATGCGCGAGCTGCAGGTCGACTACATCGACTACTACCTGCTGCACGCCATCGGCGGGTCGGGCATGGACGACCTGCACCGCCGCTATCTGGACAACGGCATGCTCGACTTCCTGGTGGCCGAGCGCGAGGCAGGCCGAATCAAGAACCTGGGCTTCTCCTATCATGGCAACATCAAGGTGTTCGACTACCTCTTGGAGCACCACAACCAATATAAGTGGGACTTTGTGCAGATAGAGCTGAACTACCTGGACTGGGACTTCGCCAACGAGATCAACAACAGCAACACCGATGCCCGCTACCTCTACGGCGAGTTGCAGAAGCGCAACATCCCCGCCGTCATCATGGAGCCGCTGCTGGGCGGGCGACTGTCCAACCTGCCGCAATACCTCATGACCGAGCTCAAGCAGCGCGCCCCTGAGAAGAGCGTGGCCTCATGGGCCTTCCGCTATGCCGGTACGCCCAAGGGCGTGCTCACCGTGCTCAGCGGCATGACCTATATGGAACACCTGAAGGACAACCTCTTGAGCTACTGTCCGCTTGAACCGCTCACCGACGATGAGATGGCCTTCCTTCACAGAGACATCGCCACCAAGATTGTCGGTCTGGAGAACATCCCCTGCAACGACTGCAAGTACTGCATGCCCTGTCCCTACGGCATCGACATTCCCGGCATCTTCGTCCATTACAACAAGTGCAAGAACGACGGCACGCTGCCCCATACCGTTGGCGACCCAGACTACAGGAAGCACCGCCGCCAGTACCTCATCAGCATGGATCGTGCCGTTCCCCGCGAGCGTCAGGCCGACCACTGCATCCAGTGCGGCCAGTGTCAGCCCCACTGTCCACAGGGCATACGCATCCCCCGCGAGCTGCGCAAGATCGACGAGTTCGTGGAGCAGCTCCGCCGCGATGCATGATCATTTCATTGTCAATTCGTATTTCAATCAACTATGGGAATATACATCAATACCTTGGAACTGAAGTTCAATCAAAATGCCGATGCTGCCATAGATCAAATACGTCGCAAGCAATATCCTGATAGCATTGCCCCTTATGTAAACCACCTCCTGCTCGTAGGCATTAACTACGACCGCAATACAAAGCAGTACACCTGTAGAATAGAAAACTAAAAAACGCCAGAACAGTCCTATTCTGTGTTCTGGCGTTTTTAATTGGATTAGAATTCATTATTTCAGTAGTTCTTCTGGATAGGTGGGCATAGCACCATTCTGGGTGCAGACGTATGCTGAGACCTGAACAGCGATGCGGTGGGCATCAGTAACAGACTTGCCGTTGAGGATACTACCCACGAACGAGCCGGTGAAAGAGTCGCCAGCACCTACAGTGTCAGCTACTTTTACCTTAGGCGTTTCCTGGAAGGATACGTGACCAGGGGTGAAAACGTAACTACCGTTAGTGCCGCAGGTGAGCACGAGCATGTCGAGATTGTACTTGCCCAGGATGAGCCAGCACTTGTTCTCGATGTCGAGGCCGGGATAGCCAAACATACGGCCGATAAGCACCAGTTCCTCATCATTAATCTTCAAGATATTGCAACGCTGGAACGACTCGCGCAGAATCTCCTGCGTATAGAACTGCTGGCGAAGGTTGATGTCGAAGATCTTCAGGCAGTCGGCGGGTGTGGCATCAAGAAACTTCTGGATGGTCTCGCGACTGACCACATTGCGCTGGGCTAATGAGCCGAAGC
>CAMZBS010000062.1 GCA_947304695.1 uncultured Prevotella sp.
ACCCACAACCTTCTGATCCGTAGTCAGATGCTCTATTCAGTTGAGCTAGGGAGCCATCCTTTTGTTTTGCGGTTGCAAAGGTACGGACTTTTTCTGAACTGACAAAACTTTTCGATGATTTTTTTTTGAAAAATGTTGTTTTTTCGTCGATTTCTTGCTAATTTTGCACCCGTTATGCAAAAGAAGCAGTATTTCTGGGCCTTGATTCTGCTTGCAATCATGGCCTGCAAGCCTTCGGGCAACCAAGAGGATACACCCCACCCCACGACCGTCGACCTCGATTCAACAGCCGTTACGCTCCCACCGCGAGACACCGCACGGGCAAACGAATTGCAACGACGCATAGATAAAGAACTGGAATACTACCTGAGCCGACACAACGTAGATGATGAAGGCTTCGACATGGTGGCTCGCTATGCTGAGCAAGGCGACTCGCTGCTGGCAGCCTATCAGCCACATGCTCCTGTGACACCACTCGGCATGCTGCGGCTGCGCAACGTGAAGCGCACCGGAACAGGCATCGCCAACGACAACCAAGGCCGCATTGTCATAGCCCAATGGCAGGCAGACACGCTGGTAGCGGGCATCCGCATCGACTCAACAGGCACATACGCAGGACAGTTCAACCGATACAACCAGGCTCACGGCCACGGCTCGTTTCGCTCCACCGACGGTACCTACTACGAAGGCCACTTCGAAAATGACCAGCGCCATGGCTTCGGCTTTGCGGTTTCCACCTCTAACCTGCAGGCCGGTACCTGGAAAACTGACCGCTTTGTGGGTGAACGCATGCAGCACACCAGTGACCGCATCTACGGCATAGACATCTCACGCTACCAGCACGAGCGTGGCCGCCGACGCTACAGCATCAACTGGCGAAACATGCGGGTGATGAGCCTGGGCCACAACAAAAAGCGTCGCATATCGGGTGTGGTTGACTATCCCGTGTCGTTTGTCTACATTAAGGCCACGGAAGGCATCTCCATTGCCAACCGCTACTTTGCCGCCGACCATGCGGCAGCACGCAGAAGCGGTATTCGCACCGGAGCCTACCATTTCTTCTCAACCAAGCAGAGTGCCCGCATGCAGGCCAACCACTTCCTGAACAAAGCCACGTTCAGCCATGGTGACCTGCCACCTATGCTCGACATCGAGCCTACAGACTACCTTATTCAGAAGATGGGCGGCCCCGAAACGCTGTTCCGCGAAATCCGCACATGGATTAGCATCGTGGAACAGCGCACCGGCACTCGCCCGTTACTCTACGTAAACCAGCGCTTCGTCAAGAAATATCTCGACATGGCTCCAGACCTGAAAGAGAACTATCTCATCTGGATTGCACGCTACGGCGAGTACAAGCCCGACGTTCACCTGGCTCTCTGGCAACTGTCATCCGACGGCTACGTGCAGGGCATTCACGGAACGGTGGACATCAACGTGTTCAACGGCTACAAAGGCCAATGGGAAGAGTTTCTGAGAGAAGAGACCATCGGACACGATAAGTAGCTGTCTTACAGCCGTTTAATTTTACTTGTACTCACTCCACGACTTGATACCAATCTTCTCCACTGGAATGGTGCAGAAAGCCTGGATGAAAGCCGACGCCAAACGCGAGTTGGTAATGAGCGGTACATTCAGGTCGATGGCTGCACGGCGTATCTTGTAGCCGTTGGTCAGTTCGTGGGTGGTCAGATCTTTGGGAATGTTGACCACCATGTCAATCTTGTGTTCATGCAACAGCGTGAGAGCCTGCGGCTGCTGTTCGGGCTCGCTGGGCCAGTAGACCTGCGTGTTAGGCACACCGTTCTCAGTGAGGTACTTCGACGTGCCACCCGTGGCGTAAAGCTCATAGCCGTGGTCGGCCAGCATGCGGGCAGCATCGAGCATCTCAGCCTTCTGCTTGGCACCACCCGTGCTGAGCAGCACGGTCTTCTTGGGAATGCGCTGACCCACGGAGAGCATGGCTTTCAGCAAAGCCGTGTGGGTGTTGTCGCCTATGCAACCCACCTCGCCCGTTGAAGCCATGTCAACACCCAGTACGGGGTCAGCTTTCTGCAGGCGGTTGAAAGAGAACTGCGAAGCCTTGATACCCACATAGTCCAGGTCAAAGAGGTTCTTGTGGGGCTTCTCCACAGGCAGTCCCAGCATGACACGGGTAGCCAGGTCAATGAGATTCAGCTTCAGCACCTTGCTTACGAAGGGGAAGCTACGGCTGGCTCGCAGGTTGCACTCAATCACCAGGATGTCGTTGTCGCGGGCCATGTACTGAATATTGAACGGGCCGTTGATGTGCAGGGCCTTGGCTATCTGGCGCGAGATGCGCTTGATGCGGCGCACAGTCTCAACATAGAGCTTCTGCGGCGGGAACTGAATAGTGGCATCACCGCTGTGTACACCAGCAAACTCAATGTGCTCACTGATGGCGTAGGCAAGTATCTCACCGTCGCGGGCCACAGCGTCCATCTCTATTTCCTTGGCATGCTCAATGAACTTCGAGACCACCACGGGATGGTCTTCCGACACGTTGGCAGCCAGTTGCAGAAAGCGTTCCAATTCGTCGCTGTTGGAACAAACGTTCATGGCGGCACCACTAAGCACATAACTGGGACGCACCAGCACAGGGAAGCCTACTCGCTCAACAAAGCGGTCGATGTCTGCCATTGAGGTAAGCGCACTCCACTCGGGCTGGTTCACGCCTAAGTCACCCAGCATCTGCGAGAACTTAGCACGGTCTTCGGCTCCGTCAATATCGGAAGCCTGCGTGCCCAGAATGGGAACGTGCTGCTCATCGAGGTGCATAGCAAGGTTGTTGGGAATCTGTCCGCCAGTAGACACAATCACACCGTGGGGCTGCTCCAGTTCGATGATGTCAAGCACACGCTCAAAGGTAAGCTCATCGAAATAGAGACGGTCGCACATGTCATAGTCTGTCGACACAGTCTCAGGATTGTAGTTGATCATCACCGAACGCCAGCCCTCTTTCCGAATGGTGTTCAATGCCTGAACACCGCACCAGTCGAACTCCACACTGGAGCCGATTCGGTAGGCACCCGATCCCAGGACGATAATACTGCGGCCGTCGTTTTCGTAGGGAATGTCATTGTGGGCTGCGGCAGTGTCACAGCTTGCGGCTCCCTGATAGGTCAGGTAAAGATAGTTGGTCTGGGCAGGATATTCAGCAGCAAGCGTGTCAATCTGCTTCACCACGGGCAGGATGCCCAACTGCTTGCGGCGGTTACGGACGAGCAGTGAAGCCTGGTGCATGTTGCGCACTTCACCTTCAAGGCCAATGGCCCGGGCTATCTGGAAGTCAGTAAAACCATAGACCTTAGCCTCACGTAACAGATTGACATCCAATGTGTTTACATTTTGTTTCTTCAATTGTTCATCAATATCGATGATATGCTTCAGTTTGTAGAGGAACCACTTGTCAATCTTCGTCAGCTCATGAATGCGGTCAAGGGTGTATTCCGGCAGATGCATGGCTTTTGAGATGACAAACACGCGCTTGTCGGTAGGCTCACGAAGGGCTGCATCAATGTCGGGTATGCGCAGCTCCTTGTTCTCAACGAAGCCGTGCATGCCTTGCCCTATCATGCGAAGACCTTTCTGCAGAGCCTCTTCAAAGGTGCGTCCGATGGCCATTACCTCACCCACTGACTTCATACTGGAACCCAGTTCCTTGTCAACTCCGTGGAACTTGGATAGATCCCAACGGGGAATCTTGCAGACCACGTAGTCAAGTGCGGGTTCGAAGAAAGCACTGGTGGTCTTGGTCACAGAATTCTTCAGTTCAAACAAGCCATAGCCCATGCCCAGCTTGGCTGCGACAAAGGCCAAAGGATAGCCTGTTGCCTTGCTGGCCAAAGCCGAGGAGCGTGACAGACGTGCATTGACCTCAATCACACGATAGTCTTCTGACTGCGGGTCGAAGGCATACTGCACATTACATTCACCAACGATGCCAATATGGCGGATAATCTTGATAGCCAGTGCGCGCAGCTTGTGATATTCTGAGTTGGTAAGTGTCTGGGAAGGTGCCACAACGATGGACTCGCCTGTGTGGATGCCAAGCGGATCGAAGTTCTCCATGTTACACACAGTGATACAGTTGTCGTAACGGTCGCGCACCACTTCATATTCTATTTCCTTCCATCCTTTCAGACTCTTCTCAACAAGCACCTGGGGCGAGAAGGCAAAGGCTTTTTCACACAGGCGATCCAGTTCCTGTTCGTTGTCGCAGAAGCCGGAGCCCAGTCCGCCCAGCGCGTATGCTGCACGGATGATGACAGGATAGCCCAGTGCAGCAGCAGCCTTGCGTGCCTCGTCGAGTGTTTCGCAAGCCTGACTCTTGATGGTCTTCACGTCAATCTCGTCGAGCTTCTTGACGAAAAGCTCACGGTCTTCGGTGTCGATAATGGCTTGGACGGGGGTGCCCAGCACGCGCACATTATACTTCTCCAGTACACCGCTTTTATATAATTCAACGCCACAGTTCAAAGCAGTCTGACCACCAAAGGCCAGCAGGATGCCGTCGGGGCGCTCCTTTTCAATGACCCGTTCCACGAAATAGGGCTGAACAGGCAGGAAGTAAATCTCGTCGGCCACACCTTCCGAAGTCTGTACCGTGGCAATGTTGGGATTGATAAGCACCGTCTTGATGCCTTCTTCGCGCATGGCTTTCAGTGCCTGCGAACCGCTGTAGTCGAACTCGCCTGCCTCTCCAATCTTCAATGCTCCGGAGCCAAGCAGCAACACCTTCTTGATATTGTCGTATTTCATAATGTCTCAATAAAACGGTCAAACATAAATTCTGTATCAACGGGACCCGAACAGGCCTCTGGATGGAACTGGGAAGAGAACCAGGGGTTCGTCTGATGACGGATGCCCTCATTCGACTGGTCGTTCATGTTTACAAACAGTTCACGCCAATCGCTTGCCAGCGTCGATGCGTCGACAGCGTAGCCGTGGTTCTGCGAGGTAACATAGCATCGGTTGGTGCCCACCTCGCGTACAGGCTGGTTATGGGAACGATGGCCGTACTTCAGCTTATAGATGGTAGCACCGGCGGCCTTACCAAGCAGTTGGTTGCCCATACAGATGCCACAGATGGGCTTACGGCTTTGCGACATCTGCTTCTGCAGAATGGTCACAGCATCGACACACTTGTCGGGGTCTCCAGGGCCATTGGCCAGAAAGAGGCCATCGAAGTCCATCCCGGTATAATCATAGTTCCAGGGGACACGCACCACTTCAACCCCACGGTTGATAAGACAGCGGATGATATTGTTCTTCACGCCGCAGTCGACAAGCACCACACGCTTGCCTGCACCTTCGTTATAGCGAATCACGTCGTGGCACGACACGCGCTCCACCCAGTTCACGGCTCCATAGTCGGCTTCTCCTTCCGTCCCGTAGGCTGCGGCAGTGCCACAGCTTACCAATCCCGAACCGTCGGCAAACTCCAGACGGCCCATCATCACTCCATGCTCACGGAGCACCTTGGTCAGCTGTCGGGTGTCGATACCCGTCACGCCAGGCACCTTCTCACGCTTCAGCCAGTCGGCCAGACTCTCACTGGCATTCCAGTGGCTGTACTGCTCGCTGTAGTCGCTTACGATGATGGCGGAAGCATAGATGCGATCGCTCTCCATGAAAGTAGCGATGCCATCAGAACCGACCGTAAAGGGCGGCACACCATAATTGCCCACCAAGGGATAGGTAAGAACCATCATCTGGCCAGCGTAGGAAGGGTCGGTAAGACTCTCCGGATAGCCCATCATGGCTGTGTTGAAGACCACTTCACCCACAACAGGGGCATCGTAGCCAAACGATTTCCCACGGAAACGCGTTCCGTCGCTCAAAACTAAAGTTACGTCTTTCATTGTGTTCTCTTATATCATTCAACGGTCACTGACTTGGCAAGATTTCTCGGTTGGTCAACATTCTTTCCCTTGCAAACGGCCACGTGGTAGGCCAACAACTGCAAGGGCACCGTAGCCACCAACGGCTCTAAGCATTCCAGCACATCAGGCAGCTCGATAACCTCATCGGCAAGCTGGGCAATAGTATTGTCGCCTTTCGACACAAGGGCAATCACCCTGCCCTGACGGGCCTTGATTTCCTGGATGTTGGAAAGCACTTTCTCATACATGGCATTGTGGGTGGCAATGACCACGACGGGCATGTCGGAGTCAATCAGGGCGATAGGCCCGTGTTTCATCTCGGCTGCCGGATAGCCTTCCGCATGTATATAGCTGATCTCCTTGAGTTTCAAAGCTCCTTCCAAAGCCACAGGATAGGAGAAGCCGCGTCCTAAATAAAGGAAGTTATGGGCGTAGGTGAAGGTGCGTGCCAAATCGGCCACCTTACTGTTGGTCTTCAGCACCTCACGAATCTGGTCAGGAATCTCGCTCAGCCCCTTCACAATCTGAAGATACTCATTGCGGTCTACCGTTCCCTTGGCTTCAGCCAAAGCGAGGGCAAACATGGTGAGCACTGTGACCTGCCCTGTAAATGCCTTGGTCGATGCAACGCCTATCTCCGGTCCCACATGGATATAGGTTCCCGTATCGGTTGCACGGGGAATGCTGCTGCCAATGGCGTTGCAGATGCCGTAGATGAAGGCTCCCTTCTCCTTGGCCAACTGCACAGCAGCCAAGGTGTCGGCCGTTTCGCCACTTTGCGAGATGGCAATGACAACATCATCCTTCATTACGACGGGATTACGGTAACGGAACTCGCTGGCATATTCCACTTCTACAGGAATGCGACACAGCATCTCAATAACCTGCTTTCCAATCAGTCCTGCGTGCCACGACGTGCCGCAAGCCACGATGACCACACGCTTGGCGTTGAGTAACTGACGGCGATAGTCTATCAGTGCCGAAAGGGTTACGTGGTCTGCCTCGACGTTCACACGACCTCGCATGCAGTTGGTCAGACACTCAGGCTGTTCGAAGATTTCCTTCAGCATGAAGTGCGGATAGCCGCCTTTCTCAATCTGGCCAAGGTCAATATCAACCGTCTTCACGGCCAGTTCCTGCTCTTCGCCAAGGAGGCTCACCACCTTCAGTTCTTCGCCCCTGCGAATGACTGCGATATTGCCGTCTTCCAGATACACCACCTTGTCGGTGTATTCCACAATCGGACTGGCATCGGATCCCAGGAAGAACTCGTCGTTGCCGATTCCCACAACCAACGGACTCTGCTTGCGGGCAGCAATAATCTGATTGGGATCGCGCTTGTCTAAAACGGCAATGGCATAGGCACCTATCACCTGATAGAGGGCCACCTGAACTGCTGTGAGCAAGTCCAGATGCTTGTGCTCTTTCACATATTCAATCAACTGAACAAGCACCTCTGTATCGGTATCGGAAACGAACTTCACGCCCTTTGCCTGTAGTTTGCTCCTTAGTTCGGCATAGTTCTCAATGATACCGTTGTGGATAATAGCCAGGTTGTGCGACTCGGAATAATGCGGATGAGCATTGCGCGACGAAGGCTCTCCATGGGTGGCCCATCGGGTATGAGCTATTCCTATGGTGCCCGTCACGTCCTTGTCCTGACAGTACTCCACAAGATTGTCAACCTTTCCCTTGGTCTTCCACACATTCAGATTGCCCGACTCGGCCACCAATGCCACACCGGCACTGTCGTAACCACGATATTCCAGACGCCGCAGGCCTCCAATCAAGATGGGGAAGGCATCCCTGCGACCTAAGTATCCTACTATTCCACACATATTTTCTTTTCTTTAATCTATACTTTTGTATTGGTATCTCTAAAAAATGGAGATTGAAAGAAAAACTTCCAATCTCCAATCACGCTATTTCAAGATGTTGTACAACAACGAAGTAAGCGAAATCAGTATCGACGTGGCCGAGAACCAAAGCGTCGTCATGCTGCCCACACTGGAGTTTTGAGCCTTTACCTTGTTAGGGGTCACGTAGATCTCATCGTTCTGTTGCAGGTAGTAAAATGGCGAGTTGATTAGGTTGGCGTCGTTCAGGTTGATTTCATGAATGGACTTCCTGCCAGTGGCATCCTCACGAATCAGCTTTACATTCTCGCGCTGACCGTAGATAGTCAGGTCGCCTGCCTGAGCCAATGCCTCAAGAATCGTTATCTTCTCACGACTCACCGGGAAAGTACCCGGACGGGCCACTTCGCCCAGCACCGTAATCTGGAAGGTTGACATGCGAACCGTAACAATAGGACGCTGGCCTTCAGCCATAAACGGTTTGATCTTCGACTGAATGTACTGCTCAGCTTCGCTTTTGGTCATTCCCCCCAGATGCACCTGTCCGATAATCGGGAAATTGATGTTTCCTTCGTTGTCGACCAAATACATCTGAAGCATGGCCTGAGAATAGCTTGAGCGTGAATTTGTCGTGTACGGTGTGGGAACTGTCAGGTTGAACGGAACAGCTGCATCAGGATCAGTCGTACTGACGGTAATCGTCAGCTGGTCCTTTGGCATGATGCGGGCATCATAGAGCACTGCCGATTGCGACAGGTCAACATCCCTGCTATTCTGGAAATAGGCCACATTCTTCGTATTGGCGCAACTGCCCAGTAACAAGGCAACGGTCACGACCAACAGAGCCGACACAACAAAATTGTTTATTTTCATTCTTAAACTCAATCAATAGAACTTAAAGTAACGACGAGCATTATTGTAGCTGATGTCCTCAACCATGCGGCCCAGCGTCTCGCGGTCGTCAGGCAGCAAGCCCTTCTCAACGTCGTTGCCCAGCAGGTTGCAGAGGATGCGACGGAAATACTCATGACGCGGATAGCTGAGGAACGAACGAGAGTCGGTCAGCATGCCCACGAAACGACTCAGCAGGCCCAGCACCGAAAGGGCGTTCATCTGACGAATCATGCCGTCCATCTGGTCATTGAACCACCAGCCGGAACCGAACTGGATCTTTCCGGGTTCACCACCCTGGAAGTTGCCCAGCATGGTAGCGATGACCTCATTGGCGCAGGGGTTCAACGTATATAATATGGTACGCGTGAGCTTGCCCTCCATGTTCAGCTTGTTCAGGAACTTCGACATGGCCTTGGCCGTGTTGAACTCACCGATGCTGTCGAAGCCCGTATCGGGGCCCAGCTTGTTGAACATGGCGGTGTTGTTGTCGCGGATGGCACCGTAGTGGAACTGCTGCGTCCAACCGGCATCGGCATCCATTTCAGCCATTACCGTGAGGAAGCAGTTCTTGTACTGACGCACCTCATACTCAGACAACTGCTGTCCGCGCATGGCCTTCTCGAAGATGGTCTCAATCTGCGAGTCGGTATATTCCTCATCGTAGAACTCCTCGATACCATGGTCAGAGAGCTTGCAACCGTTTGCTTCAAAGAAGTCGTGACGCTTCTTCAGGGCATCCACCAAATCGGCAAACTTGCTAATTTCCATGCCACTGACGTGTGCCAGACTTTCAACGTATGCTGCAAAGTCAGACTTCTCAATGTTCATGGCCTTGTCAGGACGCCAGGCAGGAATCATCAGGGGATCCTTCTCGCTACGGATCTTGGCATACTCAATATGGTTGTGCAGATCGTCGACGGGATCGTCGGTGGTGCAGACACACTCCACATTGTAGTGACGCATCAGGCCACGTGCCGTGAAGTTGGGATCATTCTGCAGCTTGTCGTTACACTCATCGAAAATCTCGCGTGCCGTCTTCGGCGAAAGCAGTTTCTCGATACCGAAGGCGGTCTTCAGTTCCAGATGAGTCCAGTGATACAGCGGATTACGGAACGTGTAGGGTACAGTCTCGGCCCACTTCTCGAACTTCTCCCAGTCGGTCGTGTCCTTGCCAGTGCAATAGCGCTCGTCAATGCCATTGGTACGCATGGCACGCCATTTATAGTGATCGCCACCCAACCAAAGCTCTGTAATGCTCTTAAACTTATGGTCTTTGGCCACCATCTCTGGATTAAGATGACAATGATAGTCAATAATAGGCATCTTAGCCGCAAAATTGTGATAAAGGTCCTGTGCCACCTGGGTCTCCAGAACGAAGTTATCATCATTGAACTGCTTCATAATTTTATTTGTAAATAGGTTCTGCATAAATTTTTTGCAAAGATACAGAAAATCTCGGATAAAAACACTATCTTTGCAAAAAAAATAAAACGAAAACGATGACGTATCGCAGTAAAGTACTTCTTATCTACACTGGAGGCACAATAGGAATGAACAGGAATCCACGTACAGGAGCCCTGGAACCGTTCGATTTCGAACACCTATTATATAACGTGCCCGAACTGAAGCAGTTTGATATCACTATAGAGACATACCAGTTTGATCCACCTATCGATTCAAGTGATATGTCACCAAGCATGTGGACTGATTTATCGCATTGTATAGCCGACCATTACGACCAATACGATGGTTTTGTTGTGCTCCACGGAACCGACACAATGGCGTATACCGCCTCTGCCCTGTCTTACATGCTTGAGAACCTGACAAAACCCGTTATATTCACAGGTTCCCAGCTACCTATCGGACAGTTGAGAACAGATGGTAAAGAGAACCTGATTACCGCTGTTGAGATAGCAGCAGCAAAAGATCGCGAGGGACATGCTTTGGTTCCTGAAGTAGGAATCTATTTTGGCGGTCACCTGCTTCGTGGTAACCGTACCACCAAACAGAGTGCTGAAGAGTTCAATGCCTTCGAATCGTTCAACTACCCACACTTGGTAGAGGCTGGAGTAAACATCACCTATTATCACGACCGTATGCTAAAGCCTGACTGGGACAAACCTATGGTACCACATTACCGTCTGGATAACAATGTTATCATCTTCTCACTCTTCCCTGGTATCCGCGAAGATCTTATCCGCCACATCATCCATACGCCAAATCTTAAGGCCATCGTGATGCGAACATTCGGAAGCGGCAATGCCCCACAACGCCCATGGCTGCTAAATGCACTACGAGAGGGAACACGCAACGGTAAAGTGATTGTCAACATCAGCCAGTGTATGCAGGGTGCTGTTGAGATGAGCCGCTATGACTGCGGTTATCATCTTCAGGAGGCAGGTGTCATCAGTGGTCGCGATTCAACTGTAGAAGCAGCAGTTACCAAACTGATGTTCCTACAGTCGCACTTCCCTGATGATCCGGATACAGTACGGAAATACATGCAGATGAATATTCGCGGCGAAATAACCTATTAACTATTTACGCCAAAATCGCGAGGTA
>CAMZBS010000063.1 GCA_947304695.1 uncultured Prevotella sp.
TCACCACATCATCAGCGACGGGGCATCGAGAAAGGTGCTGCTGGCCGACATTGAGCGGGCTTACACGGAGGGTGAAGCCCTTGAGCCTGAGACGATGACACAGGCGGAAGTGGCCTCGGCAGAAGCTGCGGTGAGGGGAACGTCAGTCTTCGATGATGACAGGAAATGGTATGCTGCGCATTTCGATTGTAGCGACTGCGACAGTCCGTTGCTCCCCGACCTTGAAAGCCTGCGGGCAGACAACGGCACCCCGGGAACCAACGAAGGCCTGCTGACGCGCACCATGCCTGTAGACATCGATGCCGTCGATGCTTTCTGCACGGAACACGGCATCTACAAAAGCACATTCTTCACGGCAGCCTACGGCTTTCTGCTGGCCAAGTTCAACAATGAGCAGGAGGCCCTGTTCAGCACGATACACAACGGACGTGCCGACAAGCGTCTGGCCCACTCGGTGGCTATGCTGGTAAGGACGCTGCCCGTCTATGCCAAGTTTGACAAAGATACTACGGTACTGGACTTCCTCAAAGCCAGTCAGGAGCAGATGAGTGGCTGTCGTCAGCATGAGGCCTACGCCTACAGCGACGTGGTGACCGACTTGGGACTTCAGCCTGCAACCACCTTTGCCTGGCATGGTAACCTGTTCGACAGCCTGACCTTTGGCGGAAAGCCGATGACGGCCACACGACTGAACAACAACACCATCGGGACAGCCATCTACACAAAAGCCTACATCCGCGACGGTCGTTTCTGCGTAGAAGCGGAGTATGACGCCAGCCTGTATTCAGAATCTCTGGTCGCCCAGTTCCTGGAAAGCTATGAAGCGGTAGTGGCAGGATTCCTGACAACCGAGAAGCTAACAGCCATTGATATTTCCACCACCGCGCAGAAAGCCCTGCTCGACAGCTTCAATCAGGTCGACACCGACTATGATGCCACGCAGACCATCGTGTCGCTGTTCCGCAGTCAGGCTAAGGCAACGCCTGAGAATATCGCAGTGGTATTCAAGGACATACGGTATACTTATAAAGAGGTGGATGAGCTGAGCGACCGCATTGCGTGCCATATTGCCGGAATGGGCTTGGGAGCCGAAAACGTGGTGTCGGTGCTCATTCCTCGTTGTGAGTGGATGGTCATTGCCTCTTTAGGTGTTCTGAAGGCAGGGTGTGCCTATCAGCCCCTTGACCCCACTTATCCCAGGGAACGTTTGAATTTCATGGTGAAAGATGCTGGTTCACGACTGCTGATTGCCGATGAAGAACTGCGTGATTTGCTTGACGAGTATGAGGGCGACGTGCTTCTGACCAAAGACCTGCTGCATCTTCCTGCTGCCACCACTCTGCCAGAAGCCCCCCAGCCATCGAACCTGTTCATCCTCCTTTACACCTCCGGCTCTACGGGTGTTCCCAAGGGTTGTCAGCTGATGCATTCAAATCTTGTGGCATTTGTCAACTGGTATCACCGTTACTACGACCTGCAGCCCACTGACAGGGTCTGTGCCTACGCCAGCTATGGCTTCGATGCCTGCATGCTTGATATGTACCCCACGCTGACCTGTGGTGCCTCGGTCTACATCATCCCCGAGGAAATGCGCTTAGACCTGATGGCCATGAACGACTACTTTGAGCGTGAGCAGATTACCAATGCCTTCATGACGACCCAGGTGGCCTATCAGTTTGCCACAAGCATTGAAAACCACAGTCTGAAGCACCTCAGTACCGGCGGTGAGAAACTGGCTACGCTCATTCCACCCAAGGGCTATATCCTGCACAATATCTACGGCCCCACGGAAACGACCATCTGTGTGACCTGCTACCCCGTCAGGGAGAAACTGAAGAACATCCCCATTGGCAAGCCCCTCGACAACGTCCGTCTTTACATAGTCGACCCCCAGGGTCACCGCCTGCCCGTAGGTGCTGCCGGTGAACTGTGGATCAGTGGGCCGCAGGTGAGCCGCGGCTATCTGAACCGACCCGAGAAGACAGCCGAGGTGTATATTGGCAATCCCTTTAGCGACGACCCAAAGTATGCACCCATTTACCGTTCCGGCGACATTGTCCGCTATCTGCCCACTGGCGACATCCAGTTCGTGGGACGTCGTGACGGACAGGTGAAGATTCGTGGCTTCCGCATCGAGTTGAAGGAGGTTGAGGCCGTCATCCGCGATTTTCCCGGCATCAAGGATGCAACGGTGCAGTCCTTCGATGTGGAAGGCGAGGGTGGTGGTAAGTTTATTGCCGCCTACATCGTTGGCGACCAGCCGATAGACATTGAGGCACTGAACAACTTCATCCTTGACCAGAAGCCTCCCTACATGGTGCCCGCCGTGACGATGCAGATTGACGCCATCCCGCTCAATCAGAATCAGAAGGTGAACAAGAAGGCACTGCCCAAGCCTGAGATGAAGCAGGCAGTGGTCGAGGAGAGCCATGTGCCGATGAACGTCTTGGAGCAGGAACTGCACGAGATGATTGCCGCTATCGTGAACAACACCGACTTTGGCGTCACCACGTTGCTGGGCTATGCCGGACTGACCTCCATCTCGGCCATCAAGCTGGCCGTGCAGGTGCAGAAGCGCTACGGTGTGACGCTCGATGCCAAGACCCTGGTGAAGAGTGCCACTCTGCAGACCATTGAGAACGAAATCCTTCGTTCTTATTTAAGTGGAGAGTTTGCTACCGCTGTAGATTCTGGCGCGGTAGCAAACTCTCAACTCCAGAGTGTTCCGCTGTCATACGCCCAGACGGGTGTCTATTTTGAATGCCTGAAGAATCCCGGCTCCACCATCTACAACATTCCCTACCTGCTGTCGTGGCCGGAGAGCGTCAAGCCCCAGCAGCTGGCCGATGCGGTGAAGACCGTTGTCGGGAGCCATCCCGAACTGAGCGTATGCTTTGCCACCGAGGGCGACAAGGTGGTTCAGACCGCCATCGACGGCCTGACAGCTGAGATTGCCGTCAGCGAGAAAAGTGATGAGGAATTGGCTGCCTACAAGAACGACTTTGTGCAGCCGTTCAACCTCAGCCGTGCGCCCCTTTACCGCTTCGAGGTTGTCAAGACCCCCAGTGGCGTCCACCTGCTGATGGATGTCCACCACCTTGTCTTCGACGGCGGCTCTGCCGATCTCTTCATCCATCAGCTCTGTTGTGTCCTCGAAGGTTCTGCCGTCGAGAAGGAGCGCTACACCTATCTTGACTTCGCCCACGACCAGCAGCAGGCCGAGGACTCCGAGCCCTTCCGCCGTGCGCAGCAGTTCTTTGCTGAGCGGCTGGCCAATTGCGAGGGAGCCAGCGAGATTCCCGCCGACCTGCCCAAGACCGACCGCCAGGGTCTCATTGGCGAGGCCGTCTGCAAGCCCGATTTCGACAAAGCCACCGCCTTCTGCCGCAGTCGTCAGATCACGCCAGCCCATCTGTTCCTGGCCGCCACCAGCTATGTCGTGTCGCGCTATACCAACAACCGCGAGGTCTATCTCTGCACCATCAGCAGCGGCCGCTCTAACCTGAAGATAGCCGACACCGTGGGCATGTTTGTCAACACCCTTGCCCTGGGCATCAGCATCGACGATGTCAGCGTAGGCGACTATCTGCAGCAGACGGGCGATACCTTCGACGAGACCTTGCGCCATGAGGACTATCCCTTTGCCCGCATTGCCAGCGACTACGGCTTCCGTCCCGCCATTGCCTTTGCCTATCAGGTGGGGGTCTTGTCGGCCTATACCGTGGGTGGGAACCCCGTAGGCCAGGAGCTGCTGGAACTCAATGTGCCTAAATTCAAGATCAACATCAAGATTGAGCCGCGTGGTGTGGTGGTGCAGTACGACGATTCGCTCTATTCCTTCGACCTGGCCATGTCGCTGGCCGAGAGCATTGTGACGGTCGTTGACAACATGATGGCCGCTCCCGATGCCAGGGTTCGCAAGCTCTCCATTGTCAGTGCTAATCAGGAAAAGGCACTGGCAGCCCTGCGCCAGAGGGCCGAGGGCGAAGCCCCGTTCCGGCTCTTCCACGAGTGCATTGCCCACTACGCCCAGTTGCAGCCCGACCATGAGGCCCTGATAGCCTGCGATGCCACGTTTACCTACAAGGAAATGGACGAGGCCACCAACCGCATAGCCCATGCCCTGCGCCGTAAGGGCGTTGCCGAGCATGACCGTGTGGCCCTGTTGCTGCCGCGCACCAGCAGGCTCATCCTCTCCATGTTCGGAGTGATGAAGGCCGGAGCCGCCTATATTCCCTGCGACCCCGAGTACCCTGCCGACCGCGTCAAGCTCATTCTTGAAGACAGCGAGGCGAAATATATTATTGGACCCACCCCCCAGCCTGCGAAGGAGGGGAGTGGCTACTCCATACCCACTGAGAAATGGCTTTATGTCGAGGAACTGCTCGCTACAGACGTATCTACTCCCATCCCTCTCAGGGAGGGGCAAGAGGAGGGTCTTTTGGCCTACCTTATCTATACCAGCGGCTCTACAGGCCGCCCCAAGGGTGTGATGCTGCGCCATGAAGGCATCTGCAACTACCTCTACGGCCATCCCGCCAACGTGTTTGCCAACGCCGTGCTGACCGATGCCAAGCGCATCCTGAGCGTCACCACCATCTCGTTCGACGCAGCCCTGCAGGACATCGGCATGGCCTACTTCAACGGCAAGACGCTTGTGCTCGCCACCGAGGAACAGGCCAACAACCCGCTTTCGCTGGCCGAACTCATCACCCGGCAAGACATCAACATGGTGAGCGGCACACCGTCGCGCTGGCAGGCCTGGCTCACCAGTCCCGACTTCTGCAAGGCCATCAGCCACCTGGCCATCTGCCGTGCCGGTGGCGAGAAGTTCAGCGACGCCCTGCTCTCTCAGATGCGCTCCGTCACCCAAGCCCGCATCTTCAACTGCTACGGTCCCACGGAGATTACCGTAGCCTGCAACAATGCCGAGCTGACCCATGCTCCGTTCGTCACCGTGGGCATGCCGCAGCTGAACGTCAGGGAGTTCATCGTCGACAGCGACGGCAACGAGTTGCCCGTCGGCGTGGTGGGCGAACTGTATATCGGTGGCCGTGGCGTGGCCCGTGGCTACAACAACCTCGACGACATGACCCGTGAGCGGTTCGTTGACTACCACGGCATCCGTGTCTACAAGTCGGGCGACTATGCCCGCTGGCTGCCCAGCGGCGAGGTCGTCATCCTCGGCCGCACCGACCATCAGATCAAGCTGCGTGGCCTGCGCATCGAGCTGGGCGAGATAGAAAACGTGATGCTCCGCGTAGAGGGCATGAAGAAGGTGGTCATCATGATTCGCAAGATCAACGACCGTGAGCACCTCTGTGCCTACTACACTGCCGACCGTGCCATCGCTGCCGACGACCTGAAGGCCGAGATTTCCCGCAGCCTGACCCAGTACATGGTGCCCACGGCCTACCTGCAGCTGCCCGAAATGCCCATGACCCCCAACGGCAAGACCGACGTCAAGGCCCTGCCCGAACCGCAGCTGGCCGTCAGTGGAGAGTACGTAGCACCCGCCAGCGACACCGAGCGCACCTTCTGCGACATCTTTGCCGCCATCCTGAAGATGGACCAGGTGGGAGCCACCGACAACTTCTTCGAGCTGGGCGGCACCTCGCTGGCCGTCATGCAGATTGTGGTGGCCGCCGACAAGCAGGGCCATCATGTGGCCTATAGCGACGTGTTCGACCATCCCACACCGCGCCAGCTGGCCGCCTTCATCACGGGCGACAGTGCTGGCAGCACCAGCATGGCCGACGATGAGATTGCCAGCTACGACTATACCGCCATCGACAATCTGTTGAGCCGCAACACGCTCGACAACTTCCGGCGCGGTGAGCTTCGGCAGCTGGGCAATGTGCTGCTGACGGGCTCCACCGGCTATCTGGGCATCCATGTGCTGCGCGAGCTCATCCAGTCCGATGCCCCTCAGATTTTCTGTCTGGTTCGAGGCAAGAGCCAGGAGAAAGCCGAGAGCCGCCTCCGTTCGCTGCTGTTCTACTATTTCTCCCAGTCGTTCAAGGAGCTTTTCGGCCATCGGCTCATCGTCATTCTTGGCGACGTGACGCAGGACCTGACCGAGATAGCAAAGGGTCTGCCCGTCTCAACCGTCATCAACTGTGCCGCCGTGGTGAAGCACTTCTCCGAGGGCACAGAGATTGAGGACGTGAACATTGGCGGTGCCAGGCGGTGCGTGGACTACTGCCTGCATACAGGTGCGCGCATGGTGCATGTCTCGACAGCCAGCACGCGCGGCCTGTGGACGGGCGCTCCGCGCAACGAGGTGTTCACCGAGCAGCGGCTCTACATGGGGCAGTATGTCAGCGGCAACAAGTATATCTACTCCAAGTTCCTTGCCGAGCGGCTCATCCTCGATGCCGTGGCCCTTCACGGTCTCGATGCCAAGATAGTGCGCGTGGGCAACCTCTCCGGCCGTTCGTCCGACGGCGAGTTCCAGGCCAACTTCACCACCAACTCGTTCATGGGCCGCATCCGCATGTTCAACATGCTGGGTTGCTGCCCCTACAGCATGCGCAACAAGCGTGTGGAGTTCTCGCCCATCGACGAGGTGGCACGAGCCCTTGTGCTGCTGGCCACCACGCCCCGCGAGTGTGTGGTGTTCCACCCCTACAACATCCACAGCCAGTTCCTCGGCGACGTGCTCACCGGGCTTACCGCCGTGGGCGAGGGCATCCGCTTCGTGGAGCAGGAAGACTTCGACGCTGCCCTGCAGCAGGCCAAGGACGATGCCCAGAAGAGCACCCGCCTGGCCTCCTTCCTGGCCTATTCCGATGCTGCCCACGGGCAGAAGACCTTCGACGTGGCACGCGACAACGACTACACCACCCAGGTGCTCTATCGCCTCGGCTTCTCGTTCTCGCCCACCTCGTGGGACTACGTCGAGCGCATGCTCACCACCATCGGCGGCTTCGGTTTCTTCGAACTCGACGGTCAGGAATCCGACGGCAAACAATGACCCCAAAACGCATCAACCCCCTTATGACAATAGACAAAAACACCTTCAACACTGAGTTCAACCGCTTCCTGTGGTCATCCATACTCGTGGCCCTCTCGGCCTGTCTTGGCAATGTGGTTGACTCCATCATCGTGGGCAACCTCATTGGCGAGGACGGCGTCAGTGCCATCAACCTCAGCAAGCCCGTCATCCAGTTCATGTTCACCGTCAGCATGCTGCTCTCCACGGGAGCAGGCATGCTCGTGGGCATGGAGCTTGGCAGGAAGGACCATGCCCGTGCGGCCTACATCTTCACCCTTTCCACCGCAGGCTGCCTTGTTTTCGGACTGCTCGAGACCCTCTGTGCCTTCGGGCTTACCGACACCATCACCCGCTGGCTCTGCACCAGCGGGCCGCTCTTCGAGGGCACGCGCGACTACATGCAGCCCCTGCTGCTCGGCGCACCCACCTACATGATGAGCTGGGCGCTGGCCACCATGATTGGCGTCGACGGCAGTCCGCGCCTGGCCTCCTTCGCCATCCTCGTCGACAATGCCGTCAACCTGCTGTGCGACGTCATCTTCATCCAGTGGTTCGGGTGGGGCATCGAAGGCTCGTCTACGGCCACCGTCGTGGGCCACGTCGTGGGCATTGCCATCATGTGCCTGCATTTCCGCAGTCAGGACAATCACCTCAGGCTTGTGTGGAGCGTGGCGGGCGAAGTCCCAGCCACCCCCCTGTCGGCACTCTGCTCCCAGCTCAGGAATATTGTTTCCCAGGGAGCCCCGCTGGCCCTGGCCTCCATCAGCCTCACGGCCCTGCTCTACAGTGCCAACACCATTGTCCTCACCACTCTGGGGCGCACCGGCATCTTTGCCTTCTCCGTCTGCATGAACCTTCTCTACATCTACAACCTCTTCCTCTCCGGCACCTGCCGCACCGTGCAGTCGCTGGGTGCCATCCAGGTGGGCAAGGGCGACAACGCCACCTTCCAGCGCGTCATCAGCAAGTCCTTCCATTTCATCACCGTGGCCATGGCCGTCACCTGCGTGGTCATCTGGCTCTTCCCCGAGGCCGTCACCCGCTTCTTCGGAGCCGCTGAGCCATCCCTTGTCAGCGAGGGCAGCAGGGCTTTGCGCATCTTCTCCCTGAGCTTCATCCCCTTCTGCTACATCTATCTGCTGATGGTCGTCTATAAGCTCTATGGCCATCACCGCATGGCCCTCTTCATCTCGCTGGCCCTCTCGCTCACGGTCATCCCCGTGCTCTGGCTCATGGCCCGTTTCGCCCCCTCCAGCCTCTGGTACAGCTACCTCATAGCCTATGCCGTCGAGACCCTGCTCATCATCTTCTTCCACCGCATGGGCCGTCTCACCTTTGAGCTGGAAACGACGGGGAAATAACGCTTTCTCACGAGGGCATCGAATTGAAACCTAAAATAGGAAAATAGGAAAATAGGAAATCTTCGCCTTTACGTCTAAGGCGTTACCAGCGCGCGAATCAATAATTCCACTTGCTGCTGACTCATGCCGTGTGAAACCAGATAGCTGGCAAAAGCTTTTGCATAGTCAACGTTTGGCAACGCAGCTTCATCGCTCACACCAGCATAGTGCATCAGGCAGGTGTTGAGTCTGAGCGATACCAACGTATTGCACAGGTCGGGGTCTTTTTCGTCACATTCTTTTTGACTTACCAATATTTTGTACCATCTGCCACGAATCTACGTGTCAACAATTTCTTTCTTCATTTTGTCAAAATAATTCATAGAAAAAAGCACTCTCCCGACAGGTACTTCTAGACGAAAGAAAGCGCAGAAAGCAGCTCTTTCATGGTCAGATGCCTGCTGCCAAGGAGGCAGATAGCCTCTGCCTGCATGGAAGTAAGGCTCTGCCTCATCGGAAACTAGGCTTAGACGCATCGGAAACAAGCCACTTTTGCATCGAAACCAAGCCTCTTTTAGGGCATAAAACGCCTGTTTTCGGGGGACAGTGATGCCTCTGAATTTTCAATCCTGTGATTGTCAGATACTTACAAAAACACTCATAATTCGCTCATTTGCAACCGATTGACCACCTGCTGAATTCTGAGTGAATCTCAGAAGGGTCATTGTAAAGATTTTTCATAATAGCGTGGATTGTTTTTCCACCGCCCAAATTGACACACAGAATAAGTAACATTATTACTGTCAATGTTTAGCGGACAGTAATAAAATCAAAATGTAAATCTGAGAAAAATGATGGAGGAATATGGGCTCTAAAGGCGTATAGAATAAGAGTGGTATGCCGTTACAAAAACGGCAAAAATACACATTTTTGTAGAAATCTCAAAATGTTTTCACGGAAATCATGTAGAAATCTCAAAATGTTGTGCTTCTGCCGCATCGTCCATCAGCCAGCCGCTAACTACGAAAAAAGAGAAGTGAGGCGTCTCTCCCCACTTCTCTTTTTCTTTTTCCTGTTTCCAATTCCTTACAGCTGGTATTCGAGCATGACCATTGTGTAGGGCTGGAGGTCGAGGGCGAACTTCTTCTGGGCCTTCACCTGCTCGGTCTGCGGGGCGATGGGCTGGGCGTCGAAGTTGTTCTCCTGGTCAGGCTTGCCGGTGAGCACGGTCTTGGTGGCCGTCTTCTTCAGAGAGAAGCGGGAGAGGTCGATGTTGGCCTTCTTGGCTTCGGCTCCGGCGTTGACGAGCTTGACAAAGAGCTTGCGGGTCTTGGCGTTGAGGATGACGCTCTGGCCATAGTGAACGTCGACCTGGGGCTGGCAGACTCCGGCGGCATCGCCCTGGAAGGTGACGCAGTCGCCGTAGTAGTACTGGCCGCTGGACTTGCCGAAGAGCTGCTGCACGTAGTAGCTGCAGGTGAGGAACGGGCGCTCGTTGTCGTAGTAGATGAGGTCGGGGTTCCACTGGGTGCCGTCCTTGCGGGCAAAGAGGGGAGCGTAGGAGGTCATGGTGACCACGTCGGCATTGCGCTCCACGTGGAGCAGGTAGAGGCCCTCGGCCAGGGCGTCGATGAACTTCTTGTCCTTGGCGGCATACTCACCCAGGTAGACCTTGGTCTTGCGGTCGCGGGGATAGTTGTCGTACTGGCGGATTTTCATGAACGTGTCGCGCGGCTCGTAGTAGTGCTCGTCGATGATGGGCATGCCCAGCTCGTCGGCCAGCTTCCAGCCAGCCTCGTAGTCGGGGTTGCCGGGGTGGGAGCCGGGGCCTGCGGTGCCCACGATGACGATTTCGGGATGGGCCTTTGTCACCTTGTTGTACAGGTACTTGAAGCGTTCGATGAATTCGGGTGAGATCTTCTCTTCGTTGCCAATGCCCAGATACTTCAGGTTGAAGGGTGCGGGGTGGCCTGCGTCGGCACGCATCTTGGCCCACTTGTTGGTGGCGGGATCGCCGTTGGCCCACTCAATGAGGTCGATGGCCTCGGCTACCCATTCGTCCATCTGATCCATAGGCACCACATCCTGTGCCTGATCACGCATGCCCCAGCCGCCATTGGCTCCCTGGCACGATACACCGCAAGGCAGGATAGGCAGGGGTTCCATGCCCGTATCCTCACAGAACTGGAAATACTCGAAGAAGCCCAGTCCCATGCTCTGATGGTAACCCCAGGTATTCTTCAGACCCTTGCGCTGCTCCTTCGGACCGATGGTGGTCTTCCAACGGTAGGTATCCCAGAAGCCATCGCCACCGCCGTGAACCACGCAACCGCCGGGGAAGCGCATGAACTTAGGCTGGAGATCGGCCAGTGCCTGAGCCAGATCCTTACGCAGACCGTGACCCTTGTAAGTATCCTGCGGCATGAGAGATACCATATCGACATCGAGATCGCCAGGGGTAAGCACGAGAATCTGGAGCGAAGCATTCTGACAGGTGCTGTCGGGTGTCAGTACGGCCTCGTACTTCTGCCAAGAGGTATTGCTGACATCGAACTTGGCCTCAGCCAGGAGTTTCGGATCTCTGGGACCGAAGCCAAAACCACCGCCGCGACCCTGAGGCTGTGCTA
>CAMZBS010000064.1 GCA_947304695.1 uncultured Prevotella sp.
ATGCCCACCAGATCCACGAAGCCCATGCAGAAGAAGCAGAGCATTACGGGGATGAGATAAATAGCTTTGTTTTGATTACCCATGTTGTTTTAGTATTTGATTTCGTAAATAGTTGCTTTACCACCCTTTACCTTTATATTATTATACGGCTCTGAGGGGAACACAAGGTTGGTCATGGCCATCTTGCCATCACTGTCGAAAGCCTCGATGCTACAGCGGTCGATGAAGATGCGTAGTTGCTTGATCTGTCCGTAGACAGGAGCTACGGTTACGCAGGGGAAGGTCTCGCTAAAGCTCACGTCGCCACTCTTCGTGCGATCCATACTGAACGTCTGTTTCAAGCCGTCATAGACCATTGCAACCTGCTCACCCTTGCTGTTGCTCAACACTATTTCAGTCTGGTTCTTAACATCGACGACTATCTCACAAGCCACCGTCAGTGCCTTCACCTTCGCGCCGCGCACGGCCAGCATCTCCTTTGAGGGCACCACGCTCACGTAGGTCTCTTCACCATGCTGGAACAGGCCGAGGTCGCGGGGAATGGAATTGGCCGAGCGGAACTGCTTCGTAGGCACCTGGTTGGCATACTGCCAGTTCGACATCCACGCCAGCACCACGTGGCGGTTCTCCGGGGCATTGTAGAACGACACTGTTGCATAGTGGTCTTTGCCATACTCCAACCACTTCGTCACCTTCGGCATCGACTCGCAGGTGAACTTCTTGCCGTCGAACTGTCCCACGAAGTACTGCGTGGCACTTCCACCAAAGGGACCACCCGGGTTGATGTTGCAGATGAGCACCCACTTGTTGTCTATCTTAAACAGGTCAGGACACTCCCACACGCCGCCGTGGTTGCCATACTCTTTGCCGAACGAACTCTCATAGTTCCATTCTTTCAGGTTTTTCGATGAGTAGATGCGCATCTCCTGACCAGCAGCAAGAATGAGGTTCCAAGCCTTGATGTCTTCGTTCCAGAAAGGACGCGGGTCGCGGAAGTCGGGCACGTCGCTTGTTAGAACGGGGTTGCCGCTGTATTTCTCAAACGTGCGACCACCATCTTTCGAAACAGCCATCGATTGTGTTTGGTGCATGCCTGCCGAGGTGTAGAAAGCCACTACTTCGTCACCATTTGTTACGCACGACCCGCTGAATATCGATCCCAGCCAGTCGGGCTGCAAAGCCATTGGTTGACTTTCCCAATGAATAAGATCGCGCGAGGTGGAATGTCCCCAGTGCATGTTCTCCCATTGTGAGCCGTATGGATTCCACTGATAATAAAGGTGCCATACACCATCTTTGTAGAACATACCATTAGGGTCATTCATCCAACCGTAGAGGGGCGTGTGGTGATAGATGGGACGGAAACGCTCACGGTTTGTTGTGTCGAACTTGTCGGAAAACTTTATTGCCCGCCAGCAGACAAATTCGCTTACGGTGCCCTTCTGCCGACGGTCGCCATGGAACTCTATATCCAGTAAGCTGGCATTGTTCAGCTCGTATGGAACGTAGTAGTCTACACGGTCTATGGCCAGCTTTACGTTCAGACGTTGCACCATGTCGTTTTTTCCGTTCAGCACTGCAATCGCGGCGATGTCTTCCGTTTCCTGTACGGGTAGTAGCACGTAGCGTTTTCCTTGCTGCATCTTCAACATGGCATGATTGTCGCCCAGCACCATTGGCTGTACCTGACCCTTGACCAAGGTGAGCGTCATTATTGCCATCAGTGTGAAAATGATTCTCTTCATGTCATTCGGTTTTTATTTATTAATAATATCTGCTGCAAAGTTACAATGTTATCCTGAAAAACAACCTTCTACCTAATCAAAACAATTCATCAAAATCATTTTTTTACTAACTTCTTTCCATTGAAAATATACAGCCCCTTTGTCGGCTGAGTCACACACCGTCCACTGAGGGTGAAATAATTACTGTTGAGAAATTTGCCAAATACGACTTCGCTAATTCCCGCAATTTCACTGTCGGCCAATTTGATGGTAATGCCGGGGCACTTCTCCTGAATCTGGTCCCAGTAGGGGTCTTTCAGTGTCACCTCTGTCACGTCGAGTATGGTTGCCTCGGCAGAGAGCTTGGAGAGCAGCAGTGCAAAGTCGTCGTAGTCCACACGGAACCAGTCGCCATTGGTATTCTGGCAGTCACCACGCATCAGCGATCCCGTCACCTTCACCTCGCCAGTCAGTGAGTTGTCTGCAATGTCGGTCAGCTTCTTACCATCCACCTTGGCGGGTTCTTCGATTACGATATTGTCTATCCACACTTCTTGTGGAGCGTTGACATCGCCTGTCTGTGCCATAATGCTCATCACACCAGGGAAGTCGTTCAGATTGACGTTGGTCGAGAAGTCAAGCACCACCTTCTGCCACTTTCCTTCAGCACCATACCAGGCTGCTGTCTTTTCCCAGTAGCTAGCAGCACCTTCATTGGTGGGATCTGACAGCTCAATCATCACATTGTCGTTCTGAGCTTTGCGAATCATCAGCGACACGCGGCGGCCACCATCCAGATTGGGTGTCATCCAGTCGCGGAAAGGACACGCCACATGCTTCTGTCCGAAGTCGTTGCCTGTCATCGTGAACTTCATGCATTTGGCCGATGGGTTGATGCCGTCCTTCTCAGGATTGTCCACCACCGATGGGTTGCCTCGATCCCACCAGCCACCAAATTCATTACGCGAGGTAATCGACTCGTCCTCACCATCCCACAGGACAATCTGAGCATTGCACACTGTTGCGGCAAACATTGTTGCCAGAAGTAAAACTTTTCTCATGTTCATTCAGTTTTATGTTTATATTAAGTTTCGATTTTCGACTACAAAAATAGGAGTAATCATATTGTAAAAGGATAAAACTTGTTTCATCGGCTAAAAGAAATCGTTCAATGTAACATTTTTCTGCTACATTGAACGATTATTACTATGTTCAGAGATTGAATTATTGCTGGCTGACTTTCACATCGCTGATGGTAATGGAACCACCGTAGTTGTTGATGCTCCAGCAGTTCTTCTGGATGCCGTAGATGCGCTGGGTGTAGGCACAGACATCGTTGACGTACATTACCAGAACAGAGTTGTCTGTGTAGATGTCTATGTTGTAGACGTTATCGGAAGGACGCTCAAACCAGTAGCCGTCAATGCCTTCGATGAAGCCTTTGCTCATGATTGTTTCTTCTTCGCCTTTGTCGTTTGTCTTAATTCGATAGCCCTCCTGCTCGAAGTTCACCTTGCGGTGGTTCTCGTCCTCGGGATTGACAATCATGGTGTAGTAGAAGTCGGGATTGGTGCCACGCACAAATGATACTCCGAACTTATCCCAGTTGTTTGAGGTCTTGACGGTGAAGGATATGTGGTTGCAGGTGCTCAGACGGTTGTAGAGCACGTAGGCATCGTTGCCCGTGAGCGTACCGTCGGCATAGCCGTTGCTGGCCATCACCTTCACCTCTTGTGCCTTGCTGTATTTGGCAGCCATAGCGGGCACGGCGCCCAGCGTGAGCGTGCCGTCGGCGTGCTGCAGCAGTTTGTGGCACACCAGTGCACCACTCCAGTTGGGTTCCTTGCCGTCACCAGCCCCCACGTTGATGTTCTTCTCGTGAATGTCGGCACCCGAACGGAAGGGACACCAGCCCCAGATGTAGCGGTCGGTGCCGTTGCTGGCCGTCTTTCCGGCATAGAAGGCACGGCTATCGAGCACGCCCTCATGGCCGTCGGCAGGCCAACGGGGTCCGTCGTTGAAGCATGCCTTCAGGTCGTCCCATGAGGAGGCCATCATATATTTCACTTTGCGGCTCCAGCTGCGCTGCAGACTCTCACTGTAGACAAGATACCAGTACTGGCCCATTTTGAACACGTCAGGGCACTCGAGCATGCGGTCCCAGATCATCTTGAAATGGCCCACGTGCTCCCAAGCCTTCATGTCGGTCGACTTGAACTCAGCAAACACGGGGTCGCCGCCCCCGGCGGGGTAGGTGGCAATGACCATGCGGTAGAGGCTGTCGTCGGCCTTGAAAATCTGCGGGTCGCGGAAGTCGTTGGCCGAGTAGCCGTGGTCGGTGCCCTTGAGCGACCATGCGATGTCTTTTGTCCATGTCTTGAAGTCGGCTGACGTGGCGCGCAGCACCACCTCGCGGTTCTCGCAGTTGCCGTTGTGGCCAGTGTAGTAGATGTAGTACAGGCCGTCTTTCTCGTTATAGGCGGCACAGCCTGTGCCCAGTGCGGCATCCTGTGCATAGTCGTTGGTGGCCGTGGGCAGCACCTCGCCCATCGACGCATAGTTGCAGCCGTCGGTAGTGCTCACGCCCCAAATGGGGTGGAAACGGTGCGAGGGGTTGTTGTCGTACTCCTGTAGGTAGAGCACCTTGAAGTTGGCTGCCTTCTGGTCGTAGAAGGGCATGGGGTCGCCGCAACGCCCAATGGTGGGGTTGTAGTAGGTGTTGAAACCACGCTCGTCAGTGGGGATGAATTGCGAGGTTGTTCCGTTCCAGTCCTTTGGGCTGTCGCCTTCGAACTCGTCGTCGCTGCATGCCGTCAGCGCAGTGGCTGACAGCATGAGTGCGAATATTGGAAATATCATTGTCTTCATAATTTGCGATTTTTTTCGTTATTTCGTTATTTTGTTATTTCGGGATTCCGTTATTTCGGGATTCCGTTATTCCGTTATTCCGTGATTTGGTTAATTTCGGGATTTCGGGATTCCGATTTGTTGGCGTTGAAATGTTTAATGCCCCGAAAGATACTTGAAGGCATTGCCCGTCATGATACCCACGTTGTCGTGATAGTAGGGCACGAAGTCGTTGGGCGAGTACCAGTCGTAGCAGCCCGAGCCGAAGCAGATGATGCCACCCTTGCCGAAGGTGCCGTCGAAGGCAGGTGCCTCCCATACGACCACGGCATTGTCGCCACCATGGCCCAGTGCGCGGCAGCCAGTCTGCTGCTCCCAATCGGCAAAGTCGCTGAAGCCCCAGCTGCCCCACTGCGACACACAGTTCGAGATCTTGTAGCCCGCATCGGTGGTAATGATCTTCTCATTTCCACCCACCAGTCCTTGCCACAGGGGGTGTGAGGCATCATTGGGCAGGAAGCTCCACTCGCCTCCGGCACTGATGATGTCGCCACCCTCGTCGCTGCTGCCCCAGCAGTTGTTGGCACAGCGCTGATCCTTCACGGCACCCAGCGAGGCGGCATAGTTCACGGCTGCACGGCCCAGGATGAAGGCACCGCCGTTCTTGTAGTAGTCCTGCAGCTTGTTGCGATAGGCCATGGCGGTAGAAGTGGCACCGCTTTCAAAGTCGCTCAGCGTTTCAGATGGCTGGTGCTGCCAGTGCCAGAAGATAACCTCGCACTTCGACAGGTCCATGTTGGCCATGTCGCCCCACGACACGAACATCGATTGTTCGATATTGGCCGTCATCCACTTGCATGCCTCCAGTTCCTCGCCTTCCAGCTCTTCCATCTTGGTGGCCTTGCTGCTGCCCAGGAAGATGGCTTTCGGTGCGCTTACCGTCTGCAGCGTCACGGTGTAGGTGGCCTTGGCAGTGTTGTCGGTCACGGTGTAGGTGACAGGATTGGTGAAGTCGGTGACCACGCCGCCAGCAGGCGAAATGGTGGCATCTTCGGTTAGTGTAATGGTGGGCACAATCTTCGTCACGTCGACGGTAGAAGGCAGGAAGGCCGTGATGGTGTGGTCTTCTTCGTTGATGGTGGCCTTGTAGGTGTCGTTGATGATGAATGAGGTGATGCGTGCCTCGTCGTTCCTGACGTTGACCACCCAGTCGAGGAACAGGTCGCCGTTGGTTATGCTAAGTGTCTGTGCGGCAGAGAAGTCCACCGTGCTGCCCACGGTCATATTGGCCTTTGCTCCGTCGGAAATGGCCATCTTGGTAATCTTCATCTGTTGCTTGCCAGTGAAGTCTACGGGCACTTTCACCTTGATGGTGCGCTTCGACAGGTCGATCACACCTTTATAAGTGTCGTTCAGTTCGAACGCCTCAACCATGCAGTCGCCCGAAAGAGCGAGGTCGCTCACATTGTCGCTCGAGCAGGCCACCAGTGCGATGACTGAACATAAGAGCGCGAATGCTGAATATAATATTTTTTTCATAATTTGCGTAATTTACGATTTTTCGGGATTTCGTTATTTCGGGATTCCGTTATTCCGATATTCCGGAATTTCGTGATTTCGAGATTTCGTTATTCCGTTATTCCGGGATTTCGTGATTTCGTGAATTTCGGGATTCCGATTTATTTATATTTCAATCTTCAGTGTTTCACTCTCCCCAGTTGATGTTTTGCACATAGTGTCCGTTGGAAGAAGAGATTTGCTCATGCGGAATGGGCAGATACTCGTCGTGGTCGGCACGGAACTGGGCGTCGCCGAGGAAGCTGACGCGCTCTTTCTCCTTGGTGACGTAGTTGGTGATGACCTGCTGTGCATCGCCCCAGCGCACCAGGTCGAAGAAGCGCTCGCTCTCCATGGCCAGCTCCAGACGGCGCTCGGTCTTCACAATCTGCAGAGCCTCTTCCTTGGTGTAGGCCCCTTCGTAGTTCTTGCAGTAGATGTGAACGCCGTAACGGCTCTCATAGTCGGCAATCATCTGCGTGCTCTGTGCGGCACGGGTGCGAATCTGGTTCACCAGCGCAATGGCTTCGGTGGTGTTGCCCAGCTGAGCCTGTGCCTCGGCGCGCATCAGCAGCACGTCGGCATAGCGGAACACAATGCGGTTCATGGGGCTGGCCCAGTAGCTGCCGTGGATGAGGTAGCTGCCAATGAGGGCGGGGTCAACGTTGTGCTTCAGCGTGACGTAGTAGCCGTAGATGCCACCTGAACGGCTCCAAGCCGACGACTTGTCCATGATGAAGTTTTTGTTGAACATGTAGGGCAGGCCAGTGATGCCCACGGTGAGGAACAGGCGTGGGTCGGCATTGTCGGCCGCCATGTCGTAGTTGGCATCGTTGCTGTTGGCCATGGGCAGACCGTTGCCATTGGTCTTGAAGGCATTCACCAGGTTCTGCGTGGGCTTGTAGAAGTCGCAGCCACCGTCGGTCACGTCGGGAATGTTGGGCACAATCAGACCGTAGCTCCAGTTCAGGTTGCCGTAGGTAGATCCGTCGTTGATGGAATACTGAATGGCCCAGACCGACTCCACGCCGTTCTCATACTCTTTCTCAGGACGGAAATTGTTGTGGAAGTCCTGTTCCAGAGCGTAGCCACCGGCATTGAAGATGGCAGGGTCGGTATATTCCACCACCTTCTTCAGGTCGTCTTCATTGATCGAGGTCACCCTGTGCGAGGCTGCATCGTCCTGGCGGTAGGCTTTGTACAGATAGGCCTTTGCCAGGAAGGCAGCGGCGGCAGCCTTAGTGGGTCGGCCCTTGTCGGCCTGCTTGTCGGGCAGGGCGTTGTAAGCCTCGGTCAGGTCGTTGATGATGACCTGCCAGCCCTCGTCGTTGGTGTATTCCTTGTTCGAGAGAGTGTTGTATTGCTCTTCCGACATGTTGGGATCGGTTACGAAAGGAATGTTCTTGTACAGACGCTTCAGCAGGAAGTGGGCATAGGCCCGCAAGAACTTCATTTCGGCCATGCGCTGCGACTTCAGTGCATAGCTGTCGTCGCACTTTTCAATGACCGCAATGGCCGAGTTGACACGCGACAGGGCTTTGTAGAGGCGCACCCACATGTCGTTGATGTTCCAGTTGGTGGTCAGCACGCCCTTCTCCACCTCCAGCTGGTGGAACACGTCGCCGTCGTTGGTCGACGAGCCGCCTTTGTAGGCATCGTCGCTGCGCACGTCGAAGTTCCACATCGAGAACGACGAGTTGATGTCTTCGGCGGTGGTGAAGATGGCGTAGGCCGAAATGACCAGGTTGTCTACCTTGTCGGGGTTGGTCACCTCGATGTCGGAGAGTGTTCCCTGCGGTTTCTGCTCGTCCAGGAAATCGGAGCAACTGGATAAAGGTAAAAGGGCAAAAAGGTAAAAGGGTAAAACCGCTTTAGCCAAGTTCCATACCTTATTAAATATATTCTTTTTCATAATTCTATCGTTTTTTTCTTTTTACTGTTCTACCTTTAAAAAGCGACATTGACTCCGAAGGTCACATTGACAGGAATAGGATAGCCGAAGAGCGCGTTTTCGGGGTCGACACCCGTGAACTTGCTGCTCTTGATGGTGAGCAGGTTCTGTGCCGAAAGGTAGGTGCGGATCTTCGACATGTGCAGCTTCTCAGTCACGCCCTTGGGCAGGTTGTAGCCCAGCTGAATGGTGCGCAGCTTCAGGTAGGAGCCGTTTTCTACATAGTAGGTCGAGAAGCGCTTCTCGTTGTTGTTGTCGTAGAGCGAGAGTGCGGGAATGTCCGAGCCGCTGTTGGCCGGTGTCCAGGCATCGAGCACACGGTCGCCCTTGTTCAGATAAGGCACGTTGACGCCAGCCCAGAGGTCGGTCTGCACCTTGTAGCCGCCGTTGGTGTCGTCGCCGGGCTTCACCGAGGTGAGCACGTCGACGCCCTGCACGCCCTGCCAGAACATGGTGAAGTCGAAGTCCTTGTACTGCAGGTAGATGTTCAGACCGTAGGTGAAGTCGGGTGTGGGATCATAGATCCACTTCTGGTCGGCTTCGTTGATGACGCCGTTGTCGTCGAGGTCCTTATAGCGCATGCGGCCCACGGCAGCACCGTCCTGACGGGCATGGTTGTCCACCTCGTCCTGGCTCTTGAATACGCCGTCGTAGACATAGCCTACGTAGGAGTTGATGGGGTGGCCCACCACGCTCTTCACACCGCTGCCACCGAAAGTGCCTTTCGAAGCGATGGTCTCGGGCAGCTTGGTCACCTTGTTGCGGTTGGTGCTCAGGTTGCCGGCAATGTCGTAGCTGAAGTCGCCTGCCGAGCCACGGTAGCCCAGGTTCAGCTCTATACCCTTGTTCTCCACCTCACCGGCGTTGATCCACTTCGAGCTGCCTTCGCCCATGATGCCGATGCCCGGCATGTAGACCAGAATGTCCTTGGTCTTCTTGTAGTACCACTCGAACGAACCGTAGAGAGCGTTGTGCAGGAAGCCGAAGTCGAGACCGATGTTGGTCTGCGTGGTGGTTTCCCACTTGATGTCGTCGTTGCCTATCTGGTCGCGTTGAAAGCCAGAGTTCAGCGTCTGTCCGCCGTTGGTGCCCTGAATGTCGTAGCTGGTGCCATAGCTTTGTCCGCCGAAGCCGGCCTCGCCATAGTTGGCCTTGTAGATGGTGTAGCGGGCAATGTTCGAAATCTCCTGGTTACCAGTCTGACCCCACGATGCGCGCAGCTTCAGGTTGTCCAGCCACTCCTTGGTGCCCTCCATGAACTTCTCTTCAGAGATGCGCCAGCCGGCACTGACTGAGGGGAACGTACCATATTTGTTGTTCTTACCGAAGCGGCTCGAACCGTCGCGGCGCACGGTCACGCTGGCCAGGTAGCGATCGTTGAAGGTGTAGTTCAGCTTGCCGAAGAACGACACCAGCGAGAAGCCGTCGCCCGAACCGAAAGCCTGCTGACGGCCACTGCCGGCATCGGGCCACATGTAGTCGGTGGTGAGCACGGCATAGTCGTAGCGCTTGCCGGCGAAGGACTCGTTGTCCTGACGGTTCAGCTCCATGCCCAGCAGCACGTCGCCACGGTGTTTGCCAATCTCCAGGTTGTAGGTGGCAATGGCGTTCCACATCCACTTCATCCAGTGCTCCTGCTTGGCCTCCACGGCGTTGTCGCTGTTGGCCACGTTACCATTCTTAATAGGATAGGTGAATAAGCGCTGCTTCTTCTGGCTGTAGTCAATGCCGAAGGTGGTCTTCAGCGTGAGGTTCTTGATGGGCTGCAGGCTCAGGAATACGTCGCCGAAGGTGCGCCAGTAGGTGTAGCGGTTGTCCTTATTGCGCTCCAGCACCTCCACGGGGTTCTCGCGGTCAGAGTAGGGGGAGGTCAGGTTGGCATATTCACCTTGGGTGTTGTAAACGGGGAACGAGGGGTTGTACTGCAGTACGTTGCCGAGGAATCCGCCAGGGGCGGCCACTTCCGACGTGCGGTTCAGTGTGAAGTGCTCGCCAACGGTCAGCACATCACCGAAAAGCTTATAGTCCGAGTTCATGCGGGCCGAGAAACGCTCGAAGTCCGTTTCCTTGATCACGCCCAGGTTCTTGTAGTAGCCCAGGGATAAAAAGCTCGACCCACGTTCAGAGCCGTTGCTCACACTGACATTATAGTTCTGTATAACACCTGTGCGTGTAGTCTCGTCGAACCAGTCGGTGTCCGAAGCCGGAATGGTGTTGGCCTCGTCCATGTATTTCTGCATTGTCACGCCGTAGAGCTGTGGCACGCCAGCCTGGTCGTAGCCCCAGTCGAAGCGGTAGCCCAGCGTGTTGTTGTTGGGGTTCACGCCGTCGTTCACGTTGGCCTGCCAGAAGGCGCGGCCCCACTCCTCGGCGTTGAGCACCTTCATGCGGTGGGCATACATCGAGGCAGCAATGCTGGCATCCAGGTTCACCTTCACCTGGCCCTGCTTGCCCTTCTTGGTGGTGATGATGATCACGCCGTTGGCTGCGCGCGAACCATAAATAGAAGCTGAGGCAGCATCCTTGAGCACCTGAATCGACTCGATGTCGTTTCCGTTCAGTTCGTGCATGCCCGACTTTGTGGGCACACCGTCG
>CAMZBS010000065.1 GCA_947304695.1 uncultured Prevotella sp.
CCTTGCGCTTGCGTTCCATCTCGGTGCCTTTACGGCGTATGTAGCCCCAATTGTTGTCGCAGAAGAGCAGCGTCACGTCGTCGGGCACGGTGAAGCCTGCATCATAGTAGCGTTGCACTTCCGTAAAGATGGCCCATAGCTGGGGCACAGCATCAGGGCGTCCGTAGATGCCCTTGATAATCTTTCGCTGACCGTCAATCACGTTCCTCAGCGTCTTCATGTTCTCGGCATCGTCGCCTTTGCCCATGGCCACGTCGCCATCGCCTCGCATGCCGATGGTCACGAGGTTGTCGTAGGCTTTGTTGCGTTCCATGCCTTCACGGAAGAACTGGTCTACGCGTTCCTTGTTTGTGGCATAGTCCCAAGGCCCTACCTGCTCCTTGCGCTTCAGGTACTCGCGGTGGGAGCGCATCATCGGTTCATGGTGACTGGTGCCCATCACGATGCCCATCTCGTCGGCCAGGCGTGGTGACTCAGGATCGTCCTCGTTGAAGGCTGTTGCCCACATGGCAGGCCAGAAGTAGTTTGCTTTCAGGCGCAGCAGCAGCTCGAAGATATTTTCGTATGCCTTCGAGTTCACTCCGCCAAAGTGCTTCTGGCACCAGGTGCCAAAACTGGGCCATTCGTCGTTGATGAAGATGCCGCGATACTTCACAGCGGGCCAGTCATATTCGCAGCCATCGTCGTACCAGAGTTCGTCCTTATGCATCACGGGTGCGTCACCGAACCAGTACCAGGGCGACACGCCCATGCGTTTCGACAGCTCGTAGATGCCATAGATGGTGCCACGCTTGTCGTTGCCTGCAATGACAAGATGATGATCGACAACGTCGATGATATAGCCTTTCCAGTGACCCTTGATTTTCTTTACGTCCAGCTTCTTCTGCTTCACAAGGCGGTCGATGAGTCTGCTCTTGCCAATGGTTCCCACAATAATGCTGTTGTCGGTTGCCTCTTGGCTGTTGACCACTTTTGAAGCGATGCCCGTCACCTTGCGCACATCGTCGCCCAGGTCGTTGGCTGCACGAACCACGCCCTTCCAGTCGTTGTCGTCCACCACAATCTGTGCCGACTTCCCTTCCTTGGCAATGCAGAACTTCTCCTGTGCTGTTGCCGTCAGAGCTGTGAGCATCAGGACGGCAATGGTCATCATCTTTTTCATATCATCTATGTTTTTAATTATTCAGTTATTGATATAGGTATCACGACTTTGAACGTGATGTTACGTCCCATGTTGTAAACGCCTCGACGACCTGTCACGCTGTTCACGTCGGCATATTTCAGTCGGCTCAGATGGTTTTGGTAGGCACGGTTGAAGAGGTTGTCGGCTACCACATACAGCTCGGCTATCTTTTTCCCCTTCATTTGCAGGTCAGTACCGGCCGAAAGGCCAAGCAGTGCATAGCCAGGTGTCACGGTCTCTGTGTCGTCGGCACTATAAACATGCGTTTGTTTCATGAAACAGTCCAGATTAGCAGCGATATACAGGTTGTTGAGGAAAGAGTGGTAAGGGCTATGCGGCTCATGACGATGGCCAACGGTACTGTGCGAATGGTGCAGCAGTTCCCACTTCAGCTCTGAGGTCCAGTGTGGTGCAGGCGTGAAGGGCAGGTACTTGTTCTCAGATGTGAGCGGTTGGGTGTGTGAGGTGAGTCGGGCATCGACATAGGAGAAGGTGTTGGAGAAGTGGATGGAGTGGATGGGGTGGAAGTCAAAGCCTGCCTCAAAGCCCAGCAGACGGGCATCGCCCTGTGTGTAGGAAAAAACGGGATAGTCCGTGTCTCCGTCTTTCACCACTGTTCCGTTGCTTCTGATGAAAATGAAATTATCTATGCGATTGGCGAAGAGTGCCAGTTGTGCCGATATGTAGCGCGAGGTGAAGTCGAGTCCCAGGTCACCCTGCAGACTGTATTCAGCCTTGAGCTGCTGGTCGCCTATTTCGTAGCGGATGGAACCCTCATGCACACCGTTTGAGGCCAGTTCGCTCATGTTGGGCGTACGGAAGCCACGGGCCAGGTTCAGTCTTACGTTGAAATGCTCGTTGATGTTGCAGACGGCCCCCACGCTACCCGTCAATCCGTTGAAATGACGCGAGAAATCCACAAAGCGGGCATTGCCGTCCTCGATGAGTTCATCGCCGTGCAGTCGGCGATGGTCGTAGCGCATGCCGCCACTGAGCGTCCAGCGTTCGCCAAGGCTTTTCGTGGCAGTGGCATAGAGTCCGAAGTCAAAGAGCCGACTGTCGGGAATGAGATACTCTTCACCCTTGTTGTCCGACTGCTGATACATGCCGCCGATGCCTGTTGACAGCTTCCATCCGGCAAATTCGTTGGTGATGTAGCGCAGGTCGTAGGTCAGCGTTTGCAGTTTCAGGAAGATGCCGTATTCGTCGGCACTTTCCTCAAACTCCTGACGGCGGTTCTGCTGGTAGCCTATGATGGCTTTGAGATAGCCCGACGGAAGATTGACGGCGTTGTCCCATACAACCTTGTAGTGCTTCACCTGCTGGAAGGGTAGGGACTTGGCGTAACTCTTCGGAGAAGCCGACGAGCGCACGAGTTCGCCTGTGGTCTCGTCGCGTTCGCCTTCGATGATGCTTGGCGTCAGGTGATAGGCCGTTCCTGTCAGCCGTGAGTGTCCCCACGTCTTGTTGAGGCCCAGCATCAGCCGTCCTGACCGCTCACGGAACTGCGAACCGGGCACGTAGCCGTCGTACTTATTCTTATAGGCATGGGCCATCTTGTCGCTATAAAGGGCATTCCAAACGAAGCCCTTCTGGTTGCCAGCCATCGACAGGTTGTAGGCAAAGAGTCCGTTGTTGGTCTGATATTCTGTGCCGACGTTGGCACGCATCTGGCCTTCGCCCAGTGTTGGCTGTGCATGAAGAATGACCACACCCGCCATTGCGTCCGATCCATACATCAGCGAGGCAGGCCCTTTCAGGATCTCCACCGAACCGATACTGCTGCCGTCTACTTCCACACCGTGCTCGTCGCCCCATTGCTGTCCTTCCTGGCGCACCCCTTCGCTCATCACCACCACGCGGTTGTAGCCCAGTCCGCGTATGATGGGCTTCGAGATTCCACTGCCCGTGGTCAGCTGGCTCACACCAGGCTGATGGTCAATGGCGTCGATGATGTTGGTATCTGCTGTAGCCCTAAGCACCTGTGGCTGTATGATGCTCACTGGCGTTGTGGCGTGCTTCAGCTTTGTGTCGCCTGTCACGCCTGTCACCGTCAGTTCGTTCAGTTGCAGATGACGGAAGAATACGTCGGTTGAATCCTCCGAATGACGATGTGCTGTTGAAGTCTCTTGCGCTGTTATGGTCATACATAAGCACAAGACCAGCCACAAGGTGATATTTCTTTTTGATTGCATTTCTTCTTGAGTACCAGATAGTTTCTATATTAGCTTAAAGTGTTTCAGAGCGTTCATGACCCCCTCCTCGTCAACGGCAGTAGTGACGTAGTCTGCCTCTTGCTTCAGCGAGTCGAGGCCATTGCCCATTGCCACGCCGATACCTGCCGTCCTGATCATCGAAGTGTCGTTGCCACCGTCGCCAAACGACATGGTGAACTGAGGGTCGAGTCCTAAGTAGGCTGCCATAGCCAAAAGACCTTCGCCCTTGTCGGCCCCCTTTGCCGTGATGTCAGTAAAGGCAGGATGCCAGCGGCCTGACGTACAGCCGGGTATAAGTGCCATCAGTTCAGGCTCGTAATTCTCTGGGAAGAAAGGTGTCATTTGCAGGATGCGCTGTTGCATCACCTGATGCAGCGGCTTTGCCAGACTGAGATTCTCAACGGCAAGCTCACCACGGAAAATCCTGTCTACCTCGCCCTTGGGATCCATCACAGCCACGTCCTTCTCGCCCACGACAATCAGACCGTAGTCCTTCTGCTGGGCATCGGCTACCATCTGTCTGGCATCCTCTGGTGGAATGGCTTTGCATCTCACAGTCTCTTCGCCCACGAAGCATAATGCCCCGTTGATGGTCACGTAGCCGTCAATCAGATGCTCTATGGCTCCAAGGTTGGTGATAATCAGCGGTGGACGCCCGGTGGCAATAAACACCTTGTGCCCGTTGGCCTTGGCTTGTGTCAGGGCAAATATGGTCGAGGGTGGTATCTGGTGGGTCTTGAAGCTCACCAGTGTTCCGTCAATATCGAAGAATAGAGCGTATTTGTTCATTTCTAATACAAAAGTTCACGGTTGCAGAGCGCAAAGTTACACATTATTCTTTATATACCAGCCAAAAATGCCATAATAATTATGTAAAATCTTTACAAACACCCCTCTGAGATTCGCTCAGAATCCACCAACTGCTCAGTCGGTCGCAAATAAGCGAATTATGGGCATTTCTGCAACTATTTGATAGTCAGGTGTTTGTGCTTTCAGAGCCTTCGCTATCCCTTAAAAACAGCCATTTTATGTCCCAACTGAGCCTCATTTCCGATGCATCTAAGCCTCATTTTCGATGCGTTTAAGCCTTGTTTTCGATGCGTCTGAGGCTTTCTGCCGCCCTGTCAGCGGCCTTCTGCCTCCTAAACAGCAAACCGCTGACTCATAAAGAGCCATTCTCACCGTCCCCTTTTGTCTAAAAGCACCACTCAAGAGAGTGCTTTTTTCTATGAATTTCGTGTTCAAGTTCGTCTGCGTGTCTGCCATCCTATCGGCAAGCCGACACTCAGGATTGCCTGTATGCTGCGTGTCACACTTGGCATCACCCCTTCAGCAATGTTGGGGTGCTGAAAATGTGCAGCTTACGTTACTCGCTATAATTATGATCCACAACGATGACAACATTTGTTCCTGGCACTAATGGCTGTATCTCGTTGAGGAGTTGACTGATAAGAGCTGCATCGTCGTGGATGGAGATGTCGGGGACAACATCGACGGAGAGATAATTGTCCTTCTCCGAATAGTAGAAGCCATGTACCTGAACAATATCCTTGTGGGCGGCAAGTGTTTGCATCACTCTTGACTGCAATTCGGCGCGGCGGTTGTCGCCTGTAGCAATGGCATAGACGCCGACGGTCATGATGATACCGTGACGTTCATACATCTGAGTGGAAATCCGTCGTGTCAGGCCGTGAATGTCGTATGCTGACATTGTGTCATTTACGTTGATGTGCAGCGAACCAATCTTTACATCGGGTCCATAATTATGAAGAATCATGTCGAAGACACCGTGAACACCTTCGAAATCTGAGACCTCTTTCTGAATCTGTTTGGCAAAATCTGCCGAAATGCTCGTACCCAGCAGTTCGTTGACGGGGGAAGCAAGCATCTCGATACCAGCCTTTATGATAACGAGGGAAATCAATGCTCCCAGAATGCCATCGAGCGACACGCTCCACAACAGCATGACACCAGCAGAGATGAGTGTGGCAAGGGTGATAATGGCATCGAACAGTGCATCCGAACCAGAAGCAATCAGCGCGTCGCTCTTCAGTTGCTTGCCCTTGCGCTTCACATACTGTCCGAGAATGACTTTCACAACGATAGCCACCACGATGACTACTAGCGTCGTGGTGGTGTAGGAAGGCTCCGTGGGGTCGAAGATTTTCTTCACCGACTCAATGAGCGAGGTGATGCCTGCCGAGAGCACAATGACGGCGATGATGATGGCACTGAAATACTCAATGCGTCCAAAGCCGAAGGGATGCTTCCGGTCGGCAGGACGCTGTGAGAGTTTAGTGCCTACGATGGTGATGACGCTCGACAACGCGTCGCTCAGGTTGTTGACGGCATCCATCACAATGGCCACCGAGCTGGCCAGAATGCCTACTGCGGCCTTGAACCCCGCCAGCAGCACATTGGCAGCAATGCCTATCCAACTGGTGCGAATGATTTCTTGACTACGATTCATAAACGGATATGTTTACTATTTATGCTCTTTTTTTATTCGTAGTGCCTGATTCTCACGTCAATGCCGTCATCCTTGAGTTGAGACGGTATGCCGCTAACGTCGGTCTGCCCGTAGTGATAGGGGAACAGCACCTTGGGCTTGACTGTCTTCGCTGCCCTTACCAATTGCTCTGGAGTCATTGTATAGGGTTGGTTACAGGGCATGAAAGCGATGTCAATGTCGTGAATGGCCGACATTTCCGGAATGTCCTCCGTATCTCCCGCAATATAGATTCTCAGTCCGTCGATGGTCAGGATGTAGCCATTGTCACGCCCCTTTGGGTGGAACTGCGTGCGTCCCTCGGTTTTGTTATATGCCGGAACAGCCTCTATCGTGAAGTCATCGGCTATCTTCAGCATGTCGCCGTTCTTCATTACCTCGCCCGACCCATACATCTCTGCACAGCGCCCATTGGTGATGAACCGTGTCTTGTCACCAGTTAGCAACTTGATAGCCTCTTTGTTGAAATGGTCACCATGCTCATGTGTCACAAGCAGATAGTCGGCCTTGGGCATGGCGGCATAGTCTATCACCTTGTTGCCCAACTTCGTCACAGGGTCTATCTCTATCTCCTTCCCGTCGTACTCAATACGGATGCTGGCATGCACAAGTGCATGGAACTTCATGGTCTTTCCGCTCTTGGTTTTAAACACGTCAACCTCGTAGGTCTCGGTATTCACTGGATTGCCAGTCTCTTGGCCGCAGGCGGTAGTCAGCCCGATCATGGCTAGTAAACATGTTAAAAGCTTCTTCATACTCAAAAAAACAGTATCGTTATTTGTTATATCCGCTCTCAGGATTCTCATACATGCCGATGCGAATCTTGAACTGCATCATCTCGTCAAGGTTGTGGACGGGATGCTCTACGTCCTGCGGTATGGGACGGTGGGAGAATGTCTGGAAATAGAGCAGACAGGCATCACGCCACCACTCAGCGTCACGGGCCTGGATGCGCAGCTTGCGCTGCACCTCATTGAACCGCTGACTGTCCACATAGGGCTGCATGGCATCCCAGACGGCCAGGAAACGGCGTGTCGCATGCACCCCTTCATCATACTTGTGGCACAGCTCGTCCCAGAAGGTGCGACCGCTCTTCATGCGGTAATCCCAGGGCACATGGTGGAACCAGGTAAGCAGGTTCTCGGGGCAGCTGTTGATGTCGTTGTAGAGTTGGCAGAGTGTCTCAGGATACTGCTTGACATTGCCCGAACCTGTTGTTGTGCGGTCAAAGCCCAGTCCGACAGCGTCGGCCTTGTGGTAGTAGGGTGGGGTCCAGTCGGCTCTTACACCCTTCGGAGCGTACCATGGTTCGGGACCATAGTGGTGGGTGCCTGCAAAGATGTGGTGAATGCCCAGTGGCATCATGTAGCTGACACAGGCTTCACGTGAGTCGAGCATCACGCTGAGCATCTCAGACTTGTTGTTGCCCTGCAGGCTGAATGTCTGGGCGAGCCATTCCTCTGCTATCTCCTTTGACGAGAGTTGCGGGTTCCAGGCCAGTCGTCCGAAGGCATACCAGTTGGCCTGTGCAAAGTGGTGACCGCACCAGTTGATGTCGTCGCCTATGTTGGCCACACCAGCCATGGCCTTCAGGCTGGCGGGCTTGACAAACGAGAAGAACTCTTTCCACATGGGAGCCAGATAGACCAGGTGGTTGGCTGCACCGAGGTATTCCTGAGTAATCTGGAACTCCACCATCATCGGTGTCTTTTGCATGGCGGTGAACAGCGGACTGTAAGGCTCACGCGGTTGGAAGTCAATGGGGCCGTTCTTGATCTGGATGATGACGTTGTCGGCAAACTGGCCGTCGAGGGGCATGAACTCCAGGTAGGCCTGGTTGGCACGGTCGTTGCTCTGGGGAGCATAGACAAAGGCACGCCACATCACGATGCCTTTGTGAGGACGCAGCACCTCTGCCAGCATGTTGGCACCGTCGGCATGGGTACGCCCGAAGTCCTGTGGGCCAGGCTCACCCTCGGAGTTGGCCTTCACGAGGAAGCCACCAAAGTCGGGAATGAGTCGGTAGATTTCGTTTACCTTGTCCTTCCACCAACTGATGACCTCAGCATTGAGCGGGTCGGCGGTCTTCAAGCCTCCCAGTTTGATGGGCGAGGCGAAGTTGATGGAGAGATAGACGCGTATGCCATAAGGACGCAGCTGGTCGGCTATTCCCTTGGCTTTCTGTAGGCTCTCGGTGGAGAGTGCCTGTGGACTGGCGTTCACATTGTTGAGTACGGTGCCGTTGATGCCTATTGAGGCATTGGCACGGGCATATATCTTCATTCGTACTGGGTCGGGATTGAGGAATATGCTCTTTCCTGCAAAGCCACGCTCCACAGTGCCGTTGGGGTTGTCCCAGTGGTTCAGGATGCGCAGGTCGTAGGCAGGCTGTTCCTTGATGTCAAGTCCTTCGCACGACTGTCCTGTCTGCTGTAGTCGCAGCAGATGGTAGGCACCGTAGAGCAGACCTGCATCGTTGGCAGCCGTGATCAGGGTCTTTCCCCCCTGGCTCTTAATGGTGTAGCCGTCTTGGCCCATGCCTTTCTGGCGTTTCAGTACGACGGGGCCTCCCTGCCAGTAAGTTTGCAACTCGGTCATGGCCGTTCCCTTCACGCCCGTAATCGTAGCTGTGGCATTTGCGTTGTCAAGGCGCAACCACAGGCGGCTGCCGTCTTCGTTGTCAGCGGCTGCCATGCTCCATCCTGCCAGAAGCAGGACAAGTGCTGAGATAAGGATTCTTTTCATCGTTATTGTTATGTTTTGTTTTTTTGTTAATAGTGATATTTCAGTACTGGTTATTTACGCCGACGGAACACTTTCTCCTCAATGGTCTGGAAAATGACGAATAGGGTAGGGACGATGAACAGCAGCGCGACGGTGCCGATGAGCATGCCGCCAATCACACCCACGCCGAGTGAGCGGTTGCCATTGGCTCCTACGCCTGTGGCCAGTGCCAAGGGCAATAAGCCAAACACCATGGTCAGCGAAGTCATGAGGATGGGACGCAGGCGCACTGCGGCAGCATCGAGGGCAGCAGCGACGATGCCCATGCCCTGGCGGCGACGTGTGCTGGCATATTCGGTGAGCAGGATGGCTGTCTTCGAAAGCAGGCCGATGAGCATGATGAGGCCCGTCTGCATGTAAATGTTGTTCTCCAGTCCCCACAGACGGGCGAAGATGAACGATCCCATCAGTCCGAAGGGCACACTCAGGATGACGGCCAGTGGAATGAAGAGACTCTCATAGAGTCCGCAAAGGATGAGGAAGATGAAGATGATGCAGATGACGAACACGAGCGTCGACGTGTTCTGCGACGAGGCTTCCTCGCGGGTCATGCCGCCAAACTCATAGCCGTAGCCTTCGGGCAGCACTTCTGCAGCAGTCTCACGAATGGCCTCGATAGCCTGTCCGCTACTGTAGCCCTCGGCTGCTGTGCCGCCTACGTTGATGCTGGGGAAGAGGTTGAAGCGCGAGAGTGTCTCGCTGCCGTAGATGCGGGTCAGCGTGATATACTGGCCTATGGGTGACATCTCGCCCTTGTTGTTGCGCACGAAGATGTTGTTGAGCGACTCAGTGTCGAGACGGTATTCAGGCGAGGCCTGCACCATGACGCGGTAGAGCTTGGTGAAGCGCACGAAGTTCGAAGCATAAAGTCCGCCCACGTAACCACTGAGTGCAGCCAGCACGTCGCTGGGCGACACCCCTCTGCGTTTGCAGAGGGCAGCATCGACCTCGATGCGGTATTGCGGGTATTTCAGCGAGAAGTTGGTAAAGGCACGGCTGATCTCCGGTCTTTCGTTCAAGGCTGCAATCAGGCGGTTGGTCTGCGTGAGCAGCTCGTCGATGGTGCCGCCATGCTTGTCCTGCACGTGCATCTCAAAGCCGTTCAGTCGTCCGAAGCCTGGCAGCATGTTCTGCGTGTTCACCTGTATCTTCGCATTGGCAATGTCGGCCGTTCTACGGTATATCTCCTCCACGACACTCTGCACGTCGTCGCCCTTGCCTGTTCGCTCGTCCCATTTCTTCAGTTTCAGGGTGAAGTTACCGTTCGACGACGACTGCTCAAAGTTGTTGCTGTTGCCCGCAATGAGCGAGTACATGCGCAACTGTGGCAGATCCTTGATGCGCTCCTCCACCTCCTTTAATATATGGTAGGTCTGCTGTAGGCTGCTGCCTGGCGATGCCTGCACGTTGATGAACACCGTTCCCATGTCCTCGTTGGGCACCAGTCCAGTCTTTGTGGTGCGCATCATCCATCCCAGCACACCGATGGCCACCGCAACCAGAGCCACGGCCAGCCATTGTCGGCGCAGGAATCCCGACACCGATTTCTTGTAATGGATGACGAGCGACTTGAAGCCAGCCTCGAAATGTTTCTGGAAACGGCTCTCGCCTTTGTTGGGCTTCATGATGATGGCGCAGAGGGCAGGGGAGAGTGTCAGTGCGTTGAAGAGCGAGATGCCCACGGCAATAGCCATTGTCAGTCCGAACTGCGTGTAGAATGTTCCCGTGACACCACCGATGAAGCACACTGGCACGAAGACGGCCATGAACACCAGTGTGGTGGTGATGAGAGCCGAGGTAATGTTGTGCATGGCAAACTCTACACTCTCCGTTCTACACTCTCCACTTGAATCGCTCTCCATCTTTGCCTGTACCGCCTCGACCACTACGATGGCATCGTCTACCACGGTGCCAATGACCAGTACAAGGGCAAAGAGCGTCAGCATGTTCAGCGAGAAGCCGATGGCATAGA
>CAMZBS010000066.1 GCA_947304695.1 uncultured Prevotella sp.
GGCTTCGGCATACTGCTTCTGGGCAAAGAGCACTACTGCCTGCTGGTGACGGTAGCTGGGCTGCGGATTGAGCTCGTAGGCCGTGCGGGCTTCCTGCAATGCCTTGTCGAGCGACCATTCGGCAAAGGGAACGTCAGCCTTGTAGATTTCTTTCTGATAGATGAGACGCGAATAGGCATAATGGGTCTCATCCTTTTTCTCAGACACCTTGATGGCCTGCTCATAATCGCGCTGGGCAGCAGCAAAGTCGTTGGCGTTGTAGTGCAGCAGGGCCAGGCTCTCATAGCCATCAGGAGCCGAGGGGAAACGCGCAATGAAATCGTTAATCAACTGGACATAGCCGAGTGAGTCGCTGGCCGACGATGCCACATAGAGCGTCAGCACGGCCTGGTCGAGCTCGGCAGGCAGGTCGGTCTTGATCCTGGTGGCACGCAGGGCGGGATCGTTGATGCTGAGTCCGGTGATGCGGAGCCCTTCGGCAAAACGGGCCGAGACAGCATAGTTGATGGTGTCGCCCTGACGTGCGGATGCCTGCATGAGACCAACCACCTCACCCTGCTCGTTGAGCAACGGACAGCCCTCGGCACCTTCCGGCATCCGTACTGCCACGGTGTAGTATGCATTGTCAGTATTAAACGTCTCGGCCTTCCTCACCACACCCTGAACAGCATTCTTCTGCTCACGGCAAGGCAGGAGCCATGCCATGCTGCCCACAGGGAGCGGAGCCTGCGCCACTTTCAAGGCTGCCGACTTCTTGATGCCCGCCACACGGAACTTGGCCACATCATAAGTCTCATTGGCTCCCAGCATGCACTCCACAGGGTACTCCTTGCCGTCGGCATCGAACACAATGCCCTTTTCTGCACCACGGAAGGGAGCATAGCTGCTCACGGCCTCGCCCTGCTCACCAACGAAGAAGCCAGTGGAACTGCCCAGCAGTGTGCCGTCGGCATTGAAGGTCTTCAGCGTGACCACAGCCTTGGAGGCTTTCTTTGTCCAGGACTGAGCATGCAGGGGCAAAGAAGAAGTGAGAAGGGAGAAAGAAGAAACGAGAAAAGCAAGGAATGCAATTGTCTTAATCGGGTTGCCCCCCTTGCCAGCTTGGCTGCTAAGCAGTTCCTTCGCATTCTGAATAGCGGCCTCGCTCACGTCGTTGCCGCTGAGCATCTGGGCAATCTCGGTGACACGCTCCTCCTGAGTGAGCTGTTGCATGTGGCTGGCAGTGCCGGTGGGTGTCTCTTCCTTATAGACCTTGTAGTGGGTAGTGCCCTGTGCGGCAATCTGGGGCAGGTGGGTGATGCTAATGACCTGACGGCCATGACTGCCCATCTCGGCCATGATCTGCGCCATCTGTCCGGCAATCTTACCGCTCACACCTGTATCTATCTCATCAAAGATAATGGTGGGCAGCTTCACGGCACCACTAATCAGTGCCTTCAGTGCCAGCATCACACGGGCAATCTCACCACCTGAAGCCACTTGGGCTACAGGCTGCATGGGAGTGGAGGTATTGGCACTGAAGAGGAACAAAGCCTTATCGCTGCCACTCTTCGACAGCTCAGTCGGCTCCAGTTCGATGGCAAAGCGCACATGGGGCATTCCTAAAGGCACAAGTCGCTGTTGCATCTCTTTCTCAATCCTGGCAGCCGCCTTCTTACGGCAGGCTGAAAGTTTGTCGGCGGCAGCGGTGCTGTCTGTCCTCAGTTTCTCCACTTCCTGCTCAAGATCGGCCAGTGCCTCATCGCTGTTCTCTATATTGCTCAGCGTCTGGTGCAGCTGTTCCTGCTGGGACAGCAGTTCCTCTACCGTCTGGGCATGGTATTTCTTCTCAAGGTCGTAGATCTTGTCGAGCCGGGCATTGACGGCATCCAACTCAGCAGGGTCGAAGTCAATGCCTTCAAGCAGTGTCCCTACCTCCTGAGAAATGTCCTTCACTTCGATATAGCTGCTGTCTAAACGCTGCGACAATTCGCCCACCTTTGGGAACACGCGCTCAATGCCGTGAAGGGCCGAAGCTGCCTGCTTCAACTGCGAGACAATGCCTGCAACATCACCCGACAAGGCATTGTCGGCCTCATAAAGTGCCGTCTTGATGTCTTCCGAGTGGGTCATGGTCTCGCTACGCTGCTCCAGTTCCTCCTGTTCTCCGTCGAAGAGACGGGCATTTGAGAGTTCCTCATACTGGAACCGCAGGAAGTCTGCACGCTGGCGGTTGTCCTCAATGTCCTTCCTCATCGTCTGCAAACGCCTGGCGGCATCCTGATAGCGTGCAAACAGCTGCTGGAAGGCATTCAACTCCTTGGCATCGTCGGCCACGATGTCGACCACGCCCAACTGGAAGTCCTGCTTGGCCAGCAGCAAGTTCTGGTGCTGCGAGTGGATGTCCATCAGCTGGTCGCCCAGTTCCTTCAGCAACGACAGCGACACGGGGGTGTCGTTGATAAAGGCGCGGCTCTTGCCTGACGCGGTCAGTTCACGGCGCACAATGCAGTCATTAGCCTCATACTCAATTTCGTTCTGCTCGAAAAAAGCCTCCATGTCGTAGTTCGACAAGTCGAAATGAGCCTCAATAACACATTTATCAGCCCCACTCTTAATGCTTTTCGAGTCGGCTCTCTGGCCAAGCAACAGGCCCATGGCCCCTAAAATGATACTCTTTCCGGCGCCTGTCTCGCCTGTTATTACGGAGAAACCCTCACGAAACGCGATGTCAAGCGTTTCGATGAGGGTAAAGTTCTTAATGTATAGTTGTTTCAACATGACCGCAAAGGTATATCATTTGATTGAAACAACCAAGGATTTTCTGCGGAAAAATCAATAGTTCTCTGCTTTCACCTGGAAATAGGCCTGGGCATGATTGCACACGGGGCACTCTTCGGGGGCTTTCTTGCCAATAACAATGTGGCCGCAGTTGCTGCACTGCCAAATCACATCATTGTCACGCGAGAACACGCGCTCCTTTCTGATGTTGTCGAGCAGTTTACGGTAACGCTCCTCGTGTTCCTTCTCAATGGCTGCCACGCCTTCAAACTTCTCGGCAATCTCGTCGAAGCCTTCCTCACGGGCCTCACGGGCCATGCGGGCATACATGTCCGTCCACTCGAAGTTCTCGCCACCGGCAGCATCCTCCAGATTGGTGGGGGTGTCACTGACCTTGCCACCGTTCAGGTACTTATACCACAGTTCGGCATGCTCTTTCTCGTTAGCTGCCGTCTCTTCAAAGATCTTGCTAATCTGCACATAGCCGTCCTTCTTGGCTTTCGAGGCAAAGAATGTGTACTTGTTACGTGCTTGCGACTCGCCTGCAAAAGCCTCCTGGAGGTTCTTTTCTGTCTTGGTTCCTTTCAGACTCTTCATAGTTTTTGTTTTAAATGTTAGTAAATAAACTCTGTTAATTCTCACTTATCTCACCCCTGATGCTGCGCTGCATGTATCGGCGCACCTGCTCAGGGTTGTCGTAATGCGACTGGAGAAACATCAGTTTCGTCACCGCACTCTCCACCGTCGAGTCGAAACCACTGATCACGCCAGCCTCCTTTAGTTGGTAGCCCGTGTCGTAGCGCCCCATCTCAACGCTGCCTTGCATGCACTGACTGATGTTCACAATGACCTTGCCACGGCGTGTGCCTTCCCGCAACGCACTGATGAGCCAGGGATTCTGCGGAGCATTACCGCTTCCGAAGGTGCGCATCACAATGGAACGCAGATTGGGTGTGGCGATGATGTGGCGGATCAGATCCTCACGGATGCCCGGGAACAGCGAGAAGATAATCACGTTATTGTCTAAGCGGAAGTGGGGCTTCATCGGTCGGGAGAAGTCAGGCTTCAGCATCCTGTCTTCATGATAGGTAATGTTTACCCCCGCATCGACAAGGTGCGGATAGTTGAACGACTCGAAGGCATTGAATTCCTCGGCACTCTGCTTCGTCGTACGGTTACCACGCAGCAGGTGACCGTTGAAGTAAATGCCCACTTCGGGCACAATAGCGGTGCCGTCCTGATGGCGGGCCGCAGCAATTTCTATCGACGTAATCAGGTTCTCCTTACCGTCGGTACGCAACTGGCCAATGGGCAGCTGCGAACCCGTAAAGATGACGGGCTTCGTCAGGTTCTCAAGCATGTAGCTCAGTGCCGAGGCCGTGTAGGCCATCGTATCAGTACCGTGAAGCACCACGAATCCGTCGTACTCATCATAATGGTCGGCAATGACATGCGAAAGCTGTGTCCATAGTGCAGGCGACATGTCGCTCGAGTCAATGGGCGGCGAGAACTGGTAGGTCGAAATCTGGGTGTCAAACTGGTTCAGCTCAGGAACATTCTGAAGAAGAAGCTCGAAATCGAACGGCTCGAGCGCCTTTGTCAGCGGATTACGGTTCATGCCAATCGTTCCGCCCGTATAAATCAGAAGTACCTTACTGTTCATTTCTTTAGGATACAGGAAATGTAATTTTGGCGGCAAATATACGAAAAAAACGGAGAAGCACAAAGGAAAACGCGGTTTTCTTCAATACCCATTTAACAAAAAAAGGAGTACCGCTGTACTCCAACCTTTGTTAACCTTAAATCTAATACTATGAAAAACACGGTGCAAAAGTAGGGATAAAGTTTCAATCCTGCAAGAATTGCGCCGAAAAAGTTTTAGATTATAACATTTCTTAACCAGAAACTATCAATTCCATACCATCAAAGGCCAGTTCCACATGGTCAGGAAGTATCTTGTTGACTTCTTCGTGAAGCCCAATGTCGTGACACATGTGGGTGAGCAAGGTATGACGAGCCCCTACCCTACGGGCAAAAGCCACGGCATCGTCCACAAGTTGATGGGAATGATGGGGACGGTCGAAGCGCAAGGCGTTGACCACCAGTGTGTCGACCCCCTGAAGCAAGGACAGCTGGTCGTCGTCAATGGTCTTCATGTCAGTGATATAGGCAAAAGTACCAAAGCGATAGCCCAGAATGGGCAGTTGACCGTGCATCACCCTGACAGGCAAAATGTCAATATCACCAATGCGGAAAGGCTCTCCTGCCTGTATGCGATGCAGCCCAATGGCAGGCACACCAGGATAGCGGTTCTCTGCAAAGCAATAAGGGAGCATCTGGAGCATGCCCTTGCAAGCCAATTCATCGGCATAGACATTGATTTCTCCAAACTGGCAATAGGGCCGCACGTCGTCCATACCGCCCATGTGATCATAGTGGGCATGGGTGACAAGGATGCCGTCAATACGGCGGAAAGGCTGCGGAAGGATCTGTTCACGAAAATCGGGGCCACAGTCAACGAGCAAGCGTGTCTGCTCCGTCTCAACAAGGATGGAGCATCGCAAACGCCGGTCATGAGGATGGCTACTCCTGCACACAGGACACTGGCAGCCTATGACGGGCACACCACATGAGGTTCCTGTTCCAAGAAAGGTGATTTGCATAAGGACGCTAAGTGTGAGGTTAGACGATATTTACCTCCGGACTGATCTCGATGCCAAACCGCTGACGCACATCGGCCTGGATGGCATGACAAAGGGTCACAACCTCACTGCCACTGGCTCCGCCACGATTGACCAGCACCAAAGCCTGACGGTCGTGAACACCAGCCCTGCCCAAAGAGCGGCCTTTCCATCCGCACTGATCGATGAGCCAGGCAGCAGGAATCTTTTCATGCAGGGCATCGACGGGATAATGCGGCATTTCAGGAAACTGACGCTGTAGCCGTTCGAACACTTCACGACCCACCACAGGGTTCATAAAGAAGCTGCCTGCATTGCCCAACACCTGAGGATCGGGAAGTTTCTGCTGACGAATGGCTATGATCACATCGCGCAAAGCCTGAGCTGTGGGTTGGCCGATGCCTCGCTGTTGCAGTTCGGCACGAATGTTGCCGTAGTCAAGCTGGGGGACGAAGACAGACGAAAGCCGGTAGACCACATGGGTGATGAGATACTGGTTCTTCCATTCGTGCTTGAAGCGACTCTGACGGTAGCCGTAAGCGCAGTCCTCGGCTTTCAGCTCCACCTGCTGCCCATCGGCTATCCTGACAGTCTCCACCTTATATATAATATCAGCAGCTTCCGCACCGTAGGCACCAATATTCTGAACGGCAGAGGCTCCCACATCGCCAGGAATCAGCGAAAGGTTCTCAGCTCCATGCAGGTCGTGCTCCACACACCACGCCACAAAGGCATCCCACTCCATGCCACTGCCAACTCTGACCAGCGTATGGTCTCCAGCTGGTTGAAGGGTAATGTCGTCGATGGCCGAACGTACCACGATGCCTTCGAAATCGCGAGTGAGCAGCAGATTGCTGCCCCTTCCTATAATCAAGAAGGGAGTATCCTCATGTCTCAGCAGGGCTGCAGTCTCACGGGCCTCTTCCATCGAAGAGAACTCTACATAGCGGCGGCAGACGGCCTCAATGCCAAAGGTGTTGTGCGGCAAAAGACTGTAATTGCGCTCGTCTTTCATCTTTCTCAGGTATTCAGTTTGGTTAGCATCCATCTGTTGTTCTGATGCCGGAATGTAATCCAGACTTCCAGGCCATTGGCTATTCCGCGCAGCACGAGGATTTTCTCATGGGCAGAAGCTTTCTGGCGTCCATACACAATATTATATAACATGCGTGTGGGGAACTCAGGAGCAAAAGCATCCCAGAAGTCAGGAGTTATCACGCCTTCTATCTGGTTGAAATCGTCGTCAGGGTCAGGCCCGGAAAATTCCATCTGAGAAGAGAGACTTGCCCGTTGGAAAGCCGAATCGCTCACAAACTGCTGATAGAAGGCAAGGAACGAAGCGTTGTGATTGCGAGGAAGTGTCTGGTTGCGGATTTCATTTAGCATCCACCGTCCTGACTTACGACTGAAGAAGTACTGTCTGACAAAGCTCTCATTAAGGAAGATCTTCTCTACAATGGCTTCCTGCAAGGCCGTGTCCTTGACAAGCTCCATCTGGTCAGGCGAATCAAGAATAAGCGTGTAGTAGTCTTGATGCATGAAGAAATAGTCCATCTGCCACTGACTACGCTCTATACGCTCCTGCTTCTGGCCGGAGTTGACCAGCAGGGGGAAGTTGATGCGCTCCAACTGCAGCCGCTGATGGGTGGCGAAATTGAAGATAAAGTCGTCGAACAGTTCGTCGGCTCCTTCCGGCATGATCTCGTCGGCCAGCGCAAGGCTATCGGCCGACTCAGCATCTGCCTCAGATTGCAAATCGTCGTTCGCCATGCCGTCACCTTCTGTGCGTGCATTTCTTCCTGTGCATGCCGAAAGACATAACGCAACGACTACCATTTTAATAAAGCCACTTGCAGACATCTCTATAATAATATGCTTTCGAGGTGCAAAGGTACGAATTATTTTGAACAAACAAACGATTTGATGAATAAAAAATAATCGTTTTGCTTGCATAATCCATTCCTATTCCGTAACTTTGTGGCCAAACCAAGCCAACCAGAAGATGAACAAAACTATTTTCCTTGCATCATTTCTAAGTTTAGCAATGATGTCGACCGCAAAAGCACAGGTCTATTCAGATCCTAATGCCCCCATCGAGGAGCGGGTAAAGGATGCGCTGAGCCGCATGACCACCCATGAGAAAATCCAGATTCTCCACGCACAGAGCAAGTTCACGTCGGCAGGCGTACCCCGTTTGGGCATACGACAGCTGAACATGGACGACGGTCCTCACGGTGTACGCGAGGAACTGGAGTGGAACACGTGGAAACCTGCAGGCTGGACCAACGACTATGTGGTGGCGTTCCCGTCGCTGACCTGTCTTGCATCCACCTGGAACCGTGACCTGTCTGCGCTTTACGGCAATGCCGTGAGCGAGGAGTTTGCCTTCCGTGGCAAGGACATCATGCTGGGTCCAGGCGTCAACATCCAGCGCACACCACTCAACGGACGTGCCTTCGAATACATGGGCGAAGACCCCTTCCTGGCAGGAGAGATCGCAGTGCCCTACATCAAGGCTGCACAGAAAAACGGTGTGGCATGCTGTCTGAAGCACTTCGTGCTGAACGATCAGGAGACCGACCGCTTCAGTGTCAACGTGAATGTCTCAGAACGGGCATTGCGCGAAATCTATCTCTACCCCTTCAAAAAGGCTGTCGACGAGGCTCATGTCTGGACAATCATGGGTTCCTACAACCTGTGGAAGGGTGTTCACTGCTGTCATAACGACGAACTGCTGAACGGCATCCTGAAGAAAGAATGGCAGTGGGACGGTGCGCTGGTGAGCGACTGGGGCGGTACGACCAACACCCAAGAAGCCATCTACGGTGGACTGGACATCGAGATGGGCACCTTTACTGACGGCAAACTGAAAGAATCAGAGTTCACCTACGACGACTATTATCTGGCAAAGCCCTTTGAAGCACTCGTCAACGAAGGAAAGGTTCCCATGTCAGTACTCGACGAGAAGGCTGCCCGTGTGCTGCGTGTCATCTTCCGCACAGCCATGAATCCAAAGAAAGTCGTTGGCTCACAGTGTTCAGAAGCCCACTACGATGCCTGCCGCAAGATTGGCGAAGAGGGCATCGTGCTGCTGAAAAACAGTTCTCTGCCTGCCTCTGGCAAAAAGAACGGTCAGCCCCTTCTGCCACTCGACCTGGAGAAATACAAGAACATCCTCGTAGTGGGCGAGAACGCCACACGTTCACTCACCCAGGGAGGCGGCTCTTCCGAACTGAAGACCCTCCATGATGTGTCGCCCCTTGAAGCCCTCACCTCGCTGGTTCCAAACATTGGCTATGCCCAGGGCTACAAGTCAGGACGCGCCATGTATGACCATGTTGACAAGGTTGAAGCCGACGCTAACGAGCAGCTGAAGGCTGAAGCCATCGAGAAAGCCAGCACGGCCGACCTCATCATCTTCATAGGAGGAATGAACAAGAACCACCGACAGGACTGTGAGAACGGAGACCGCGAGAGCTACGACCTGTCGTTCGGACAGAACGAACTCATCAGCCAGCTCTCAAGCCTCAACGCTCCGCTCATTGTCGTCACCTTTGGCGGCAACCCCTACGCCACGCCTTGGCTACCCAAGGTGCAAGCCCTGTTGCACTGCTGGTATCTGGGCAGCGAGGCAGGCCATGCACTGGCCAATGTGCTCACAGGCCGTGTGTGCCCCAGCGGCAAACTGCCCGTCACGTTTGCCAACCGTTATGAAGACTATCCCTACGTCAAGTTTGGCAAGGAGGCATGGCCTGGCATCGACCGTCCTGAAGGCGAAGGCTTCCAGGGCAGAAAACAGGTCTACTACAAGGAGGATGTCTTCGTGGGCTATCGTGGTTTCGACAGAGACGGCATTAAGCCCCTGTTCCCCTTCGGCTATGGTCTGAGCTACACCACTTTCAGCTACTCCAAGCCCGTAGTGAGCCAGAACGGAAACGACATTGTGGTCGAGACCACTGTCACCAACACCGGCTCTGTGGCAGGCAAGGAGGTCGTTCAGGTCTACGTTTCAGCCCCACGCAACAAGGCACTGCCCAAGCCCGTGAAGGAGCTGAAGGCTTTTGCCAAGACCCGCGAACTGAAGCCTGGTGAGAACGAGAAATTACAGATGGTCATTGCCCGCCAGTCGCTTGCCTCATGGGATGAAAGCCGCCATGAATGGGTCGTCGACGCTGGCACCTACACCTTCCATGTAGCTGCCAACGCCGACGATCTGCGAAGCAGTGAAAAAATCAAACTCTGAAGTTACAATGTAACGCCGTTCTTGAAGATGGAAATCTCACGGTAGTCGTTCTCCTCGTTGCGGGTCTTCTCGCCCGAGGCAACGGCCAACACCTTGTCTACAAACTCAGGAACGAGCTCTTCCATCGTGCGTCCCTCGACAAGCTGACCTGCGGAGAAGTCCACCCAGTTCGGCTTGCGGAGGGCAAGCGTGGGATTCGTAGCCACCTTCATGGTGGGTACGAAGGTGCCGAAAGGCGTACCGCGACCTGTAGTGAAGAGCACCAGATGGCAACCGCATGCAGCCAAGGCTGTGGCTGCCACGAGGTCGTTGCCAGGAGCTGAGAGCAGGTTCAGGCCACTGTTCTCCAGACGGTCACCATATTCCATCACGCCACTGACAGGTGCACGTCCGCACTTCTGCGTGCATCCCAAAGCCTTGTCTTCAAGGGTGGAGATGCCACCAGCCTTGTTGCCAGGCGACGGGTTCTCACCTACAGGCTCGCCATGCGAAAGGAAATACTCCTTGAAGTTATTGATCAGCGAGACGGTCTTGTCGAAGAGCTCACGGGTCTCGCAACGGTTCATCAGAATGGTCTCAGCACCAAACATCTCAGGCACCTCAGTCAGCACACTGGTGCCGCCCTGGGCAACAAGCCAGTCGCTGAACTCTCCGACGAGCGGATTGGCAGTGATGCCGGAGAAACCATCTGAACCGCCACATTTCAGGCCCACTCGGAGCTTGGCAACGGGCACTTCCTCCCTTCGGTCCTGACTGGCCTTCTGATAGAGTTCACGCAGCACCTGCATGCCAGCCTCGACCTCATCGCCGTCAACTTTCTGGGTGATGAGCAGGCGAATACGGTCTTTGTCGTAGTCGCCCAACATCTTCATAAAGTCATCGGGCTGGTTGTTCTCACA
>CAMZBS010000067.1 GCA_947304695.1 uncultured Prevotella sp.
ATGGCGGCGGCAGCATCTTCACCTTCGAGATCAAGGGCGAACAGGACGAGGCGTGGAAGTTCATCGACTCGCTGAAGATATTCTCGCTGCTGGCCAACGTGGCCGACGTGAAGAGCCTGGTCATCCATCCATACACCACCACCCATTCGCAACTGTCGCCCCTGGAACTGGCCGAGCAGAACATCACGCCGTCGACCGTAAGACTGAGCATTGGCACAGAGCACATCGACGACATCATCGAAGACCTGAGCCAGGCTTTCGACAAGATTTAAACCGCACAAAAACGCATTCATAAACAGTTGATTTACAATGATTTGAAGCTGAGCCTCAGTTATACTGCAACTGAGGCTCAGTTGTGCTGTAACCAAGCCTCAGTTGCATGACAGTTGAGGCTCAGTTGAAAACGAGTTGTCGTTTTTTTGTACCTCATATTTGGCACAACCATATTTTTTTCGTACCTTTGCCATCAATAAACCTAAGAACGATAAAGCTTATGAAACGTTACCTCATTACAGCATGGGTGCTCTGCATGGTCTGCACGCTGACAGCAGGGGCACAGTCGCATCAACTATGGTATGCCCATCCCGCCACACACTGGCTGGAGGCCCTGCCTGTGGGCAACTCCCACATGGGAGCCATGGTCTACGGAAAGACCGATACGGAAGAGATTCAGCTGAACGAAGAGACCTTCTGGAGCGGACAGCCCCACTCAAACAACAGCCTGAAGTCGCTGGAGACCCTGCCCGAAGTGCGCCGCCTGATTTTCGAAGGCAAGGAGTTTGAAGCCTCAAAGCTCATCGACCAGAACTTCATCCCCGGCCCTCACGGCATGCGCTTCCTGCCGCTGGGCAGCGTGAAGCTGAAGCTGGGGCATGAGGAAGTGAGCAACTACCGGCGCACGCTGAACCTGAGCGATGCTACGGCCGTCACCTCCTATATATATAAAGGTGTGAAATATGAGCGCACGATCTTTGCCTCGCAGGCCGACAATGTGATTGTGGTGCGACTCACGGCCAGTAAGAAGGGCGAACTGGAGTTCGACATAGATTTTGCCAGTCAGCTGCCGTCAAAGGTCTTTACCGTGTCTGCCCACGAAGGCATGCAGGGAGAAGTCAACGAGCTGGCCGCTGTGGTCGACGGTGCGGAGCAGGAGGGAATCCAGGCTGGACTGAAGGCAGAGTGCCGCATCATGGTTGAGGCCGACGGCGAGGTGGAACGCAAGGCCAACGGCATCAGCGTGGACGATGCCACCACCGCCACACTCTATATCACAGCTGCCACCAACTTCGTGGACTATCAGAACGTGAGTGGCAATCCCGTAAAGAAGAACAACGAGACGCTGGCCTCGCTACAGGGCAAGGACTATACGAATCTGTTGAAGCGTCATGTGGCCAAGTATCAGGAACAGTATAACCGCGTACAGTTGACATTGGCAAAGTCGGAGAACTCCACGCTGGAAACCGACAAGCGTGTGGCAGCTTTCGAGAAGTCGCAGACCGACCTTGACATTGTGTCGCTCATGATGCAGTATGGCCGCTACCTGCTCATCTCGTCGAGCCAGCCCGGTGGTCAGCCCGCCAACCTGCAGGGAGTGTGGAACGACAAGATGAATGCACCGTGGGACTCAAAGTACACCATCAACATCAATGCCGAGATGAACTACTGGCCCGCCCTCGTGGGCAACTTGGCCGAGACGCAGCAGCCGCTGTTCTCCATGATACGCGACCTGAGCCAGACGGGTGCTGAGACGGCCCGCGTGATGTATGGCTGCAAGGGATGGGTGGCTCACCACAATACCGACCTGTGGCGCATAGCAGGCCCCGTCGACGGCACGCCCTGGGGCATGTTCCCCACGGGGGGCGCCTGGCTTACCACCCACATCTGGCAGCATTACCTCTATACCGGCGACAAGCAGTTCCTGGCCGACTACTATCCCGTGTTGAAGGGAGCCGCCGACTTCTTGATGGACTACATGCAGGAATATCCGGCCACGGGCGAGGTGAAGGAGGCCGCAGGCTGGCTTATGACCGTTCCTACCGTGTCGCCGGAACACGGTCCGCGCGGAAAGGGCACAAACGTATGTGCCGGTTCGACGATGGACAACCAGATAGCCTTCGATGTGCTGAGCCAGACCCTGCAGGCTGCCAAGGTGCTGGGCAAAGACAACACCCAGATTTCAGCTCTCAACGCCCAGCTCCAGAAGCTTCCTCCCATGCAGGTGGGACGCTACGGCCAGCTGCAGGAATGGCTCATCGATGCCGACGACCCCAAGGACGAGCACCGTCACATCTCGCATCTCTACGGCCTCTACCCGTCGAACCAGATCTCGCCTTATTCGCACCCCGACCTTTTCACCGCTGCCGCTAACACGCTGAACCAGCGCGGCGACATGGCCACGGGCTGGAGTCTGGGTTGGAAGACCAACTTCTGGGCACGCATGCTCGACGGCAACCATGCCTTCAAGATCATCAAGAACATGCTGCATCTGCTGCCCGATGACTCGAAGATGAGGGATTATCCTGACGGGCGCACCTATCCCAACCTGTTTGATGCTCATCCACCTTTCCAGATTGACGGTAACTTCGGTGTTTCGGCTGGCATCTGTGAGATGCTGGTGCAGAGCCACGACGGTGCTGTTCACCTGTTGCCAGCCCTGCCCGACGACTGGACGGAGGGTCAGGTGAAGGGACTGCGTGCCCGTGGCGGCTTTGAGGTCGACGAGCAGTGGAGCAAGGGTCAGCTCAGCAAGGTAACCGTGCGTTCCACCCTGGGCGGCACGCTGCGCCTGCGTTCCTACGTGCCCCTGAAAGGCAAAGGGCTGAAGCCAGCAACAGGTGCTTGTCCGAACACACTGCTGCAACCGGCACAGATACGCCAGCCGCTGCATTCTCCCGAACTCAGCGACTTCCAGCTGCTGCCCCTGCGCAAGGTCTACGAATATGATGTTGAGACCGTGGCAGGCCAGTCCTATCGTTTCAAGGCTGAGTAATGCAACAAATAGAAAACAAAGCGACACATCCGGACACGGCGTGTGTCGCTTTTTGCCGTACCTTTGCAGAATGAAAAAATTATTTCTTCTTTTAAGCTTGACTTTTGGTTGCGCTGTTCAGGCGCAGAACACCGTTATTGACACAAGACTTGATGAGAATGGCGTGAACAAGGGCGACAACACTTCGTCCAGCTATATCACCTACAGCAAGTCTATCCCCGTGGCATTAGGCAAGACCGTCGACGTGAAGCTGGCACGCTACTGCTATCTCACGTCGACCGTTGCCGGTACGGGCACCATCAATCTCTATGCAGGCGGCGAACGCTGCTACCTCGGTACGAAGAGCGGTGCTACGTGGGCCAACTGGAACAGCTTCAAGGGCGATGCCCACATCTGGCCGTTCAAGGAAAACTCGTCCAAGGCAGGCTCCTTCAACGTGGTGCTGGCCCATGGCGGCAAGGTCTTCTCGCCAGAGAACATCGAGGATTGCATCAACAACGGAAAACTGAACAACACCCTGCAGAACTGCCGGGTGACGGTACACAACGGAGCCATCCTCTGCAACGAGGCCAACAATGCCAATGCCTGTGGCTTCCGTCTGGGAGAACTGCAGATGGAACAAGGCTCCACCCTGCAGGGCTACATGAAGACCGACCGCACGTCGTACTATCTTGTGGGCTGCCTCAACACCGATGCCGTGCTGGAAGGCACCATTGCCCCGAGCGGCTACAGTGACAAGACGCTTGTGGGACTCATCAAGGAAGGAACGGGCACCTACCGCCTGACGGGCAACAACAACTATCTGAGCGGTGCCCTCCGTGTGTTGGGGGGAAAGCTGCTGGTCTGCAACGACCGTGCCGAGGCTGAGAGCAAGAAGTTGCGTGGAGCCCTGGGAGCAAGACCCACTGAGACGGAGCCTATTGCCTATGTATTCGGAAAAGGTCTGCTGGGCGGAACCGGCAGCATTGCCGGAACCGTAGACAACTACGGAACGATAGAACCCGGCGACGGTGGAGTGGGGGTGCTCACGCTGAAGAACTATGTCACCACCACAAAGAACGCCCATCTGGTACTGCACCCTGCTTCGGTGCTGCGCTTCAAGATTGGAGCAACAGATGCCGACCAGTTGCATGTGGCTGGCAGCGTGAAGTACTCGGACATGACGGAAGACTTCTCGACCAGCAGCAAGATGCCGTACATTCAGGTGGTAATCGACGAGAATGCCGACCCGAAGGTGGGACAGGAATACGTGCTACTCAGTGCCAATAGCAAGGACGTGAAGGCTGGCGACTGGCATTTCCAGTTGCAGAAGCCTGCCAAATACACCTGGGAAATTGTGGAGAAAGAGCAGGACGGCGTGTTCACCGTGGTGCTGTGCCTCGTTTCCCTGGCCGATTCCGACGATCCTGACGACCCTGACGATCCTGATGACCCAGACAAGCCCGTGTCCACCATGGGTGCTTACTACGACGACGGCATCAGTGACAATACCGACAAGACATCGCTTAGGGAATATGCCCAGAAGAGCCAGAAGCTCATCGGTACAGCCATCTCGACCTGGAAAAACGACATCACCAACGAGAACCTGGGCGAGACCAAGGAGATTGCGGCTCAGTTCAATCTGCTGGTTGCCGAAAACGAAATGAAGATGGAAAACCTGCAGCCCAACCGTGGTGAGTTCAACTACTGGGCTGCTGACAACCTGGTGAGCTTTGCCCAGCGTCATCAGATGAAGATGAGGGGCCACTGCCTTGTGTGGCATACCCAGCAGCCCCAGTGGCTCAGCGAGGATGGAAAGAAGAACGACAAGAACTGGAGCCGCCAGGAGGCCCTGCAGATTCTGGAAGACCACATTACCAATGTGGTGAAGCACTTCAAGGGGAAAATCATGGAATGGGACGTGGTGAACGAATGTCTGGACGACAACCAGACCATCATTCGCACCAATCCTGAAGGCTATACCCTGCGGCAGACCGTCTGGCTGCGTGCCATTGGCGAAGACTATATCGATTCGGCCTTCGTCTTTGCCCATCGTGCCGACCCCAATGTGCTGCTTTGCCTGAACGACTACGATGTTGAGCTACAAGGCAAGGCCAAGTCAGTGGCCTTCTACAATCTGGCCATGCGTCTGAAGAAGTCCGGCATTCCCATTGACGGAGTAGGACTACAGTGTCATTTCTCCGTCGGCAAACTCGATTCGGCCAAGTTCGACAACACCTTCCGCCGTTTCGCTGAGGCAGGGCTGCAGTGTGTCATCACCGAACTCGACATGGGCATTCCTTCCACCTCGGCTCAGAATCTTGAGGAGCAGGCCGTGAACTACCGTGTCATTACCGACGTGATGCTCAACAACGACAACTGCCCCTACATGCTGATCTGGGGCCTGAAGGACAATGACAGCTGGCGCGAGGCATCCAATCCGTTGCTCTACACGGCAGGCCTTTCGAAGAAGCCAGCCTATTACGCCGTGCGTTCCGCCCTGCGCCACCGCTCCATCACGCAGGAGACCGGGGTGAATGCCGTCACCAGGCACTCTTCCGACCTTCCTGCTGCTGTCTACGACCTGAGTGGTCGCCAAACAAATGCCCGGCATTTGCAGCCAGGCATCTATGTGAGCAAAGGAAAAAAGTTCGTGGTAGGCGCAAAGCGTTAATACCAGATTAAATACCAAGTCCTCCTTGGAAGGCCGTGTCAATGGCTTTCGACTGCTGGAGGCGTGAGTAGGGAGGCAGGTCATGGGTTACCCAGATGTTGCCTCCCACTATTGAATGGTGACCAATGGTGATGCGCCCCAGGATAGAGGCGTTCGAATAGACGGTCACGTGGTCTTCAATGATGGGGTGGCGCGGCACGTTGAGCATGTTGCCGTCAGCATCATACTTGAAGCTCTTGGCACCCAGCGTCACACCCTGGTAGAGCGTCACGTGGTGGCCGATGATGCAGGTCTCACCCACAACCACACCCGTGCCGTGGTCAATGGCAAAATACTCGCCGATGGTGGCACCCGGGTGAATGTCAATACCTGTTTTCGAGTGGGCCTGCTCGGTAATGATGCGGGGAATGACGGGCACCTGCATCTTGTGCAGCACATGGGCAATGCGGTAATGGGTCATGGCATTGACCACAGGATAACAGTAGATCACTTCACCGTAGTTGGTGGCGGCGGGGTCGTTCTGGAACATGGCTTCCACGTCGGTGTAGAGCAATCGCTTTACCTCTGGCAGGTGGTCAATGAACTGCAAAGTCATTTCTTCGGCTGTGGGCAGCACGTCCTCTTCGCAGCATTCCTCACAGAACTGCAGTCCTCGGGCAATCTGGCGTCTGAGCAGGGTGTACAGCTCTTCCATGTTTCCGCCGATGTAGAACGAACGGATTTGCTCTTCCGGCTGTCGCTTATAAAAATAGTCGGTGAAGATAATGCTCTTCACCAGACTTACAATCTGTCGCACCTCATCGACATCGGGCAGTGGTGCCGAGCCCTTGGGCATCATCTCCTCTTCGCGTCCGGTCTGCTTTGCCAGCAGTCCCACGTTGCGAAGCAACACCTCGTTGATCTTGTTTTGTTCCATCTTTTTTGTGATTACGCGCTGCAAAGATACAAATAATTTTAATTTATAATTTATAATTCATAATTATTTTCTATCTTTGCAGCCGATAAATCAAAACATTAGTAAGATTATGACGGGAATTATTGGTTCAATTATTATTGGATGTCTGGCTGGCTTCTGTGCTGGCAAGTTAATGAAAGGTGGTGGCTTCGGCTTCCTGATGAATCTGCTGCTGGGCCTGTTTGGCGGTGTTTTGGGCGGTTGGCTGTTTGGTCAGCTCGGCATTGAGTGGGGCGGCCTGCTGGGCCAGCTGGGTACGGCCATCGTGGGTGCCGTCGTGATTCTCTATGTGGCCTCGCTGCTGAAGAAATGAAGAGAATACTGAGCATCATACCGCTGCTGGCCTTTCTGTTGACCATTGCCGTGTCGGCTTGGGCACAGACGGACTCGGCAGCAGTGGCCGACACGCTGGCAGGAGCCTCGATAGAGGAACTCATTGGCGAGGACGACATGGCAGCCATTGAGCAGATGGCCACCGAAGGTGGTGGCTTCCATCAGCAGCTGAAGACCAAGTTCGTGGAAGGAACAGCCGGTTTCATGTCGCTGGTGGCCCTGGCCTTGGTCTTGGGACTGGCCTTCTGCATTGAGCGCATCATCTACCTGACCCTTTCCGAGATTGACGCCAAGCGCCTGTTGGCCGATGTAGAGAAGAAAGTGGAGGCGGGCGACATAGAGGCTGCGAAGATGCTGTGCCGCGACACCCGTGGCCCTGTGGCTTCCATCTGCTATCAGGGACTGATGCATGCCGATGAAGCCATGGACGTGGTAGAGCGTTCCATCATGAGCTATGGTTCGGTTCAGTCGGCCAAGCTTGAGAAAGGATGCTCATGGATCACGCTCTTCATTGCCATTGCGCCGTCGCTGGGATTCCTGGGCACGGTGATAGGCATGGTCATGGCCTTCGACCAGATTCAGGAGGCGGGCGACATCAGCCCCACCATTGTGGCTTCGGGCATGAAGGTGGCTCTCATCACCACTATCTTCGGCATCATTGTGGCCCTCATCCTACAGGTGTTCTACAACTATATTCTTTCAAAGATAGAGCATCTGACGTCGCAGATGGAGGAATCGGCCATCACGCTGCTTGACATCATCATGAAAAGAAAACTGCGTCAGGCATGAGATTCTATGAGTACCCGCTGTTCGTAGACCTGCTGCTGTGGACGGTCTATGTCCTTCTGGCCATTACCGTAGGTTTGACGCTGTGGTCTATGCTGCGGTCGCCCAGCCGTTTGTGGAAGGGCGGCACGCTGCCGGCATGGATTGCCTTTGCGCTGCTCGTGCTGACATTGGCTGTGACCTGCCTGCTGGCCAATACCACACCTATTGTCATCAATGGAAAGACCTACGCCGATGCCTTATGGCTTCGAGTGAGCGACATGCTCATCTACACTTCGTTGTTCCTGATTTTTGTGGCTGTCCTGGGCGTGGTCTTTGGCATGTCGGGACTGAGCCGTAGAATCCATCTGACGATGAGCCGGAAGCCAGGAGCCGAAAGCCAAAAGCCCCAGGAAGATGTTTGAACGTCCTAAGAGAAGAGTGCCAAGTCTGAACACCACATCAACGGCAGACATTTCGTTCATGCTGTTGATCTTTTTTCTTGTGACCTCTTCCATGGACACCGACAAGGGCCTTCCCCGCCAGTTGCCGTCGCCGCAGGACAGTCTGGTGGTGCAGGAGCTGCTGGTGAAGAAGCGCAATGTGATGCAGATTGCCATCGACTCCCATGACGTGCTGACGCTCGACGGCCAAGCCGTGACACCCAGTGAACTGACCGACCGCGTGGCTGAGTTTGTGGCCAACGACCAGAACGACCCCGCCCTGCCGGAAAAGAGCAGGCGTGAAGTCCATCTTCTCGGGCTGACGGAAGTGAGCGACCGCCATATCCTTTCCATTCAGGTCGACCGCCAGACCAGCTATAATGCCTATTTCCAGATGCAGAACGCCATTGTGGCAGCCTACGTCCGCTTGCGCCATCGGCTGGCTCTTCGTGCCTTTGGCCATGGGCTCAGGCAGTGCTCAGCCGAAGAGCAGGACGTGCTGGGCATGGTCTTCCCCCAGCGCATCAGCGAGGCAGTGCCTACAGAGGAAGGAGGTGGCCAATGAAAACGCTTTTCAGAAAACGTAACCATACCGTTCCCGAACTGAACACCTCGTCGTTGCCCGACCTGATCTTCACCGTTCTGTTCTTCTTTATGATTGTCACCCACATGCGGAATGTGGAGCCGAAGGTGAGCTATGTGGTGCCCCAGGGCAAGGAACTGCAGAAACTGGGCCACAAGTCGGCAGTGTGCTACATCTATATTGGCCGTCCCATTTCGCCCCACTCCGGCCCCACCTACGTCTCAGAGCGTGGCGAAGTCTTCTGCCTGCAACTGAACGACCAGCTGACCACCATTGAGGCCATTCGTGACTTTATTGCCCACGAACGGCAGCAGATGGGCGAGGACGACCAGGCCCGCATGACCGTTTCCATCAAGGCCGACCGCGATGTGCCCATGGGTGTTGTGTCCGATGTGAAGAAAGCCTTGCAACAGTCTTTTGCCTTGCGAATCAACTATTCTGCTACCGAAACAATAAGTGAATAGCAGGAAAAGGGCTTTTTTCGTAACGAATTGTTGCGTTATTCAAAAAATCTCTTTACCTTTGCACGCAGTATAAAGAAGAATTCTTCATGGCAAATCAAAAACTCGACCAGTTGGACCGGCAAATCCTCAAGCTCATTGCCGACGATGCACGCATCCCCTTCCTGGAGGTGGCAAGAATCTGCGATGTCAGTGGTGCCGCTATCCATCAGCGCATACAGAAACTGACCAATCTGGGTGTCCTGAAAGGCTCCCAGTTCATTATCGACCCTGAGAAAGTGGGCTACGAGACTTGTGCATACGTTGGCCTGAACCTGAAGAACCCCTCGTCGTTCGACGAGGTGGTAGAAAAGCTGAAGGAGATACCCGAGGTGGTGGAATGTCACTACACCACCGGCAACTACGACCTGTTCCTGAAGCTCTATGCCGCCAACAACCACCATCTGCTCAACATCATCCACGACCAGTTGCAGCCTTTGGGCTTGGCACGTAGCGAGAGCATCATCTCGTTCCATGCGGCCATCGACCGCCAGCTGCCTGTGGCCGACTTGGTCTCCGATGGCGAAGAGGAACAGGACTGACTACTGAAACAGAACAAACTACACATACTAATCAGAAATGAAACGACTATCAATGATGATGCTGGCCCTTGTGGTTGGCAGTTCTGCCGTGAATGCCGCCGACGTGGTCTGGTACGACGGCACCGCCCCTGTCAGCTATCAGGTTGAGGGCAAGTCGGCTCCCGTGGTCGGCATTGCCCTCGACATGTTTTCACAGGACATGCAGCAGGTCACGGGCCACAGGGCTGTGGCCTCGAAAAGCGGCACCATCTGCATCCACCAGCTTGACAAGAACCCTGGCGCTGCAGGCAAATTGCGGAAGATGGGTGTGCCTGTCGACTCGCTGCTGGGCCGTCTTGATGCCTTCTATGTGGGAACGGCAGGCCGTCAGCTGCTTGTGGTGGGCAGCAACGGACGTGGCTGCGCCTACGGCATCCTGGAGCTGAGCCGCATGGCGGGTGTCTCGCCGTGGGTGTGGTGGGGCGACGTGGTGCCCGAACACCGTTCGCGCCTTGTCTTCAACGAGACGTCCCGCACCCTGCAGGCCCCCTCGGTGGAATATCGTGGCATCTTCATCAACGACGAAGACTGGAGCCTGCGCAACTGGGCGACCCCCTCCGACTCCCCCGAAGGGGGAGAGGACCTAGCGGAATCAGGGTGCGCCAGCCCCTCCTCCCCTTCGGGGAGGCTGGGAGGGGTTCCTTCGGGGAGGCTGGGAGGGGTTCCCTCATGCGCCAGCCCCTCCTCCCCTTCGGGGAGGCTGGGAGGG
>CAMZBS010000068.1 GCA_947304695.1 uncultured Prevotella sp.
CTGTTGCAGTTGTTGCAGTGTTGCAGTTCTCCAAAAGCCTTTCCTGTACCCTGAAATATTTCTATATTTATATATATTTATATATATATAAATATAGAGTTAATTTTGACCTTTCGCTTAACCCTTTTTGGAACTGCAACACTGCAACAACTGCAACACTGTGAATAGAGAATCGCTATTTGGCAGACAAAAGACCACAACGGCAATCGGCAAATATGAAAATGCCTGATGTGACAAATACTTTAAGCCCGTTTGTTACAATTACCAAAGTTTATGAAACATCCGTGCAGGCAGGCCCCGCCAATTATTAGTAACTTTGCGCCTATAATCACCATAATGCTAAAAACAACCTAAGAAAAAGAAAGTATGAAACGTTATTTTCTTCAGCTTCTGCTCTTCGTGGCCGGACTGCTTCCCTTGCAGGCTGACAACATTACCGTGGACGGAACCAGCCGTTCCTACAATGTCTATGCACCCAAGAACCTGGGCGAGAGCCGCCCGCTGCTCATCTTCTGTCATGGCTACAGCCAGGATGCCAACTGGATGCAGAACAATGAGTTCAAGAACGACAACGTGAGCATGGAAGCCGTTTGTGACACCGCCAAGTTCGTTGTCGTCTTCCCCAATGGCATCAACAATTCCTGGGATACCGGGGGCGACCGCGACATCAACTTCATCAAGGCCATCATCGAGAAGATGGCCACGCAGTATAAGATTGACCGCAACCGCGTCTATCTCGGCGGCTTCTCCATGGGCGGCATGCTGACCTATCACGCCATGAACAAGATTCCCGACCTCATTGCTGCCTTCTGCCCCGTGAGCGGCTATCCCATGGGCGGTGCAACTGCCAATGCCAGCGTGCGCCCCATCCCCATCCTGCACATCCACGGTACGGGCGACGGAACCTGTTCGTTCAGCGGCGTACAGCCTGCGCTGGACGTGTGGATCAAGCATAACGGATGCCCTACCACTGCCAAGGTGGTGAACAATTACAACGGGTTCAATGCCAAGATGCACACCTGGGGGCCGGGCAACAACGGCGTCGAAGTCAAGCTGCTGGAGCTGGCCGACAAGGGCCACTGGATCTGCAAGGAGCCACAGGTGTACACGGGCAAGGAGATATGGAACTTCTGCAAGCGTTTCTCGCTGGAGCTCAAAGACCCCACCGTGCGCATCAGTACACCCAAGGACGGACTGACCTACGTCACCTTCGGAGGCCCCTCTGAGGTGTCTGACCTCACCATCAAGGCCACAGCCAGCGACCCCGACGGACGGGTGGCTAACGTGAGTTTCTACGAGGGCAAGACGCTGCTGGCCTCTTTCGACAAGGAACCCTACACCTACCAGCTGGAGGGCCTCGCCAAGGGTGAGCACACCCTGAGTGCCGTGGTGACCGACGACGAAGGACGCACCAGCACCCATCAGGTCACGGTCAGCGTGGTGGAGCCTGCCACCAACTACCTGATGAACAAGGTCTTCACCGTTGAAAACAGCGTGCCCGATGGCTGGAGCACCTACGACGGCAGTGAGAAGCGCAACGGCTTCTCGTCGGGCTATAGCAACGGTCCCCGTGTGTTCCACTTCACAGGCACTCAGCACGACTTCGAATGGGGCCTCTATACCCGCAACACCACGGGTGCCGCCCATGCCGGTTATGCCCGCTTTGGCGACAGAACCACGCAGACCACGATGACGTGCTATCCCGGCAAATACCGCCTCATGTGCCGTGTGGCCAACTGGAACCGTGAGAGCTTCTCGCCCGTGACCGTCGCCGTTGAGACTGTGGCTGGCAAGCAGGTGTGGGCCGAGACTTTCACCCCAACGGCCAATATTGGCAATGCTGCAGCCAACGATTTCTCGGGCACCACGATGAAGACCTTCGACTTCGAAATCACCGAGAAAGGCCGCTACTACGTGACCTACTATACCGAAGACTCCGAGTGGGCCGACCTTGTGGTGGGCGTTTCAGCCCTCCGCTACATGGGAGCCCTGGCCGGTATCGAGAGCGTGGGCAGCGAGCTGGAGCCGATGGGAAAGACCCTCTACAACATGGCCGGACAGCGCGTGGAGCGCGCAGGCCACGGCCCTTACATTGAGCGTACGGTGATGGCCAACGGAAGCGTAAGAACACAAGTAAAAATGAAATAACAAATGATGATGAAAAAGCAACTTCTACTCTCCGCGCTGTTTGCGTCGGCCATGCAGCTACAGGCACAGAACCCCTTCGTGCAGACCTGGTGTACGAGTGACCCTGCACCGATGGTACACAATGGAACCATGTATGTCTATACAGGCCACGATGAAGACGGCGCCGACTTCTTCTGGATGCAGGAATGGCGCGTCTATTCCACTCAGGACATGGTGAACTGGCAGGATCACGGCTCACCCTTGGCACTCGAGTCGTTCTCTTGGGCCGACGACCGCGCCTGGGCCTCACAGTGCATTGAGCGCGACGGCAAGTTCTTCTGGTACATCTGTGCCCACTCGCGCCTGTCAAACGGTATGGCCATCGGCGTGGCCGTGAGCGATTCGCCCACAGGCCCCTTCCGCGATGCCATCGGAAAGCCGCTCTTCGAGAACGGTTCGTGGGATCACATCGACCCCACTGTGATGATCGACGACGACGGACAAGCCTGGCTCATGTGGGGCAATCCACAGTGCTACTATCTGAAGCTGAACCGCGACATGATTTCCTACAGCGGCGAACTGGGGCTTCTCGACATGACCGAAGAGGCATTCGGCGGGCCCATCATGAGCAAGCGTGAGAAGGGCAAGCAGTACAAGGACTCATACGTGGAAGGCCCGTGGCTGATGAAAGCCCCGCAGACGAACAGCAAAAAGCCGACAGCCAACGGCTATTTCTTGCTCTATGCCGCTGGCGGCGTGCCTGAGCACATCAGCTACAGCAAGGCCCCGTCGCCCACTGGCCCCTGGACTTACGCAGGCGAGATCATGCCCCTGAGCGACACCAAGTCGTTTACCAACCACTGCGGTGTGGCCGATTTCAAGGGTCACAGCTACTTCTTCTACCACACTGGCAAACTGCCCAACGGCGGTGGCTTCGGACGCAGCGTGGCTGTCGAGGAGTTCAAGTACAACGCCGACGGCAGCTTCCCCACCATCCTTCCCACCGACGAGGGCGTGAAGCCCGTGGCTCCCTTCAACCCCTACCGCAAGGTTGAGGCTGAAACGATGGCTTTCTCGAAGGGTGTGAAAACAGAACAGAACGACCAGGTGGGTGTCTACGTGACCGACATCCACAACGGCGACTACATCAAGTTGCAGAACGTGGCCTTCGGCAATGGCATCCCCCGTACATTTACGGCCCGCGTGGCCAGTGGTCTGCGTGGTGGACGCATGGAGATACGCATTGACAGCGTAGGCGGCAAACGGCTCGGCACACTCACCGTGCCCGGCACAGGTGGCTGGGAGCAGTGGCAGGAACTGACCATCGACCTGACCGACTATGCCACCGGCACCCACGACCTCTACTTCGTCTTCACCGGCCGCAAGGGCCCGAAGCTCTTCAACTTCGACTGGTGGGAGATGCGCGGACTGGAACAGGTGAACATGCCGCTCTTCCAGACCAAGTTCACTGCCGACCCGTCACCGCTGGTGGTGGGCGACACCTTATTCTTATATACGTCGCACGACGCCTCGCCCGAGGACATTCCCGATCCCAACGAACGTAATTCCGCAGGCTTCTATATGTACGACTGGCTGCTCTGGAGCACCACCGACATGGTGAACTGGACGGAGCACGGCGCTGTGGCATCGCTGAAGGAATTTTCGTGGCGCAGCCGTGAGAATGGTGCCTGGGCCATCCAGACCGTAGAGCGCAACGGCAAGTACTATCTGTACGCCCCGCTGCACGGTCACGGCATTGGCGTGCTGGTGGGCGATTCGCCTTACGGCCCCTTCAAGGACCCCCTCGGTGAGCCCCTGGTGTGGCAGAAGGAGCATTGGGACGACATCGACCCCACCGTTTATACCGACGATGACGGCCAGGCTTACATGTACTGGGGCAACCCCCACGTCTACTACACCAAGTTAAATGCCGACATGATCTCCACCCAAGGCGACATCCATGTGCTGAACCCCAAGGACGGCATCATGCGTCCCGTCAAGGAGGAAGGCGCCAAGATCAACCTCAGGGTGCCCTATAGCGAGAAGGCTGGCTGGACTGTGAAGAACTATCAGGAAGGCCCCTGGCTGTACAAGCGCAACGGCCACTACTACTTGGGCTATGCCACCACCTGCTGTCCCGAGGCTTTGGGCTATGCCATGAGCTCGTCGCCCACCGGCCCGTGGGAGTGGAAGGGCTACATCATGAGTCCCACACAGCGCGACCGGGGCAATCATCCGGGCATCTGCGACTACAAGGGTCACAGCTATGTGTTCGGCCAGAACTACGACCTGATGCACCTTGAGACTTTCGAGCACCACGAGCGCCGCACTGTTTCGGCCACGGAGATTAAGTATAACGCCGACGGAACCATCAATGAGGTGCCCTACTGGCTTGACCAGCAGCCCATGAAGCAGCTGCACTGGCTCAATCCCTACCAGCGCGTTGAGGCTGAGACCATGAACTGGGGCTTCGGACTGAAGAGCGCCAAGATGGGCATTGAGAACACGGGAGTGGTGAAGGACATGCCTGAGTCGACGGGCAAGAAGAACATGTACATCTTCGACCTGAACGACGGTGAGTACATCCGTCTTCGTGGTGTTGACTTTGCCCAGGGTGCCAAGAGTTTTGCCATTACCGCTGCTGCAACGGGCAGTGCCAGTATCACCCTGCGTCTCGACAGTCAGGACGGCCCTGCTGTGGGCAAGGTGGCCGTCAAGTCAACGGGTTCGGTTGAGAAATACCAGTCCTTCACCGCCAAGGTACAGGGAGCCACGGGCGTTCACGACCTTTACATCTGCTTCGACAATGCTCAGGGCGACGTGCGCTTAGACTGGTGGCAGTTCAAGAAGTAACCTTTAATAAATAACCCCAAATGGTAATGTTATGAGAAGCCTGTTATTATCTACATTACTTTTAGGCTGGGCCACCTGCGTGTCGGCTCAGTCTTCCACCGTCTGTAATGCCGACGGCACGGTGACGTTCAACTACAAGAACGACTCTGCCAAGACGGTGATGGTCGACGTGCAGTTTGCAGGTCGTAAGCCGATGACCCGTGGGGCCGACGGCACATGGACGGCCACCTTGGGCCCCGCCGCTCCCGACATGTATCCTTACTGCTTTGTGGTCGACGGCATCAGTGTGATGGATCCTGAGAATCCCAACTACTTCCCCAACGAAGGGTTCAAGAACAGCCTGCTGGAGATTCCCGGTGGCGGCACGCTGCCCCACGACATCCGTGATGTGCCTCACGGTCGCCTGGAGTATGTCCACTACTTTTCAAAGAGCCTGGGCGGCACCAACAATGCCGTAGTCTATCTGCCACCCGACTACATCATCGACCAGCAGAAGAAGTACCCGGTGTTCTACCTCATCAGCGGCACCACCGACACTGAGGAAGTGTATTATAAGGTGGGACGTGTGAACTACATCCTCGACAACCTCCTGGCCGACAAGCAGGCCAAGGACATGATTGTGGTGCTGCCCTACGGCAATCCCACCAAGCTGCTGCTCCGCAAGCCCGAAGGCGACGGAATGCCGCAGACCCGCTTCGGTGGCGACGTGTTCAGCAAGGATTTGATTGAAGACCTGATGCCCTATATTGAGAAGAACTACCGCACCATCAACAACCGTGACCACCGGGCCATTGGCGGCTTCTCACGTGGAGGCAACCAGGCTCTGTACAACGGTCTCACGAATCTCGACAAGTTCTCCTATCTCTGTTCCTACAGTTCGTTTACCTCGACTGACATCCCCAGCGTCTACGACAATGCTTCCGACACCAATAAGAAGCTGCACCTGTTCTGGCTGGGTGTGGGCACCGACGATTTCCTCTACGGCAATGCCCGCGACTACATGCAGTTCCTCGACGATAAGGGCATCCGCAGCGTGAAGGAGCTGACCACCGACAAGTATGGCCATACCTGGATGAACGCCAAGTATTTCCTGTCGAAGACCCTGCCGCTGCTCTTCAACAAGAAGGCTTCCGAGGAGGCCATGAAGAACGGCAAGCCCGCTCCTGCCGCTACGGGAAAGGAACAGCAGTTCACCCCTGGCGTAATGGCCCGCCTGTTCCCCCGTGCCATCGTTTCGCCTGAGTACGGCCCGCAGGGCATCACCTTCCGTTTCAAGGCTCCCGAGGCCAAGAAGGTGGAACTGGAGTGCGAGATGCTGCCCGAGAACCTGCAGATGCAGCGCGACAGCGACGGCGTATGGACGCTCACCACGGCCGACTACCTCTTCGAGACCTTCAAGTACTGCTTCGTGGTCGATGGCACCCGTGTGGCTGATCCAAGCAACATGTATCTCTCGCCCGACCGTGGCTTCAAGTACAGTGTTGCCGACAACCCCATATCGCCCTTCAACTTCGCCTCTCAGGGCGACATTCCTCATGGCCGCACAGGCTATGACGTAGACCGTCAGGAGGCTTGGTACATGTCATCCATGTCGCCCAACCGCATGTTCTTCCCCAAGTTTGTGCAGTTGGTGCCTGGTAAGGACGACACCATGGAGAGCTGGTTCAAGGTGGGTGGTGCCGATGCCATTGCCGACCGCCTGCTGGCCGACGGCAAGACCAAACCCTGTATCATCACCACCAGCACACTCGACTTCATGGGTCAGAGCGGTATGCCGCAGATGCCGGGCTTCAGTCCGAAGGTGCTGCGTGCCGATGACTATCCCACATGGACTCAGCGCCGTCGTGCTTTGGTCAAGCTGTTGCTCGACTTGGGCAAAGAGCCTGAACCCACCTTCCCCGGTGGTGGCTTTGGCGGTGGCTTCGGTGGCCCTGGTGGCGGTCCCGATAATTTCTAAACAACCTAATCACTATTTTTAAACGTAATGAAAAAGATTCTCACCTTATTTTTATTAGCTCTGTCCACGCTGACGGCGTGGGCAGAGGTTGACCTCCCGTCTACACCCTGCAGGGTGTGAAGGTTGCAACAAGTGAGCAGTTCAGTGATCTGCCCCGTGGCCTTTATATCGTAAACGGAAAAAAGATTCATAAGCAATAAGTATGAGAAAACTACTCGCAGTCTTGACGCTCTTTGCTGCCACAATGGTTATGGCGAAGCCTATAGGCACTTCGCCCAACAAACTCCTTACCCTTCAGCAGAAAGGCAATGGAGTGGTGGTGTGCTACCGTGAGCAGCCAGTGTTGGAACTGCCCCGGCTGGGTATGGGCGAAGCCCGTTGTCCTGAAGGTTGGAAGCGAACGGCCAAGCGCATCAAGGTTGACTACCGTATGGTGTCAGGCAAGCGCCTGCATTGCACTAACGAAGCCGCTGAATACCAGGCTTCTTTGGGCGAAGGCGTCACTTTGGTCATGCGGCTCTACAACGACGGTGTGGCCTTCCGCTATGAATATCAGGGCGTTCCCAAGGATGAACAGACCGCCTACCTCATTCCCGAGGGAAAGAATCGGTGGATGCAGCAGTGGGCCGACAGCTATGAGGGCTTCTTCCCCCTCAGCACCACTGCCAAGATGAAGGCTCTTCCGTCGTATAGCCATGTGGCCAAGGATGCCGAAGGGAATAACATCCATTGGGGCTATCCTTTGCTGTTGGAAGGGGGAACGGCCTATGCGCTGATTACCGAAGCCAACATTGAGAAGGGGCAGAGCGCATCGAGCCTTTACAATGAGGGCGAAGTGTTCCGAGTGGTGCCCGATCAGCTGATACCCGGTGGGGAAACCGCTGGGCACACACCCTGGCGCGTGGTCATCGTGGGCACACTGGCCGATGTGGTCGAATCGACACTGGTTACCGATGTGAGCGAGCCTTGCCGCATTGACGATGTCAGCTGGATTCAGCCCGGTGTGGTGTCGTGGGTCTATTGGGCCTACAACCACGGGTCGAATGACTACAACATCATCAAGAAATATGTGGACCTGGCCGTGAACCTTCACCTGCCCTACGTGCTCATCGATGCCGAATGGGACCAGATGAAGGACGGCAAGACCGTAGAAGACGCTGTGGCCTATGCCAGGCAGAACGGTGTGAAGCCCATGATTTGGTACAACTCCAGCGTGGGCTGGGTGGACGGTGCTCCCACACCCAAGTACCGCCTCAACAAACCTGAAGACCGCGAGAAGGAGTTTGCCTGGTGCGAGAAGATAGGTGTGGCAGGTGTGAAGATTGACTTCTTCTCGGGCGACGACCAGAAGAACATGGACTACTGCCTCGACCTGCTTGAAAGTGCAGCCCGCCATCACCTGCTGGTCAATTTCCACGGTGCCACCGTGCCCCGTGGCTGGCAGCGTACCTGGCCCAACCTGCTGTCGACCGAAGGAGTCTACGGGGCTGAGTGGTATAACAATGTGCCCACCTTTACCCAGAAGGCCGCCAGCCACAACGCCACGCTGCCCTTCACCCGCAATGTCATTGGCCCCATGGACTACACCCCCTGTGCTTTCAGCGACTCGCAGCACCCCCACATCACCACCCATGCCCATGAGCTGGCACTCACCGTGCTCTTCGAGAGCGGTCTGCAACATCTGGCCGACCGCCCTGAGAGCTTCCTGGCCCAGCCACAGGAGGTGCAGCAGTTCTTCGGATCGCTGCCCACCGTATGGGATGAGACGCGCCTTCTGAGCGGCTATCCGGCACAGAGCGTAGTCATGGCCCGCCGCAGTGGCAACACCTGGTATGTGGCAGGCATCAACGGTACCGATGAGCCGCAGCGATTGGATTTAGGTTCTTGGCCACTATCCAAAAGCCCCAAGCAAAAAGCCGTCCTGTCCTTCACCGATGGCACCCCTTGGGCCATCAAGAACCTGGATTACCTGCCTTTTACTGTCGACTGCCAGCCCCGTGGTGGCTTCGTATTTGTAATCAAGTAACTCTAACAACCAATAATAACCCCGTATGAACAAATTCCTGAAAACCTTAGCCGTGATGGCAGTGATCCTATGGCCCTGCTGTCACATGTCGGCAGCTGTCGACCCCAACTTCTACATCTTCCTCTGTTTCGGCCAGTCTAACATGGAGGGCAATGCCCGTCCTGAGGCCGTAGACCTGGAAAGTCCCGGTCCACGCTTCCTGCTGATGCCTGCCGTTGACTTCCCCGACAAAGGCCGCAAGATGGGCGAATGGTGCGAAGCATCGGCTCCGCTCTGCCGTCCCAACACCGGTCTGACCCCTGCCGACTGGTTCGGTCGCACCATGGTGGCTTCCACTCCCGAGAACATTAAGATTGGTGTCATCCATGTAGCCATTGGCGGCATCGACATCAAGGGCTTTCTGACCGACAGCATCAAGGAATATGCTGAGAAGAAAGCTCCGGGATGGATGAAGGGCATGCTCGCTGCTTACGACAACAACCCCTACGAGCGTCTCGTCACACTGGCCAAGAAAGCCCAGAAGGACGGTGTCATCAAGGGCATTCTCATGCACCAGGGCGAGACCAACACCGGTGACCCCAAGTGGGCAGGCATGGTGAAGCAGGTCTATGAAAACCTCTGTGGTGACCTGCAGCTGAAGCCCGAGGAGGTGAACCTCTATGTGGGCAACATCGTCCAGGCTGGTGGCCAGGGCGTGTGCATTGGCTGCAAGAAGCAGATAGACGAGCTGCCGCAGACCATCCACACCTGTCAGGTCATCTCCTCCGACGACTGCTCCAACGGCCCCGACCGCCTTCATTTCGATGCCCCAGGCTATCGTGAGCTGGGCTGTCGCTATGCTGAGGCTGTGGCCCGTCACCTCGGCTTCGAGCCCAAGCGTCCGCAGAACCTGCCCGTCGCCAAGAAGATTGAGGTGCCTGCCGATGCCGTCATTGCCGAGACCGCCATTCCCGGCAACGAGTTCCCCAAGGTCGACAAGGAGCGTCGTGCCTACTTCCGCATCCAGGCCCCCCAGGCCCGTAAGGTCGTGGTCGACATTTGCAGCAAGAAGTACGACATGCAGCCCGACGGACGTGGCGGCTTCATGGCTGTGACCGATCCGCTGCCTGTGGGCTTCCACTATTATTTCATGAACATCGACGGTGTGAACTTCATCGATCCCGCATCCGAGACCTTCTTCGGCTGCAACCGCGAGTGCGGAGGCATCGAGATTCCCGAAGGCCCTGAAGGCGACTATTACCGTCCGCAGCAGGGCATCGCTCATGGTCAGGTGCGCAGCATCTACTATCACAGCCCCAACTCCAAGTTCGGCGAATGGCGTCACGCGTTGGTTTACACCCCTGCCGAATATGAGCTGGCCAAGAACGCCAAGAAGCGCTACCCTGTGCTCTACCTGCAGCACGGCATGGGCGAAGGTGAGACCAGCTGGGCCATTCAGGGCAAGATGCAGCACATCATGGACAACGCCATTGCCAAGGGCGAGGCCGTTCCTATGA
>CAMZBS010000069.1 GCA_947304695.1 uncultured Prevotella sp.
CTAATAATCTCTTCATCGTGAGATTTTCCGCTTTTAGCTTTTCTTGGCAGCGAAACGCCATTTACTTCAGACCCGTGCCCTTCAGCAGCTTGTCGGCTGCCTCGTTCACCTTCTCGTTCACCTTCTCGGCACCTTTGTTCACCTCGTCGGCAGCCTTCTGCTTGGCCTCTTCCACCTGCTGGTCGACAGCTTCCTTGGCAGCATTGGCCTGATCCTCGGCAGCCTGCTGGGCCTCTTCCACCTTAGCGTTGGCAGCATCCTCCACATTGCCCAGGGCAGCGCTCAGATTGCTCACGATGCTCTCGGCAGGAGTAGCCACAAGCGACTCAACGGCAGTTGACACCAGCTGGTTGTCACCGGCAAGAGTCTTGATCTTCTCGGTGTTCTCCTTCAGGAAGTCCTGCACCTTGGTCAGATACTCCTTGGCCAGCTCAGGGTTCTCCTTCAGCAGCTCGGCAGCCTTGGTCTTCACGGCCTCCACAGCCTCCTGGAACTTGCTGACATCGCCTGCCTCAAGCTGTGCAGCCAGGTCGGCAGCAGCATTGGCCACCACATCCTCGGCGGCCACCACCTCAGACTCAGCCTCAGCGGCCTCGGCCTGCTGGGCATTCTTGTTTCCACACGAAGTGAAGCTAATGGCACACACGGCCATCACAAGTACGAAAAACTTCTTCATTGCTTTCTCTTTTTTAATTAATAATAATGTGGATTAAAAATAACAATCGGCGGCAAAGATAAGAAATAATTGTGAAATATCAATGCGATTTTGGGAAATTGTACAAAAAAAATCGATAATAGTTTGGTCAATAGCAAAATAATTACTATTTTTGCCCAATCTAAAACTATACCGCTATGCTGAAAGAATCTATCAAAACCCACGTTGTGGGCGTAGATGTTGCTGAAAACGAGACATCATACGCCGTGGTGGACGTCCGGGGAAACATGATTTCCAAGGAGAGTTTCCCAACGAAGGACTTTCCCAACGTCAATGATTTCATTGCCCATCTGAGCGAAGGAATCATCATGCTTGCCGAGCAGACGTGCGGTTATGAGAACGTGAGGTCGGTGGGACTGTGCGCCCGCTGTGCCAACTCTCTTACTGGTTGCATAGAGAAAGCGCCCAACTCTTTCTGGAAAGGCACAATACCCATTGCTGCCATGATGCGCGACAGGCTGGGACTGGCCGTGGCCATAGCCAACGTGGGACACATCAGGGGACTGGGCGAATACAGTTTCGGTTGTGCCCACGGCATGAGCAACTTCATTATCATCACCATTGGCTTGGGACTGGGCAGCAGCCTGTTCTCCAACGGACAGGTACACATTGGTGCCAACGGCTTTGCCGGTGAGATTGGCCACGCATGCGTGATACCCGACGGCAGACAGTGCGCCTGCGGTCACAAAGGCTGTCTGGAGGCTTATTGCGCCTCCTACGGCATCCTGGAAACAGCACGGGAGCTGATGGAGGAGAGCGCAGCGCCTTCGCTCATGAGAGGACGCAGCGACCTGACACCAGAACTCATTGCCCAGTTCTGCGACGAGGGCGACGAGCTGGCCATAGAGACCTATCGCAAGACGGGACACATACTGGGCTTCGGACTGGCCAACTATGCATCGATCATTAATCCTGAAGGCATTATCATCACCGGAGGCGTGTCGCGTGCAGGAAAATGGCTGCTCGAACCAACAAACGAGACATTCGAAGAACATGTGTTCCACAACATACAAGGCAGGGTGAAGATTCTCACCTCAACGCTGACCGACGTGGAACGCGATCTGCTGGGAGCCAGCGCACTGGCATGGAAAGTGAAGGAATACTCACTGTTCAAGTAAGGAGTGACAAAGAAAGAAACAAGATATTATGAACTATCAGATAAAAAACAGGGTCGTCGGTGTTGACATCAGCGTGAAGCGAACCACATACGCCATCGTCGACATACGCGGAAACATTCTGGCAAGAAACTTCTTCCCGACGAACGACTATGCCAACGTCAACGACTTCATAACCGTGCTCTGCGAGAAAGTCATTGAGCTGACGGAACAGAACGGCGGCTATGAGAACATACGCTCCATGGGCATCAGCGCACCCAGTGCCAACTACCTGACAGGATGCATTGAGAATGCTGCCAACCTGCCCTGGAAAGGCGTCATACCACTGGCTGCCATGCTGCGCGACAGGCTGGGAATGGCTGTGGCCCTGGGCAACGACGGACACATCACAGCACTGGGCGAGCATGCCTTCGGCACGGCCCACGGCATGAAGAACTTCATCATCATGACGCTAGGACACGGTGTGGGAAGCTGTATCTTCACCGATGGCAAGGTGCATCTGGGCAATGAGGGCTTTGCAGGCGAGATAGGCCACACCTGCATAGTTGACAACGGCAGGGAGTGCGGCTGTGGACGGCGAGGATGCATGGAAGCCTACGTGGCACAGAAAGGCATCATTGCCACCGCCAAGGAACTGATGGCCGAAAGCGACGCTCCCTCACTGATGCGATCACTCGAAGAACTCACCCCCAAGACCATCGTAGACTGCTGCGAACAGGGCGACGAAATGGCCATCGAGGTCTACCGCCGCACAGGCGTAGTGCTGGGCATTTCAGTAGCCAACTATGCCTCGGTTCTCGACCCGGAAGCCATCATCTTCACAGGTGGTATTTCCAACGCCGGCCACTGGCTGTTCGACCCGGCTTACGAGGAATTTGAGAACCATGTGTACCATAACATCAAGGGCAAGGTGAAGTTCCTGCGCTCCAGCATCGACGACCGTGAGCGCGACGTGCTGGGTGCCAGTGCCCTGGCATGGGGAATCAAGGAATATTCGCTGTTTAAGTAATGAGTGAATGAACGTAGACAGCATCAATCAGATTATCAACGATAAGCCCAATCTAAGTACCGCCCTCGGGATGGAGTTCATCTCCACACCCGAGGATGATACTTGTATGGCCCGTATGCACGTCGATGAGCGCAATCGCCAGCCATTCGGCTTTCTCAGCGGCGGCGCCTCACTGGCACTGGCCGAGAACGTGGCTGGTGTGGGGTCTTCGGCCCTCTGCCCAGGCTGTGCCTGTGTGGGCATAGAGGTCAGCGGAAGCCATGTGAAGGCAGTGGCCGAGGGCGACTGCGTAACGGCTTTTGCCCGACTACAGCACAAGGGCACGACGCTCCATGTGTGGCAGGTGGAAATCAAGGACACGGCAGGCGACCTGATCTCAACAGTGCGGGTGACGAACTATATCATCAAAAGAAGTGATCAGTGAAAGCGATGAACTGTTTTGCCATCTATCGGTTGCCGCATGCCAGCCATTGCACACTCGTAGAACAGACGTCGGGCGAACCCCTGCGGCTAAAGTCATGTACGGAGTTAGACAAGGTCAGGGGCTTTGTCGTGGCTCCTTTCCAAATAACCGACGAACAGCCCATCTGGGTAATCAGGGCAGACGAGGTTAAGCGTTTAGAGTGCAAAAGCCTTTCCAAGGAAAGCGTTCAGGTGGGGAAGCTTTCCTCAGAAAGAACCATCAACGCTCAACTGACCTCTTCCTACCTTTCCGACTTCACCCGTTTCCATGAGCAGATTGCTGCGGGACACTTCAGCAAGATTGTGCTGGCACGCTGCAGGACCATCAAAAGAAACGAGACTAGCAGCCCCCTGCATCTTTTCCAGAAAGCCTGTGCGCTCTATCCCCGGCTGTTCATTGCCCTGGCAGCCCTGCCCGATGGCACTTACTGGCTGACGGCCACCCCCGAGATTCTGCTTGATGGCAACGGCAATGAGTGGCATACCGTTGCCTTGGCGGGCACCATGCAGCTGCAGGGCGACGAACTGAACGGTGAAGGCGAAACAGCACGGTGGTCGACGAAGAACATACAGGAGCAGCGCTACGTGGCCAGCTATATTGCCGACTGCCTGGAACAATTTGCCATCGACTTCAAGGAAGAAGGCCCACGAACCGTGCGTGCTGCCAACCTGGTACATCTGCGCAGCGACTTCACTTTCACCTTATTAAATAACGCGCGCGTAGGAACCCTGCTCCAGGCACTCTACCCCACCCCGGCTGTTTGCGGACTGCCCAAGCGCAAAGCATTCGATTTCATTGTCGACAACGAACATACGCCCCGACAGTATTACAGCGGTTTCATGGGACCATTCGGGCTGAACGGAGAAACCCATCTTTACGTTTCGCTCCGATGCATGCAAATCCTGGCCGATGAATACCATCTCTATGCCGGTGGAGGGCTGTTGAAGGACAGCCAGATGGAACAGGAATGGCAGGAAACAGAAGCTAAGATGCAGACCATGAGACAACTGATAACTGAAAGCTGAGAACTGAGAAGTATGTATAGCAACAAAGAGAACGTCAACATACTGACAGCACTGCTTGTGGCTCATGGCATACGCCATACAGTAGTATGCCCAGGTAGTCGCAATGCGCCCATCGTGCATAATCTGAACGAGTGTCCTGACATTGCGTGTCATCCCGTGACTGACGAACGCAGTGCGGGCTTCTATGCGCTGGGCATGGCACAGGCACTTGACGAGCCGGTTGTGGTATGCGTTACTTCGGGCACAGCCCTGCTGAACCTGGCTCCTGCTGTGGCCGAGGCTTTCTACCAACACCAACGGCTGATTGTCATCTCTGCCGATCGTCCTGCACAATGGATTGACCAGTTAGACGGGCAGACACTGCCTCAGCCAGGAGCCTTCAGGCAGTTTATCGGTGCGTCGGTATCACTGCCTGAACCACACAACGACGAGGAACGATGGTACTGCAACAGGCTTGTCAACGAGGCACTGATTGCTGCATGGCGGCGGAAGCCCGTACAAATCAACGTACCCATCAGCGAACCGCTGTTCCTCTTCGAGACAAGGGAACTGCCTGAAGAGCGGATGATTGAATGGAGCGAACCGTCGAATATCTTTGCCGACATCGTAGAGAACGGGCTGGCCGAAGACTTCTGCCATGCCTGCAAGCCCATGATTGTCATTGGGCAATACACGATGATTGACGATGAACTCGTCCGCATCATCAACAAGCTGAAAGAACATGCCGTGGTGCTTTATGAGCCGTTGAGCCATCCGCAGGGAGGAGCGGCCTTCGACGAGGTGCTTCAGCGCGTTGGCGATGATGACCGCTACCTACCAGATTTCCTGCTCTACTGCGGTGACACCATCGTCAGCAAACGACTGAAGATATTCCTCCGCAAAGGGGTTGAACGTGTATGGGAAATAACGGAAGACGGAAGGATTCACGACACGTTCATGTGTGTAGATGCGGTCATCGACGGCTCTGCATGGACGGTCTTGTGTAACCTGAGCAATATCCTGACTCACGAACCTTTCCTCGATGAATACAAGGAAACGGACTTCACGCTTCAGGACACCTCGGAGTTTACAGGACTTTGGCATGCCGCCCTATCGCATCAAGAGGATATTCGGCGCGCTTTCATTCCTCCGTTCTCGCAGATGGCTGCCGTGAGATACTTCGAAGAGATTTTCAACGGCGGCAGGGTACATTATGCCAACAGCACAGCCATCCGACTGGCCAACATCTACGCCCGTCACTACGTGTCCTGCAACCGTGGCGTAAATGGCATTGAAGGGTCATTATCAACAGCAGCCGGGTGCTCGCTGGTCACGGAAGAAAAGGTCTTCTGCATCATTGGTGACCTGAGCTTCTTCTACGACCAGAATGCCCTTTGGAATCAGAACTTGCGGGGAAACCTGCGCGTCATGCTATTAAACAATGGCAAGGGGGGCATCTTCAACATGCTGCCAGGATTGGAGAAGAGTGCTGCCCGCAACCCGTTGGTTGCCGCAGAACACAGCACCAGTGCCGAAGGCATCTGCCTCCAGAACAAAGTCCTCTACATGAAGGCGGTCGACATGCAACAAATGAACGACGGCATCCAGCAGCTATTATCCATGGAGTCCCCACGTCCTGTATTGCTGGAGGTATTCACCGATGCGACAACCGACAGCACTGTTTTCCAGCATTACTATAAACAATAAAATTTGAAAGATTACTATATTTTATGACAAAAAGCTTTGCGCTTTAATTATCTTTTCGTAACTTTGCCATCAAACAAACAAACTAACTTTAAAAACAATTTAACTTATGAAGAACTTACAGATGTTCATCAATGGCCAGTTCTGCGAAAGCTCGAACGGCAAGTGGATTGACGTGTTGAACCCCTCAACTGAGGAAGTAATCTCCCGCCAGCCGGAAGGCACCATCGAGGATGTGAACCGCGCACTGGATGCAGCCCGTGCTGCCCAGAAAGCCTGGGCCAAGACGCCCGCCATCGAGCGTGCCCAGTATCTGCTGAAGTTTGCCGCAGGCATCAAGGCTCGCGAACAGGAGTTCACCGAGATTATTATGCGTGAGCAGGGTAAGACCCGCACGTGGGCTTCCATCGAGGTGGGAGCCACCATCGCCTACTTCGAGTACATGGCCACCTTCGCCCGCCATATTGAAGGTGAAATCATTCCGAGTGACCGTCCCAACGAGACCATCCTGCTCACGAAGAAACCCATCGGCGTAGTGGCTGGCATCCTGCCCTGGAACTTCCCCTTCTTCCTCATTGCCCGTAAGGCTGGTGCCGCTTTAATTGCTGGCTGTACCATCGTGATCAAGCCTTCACAGCTCACACCAGAGAACTGCACAGAGTTCGCCAAGGTGGTGGCTGAAAGCGGTCTGCCCGCAGGCGTCATCAATATCGTGACCGGTAAGGGAAGCGTCATTGGCAACGAGATGGCAGGAAGTCCTAAGATTGATATTGTCTCAGTTACAGGCTCTGTCGCTGCCGGTGAGAGCATCATGGCTGCTGCCTCTAAGAACATCACGAAAGTTTCGCTGGAACTTGGTGGAAAAGCTCCTGCCATCGTTATGAAGGATGCCGATCTGGAGCGTGCTGCACAGTGGATTGTGGACAGCCGAATTGGCAACAACGGTCAGATCTGTAATAACGCCGAACGCGTCTACGTACAGAAAGAGGTAAAGAAAGCATTTACCGACATTCTGGTGAAGAAGATGAGCGCCGTGAAGGTGGGCGATCCCTGCCAGGACGTGACCGTCGACATGGGTCCGCTGGTAGAACAGCGTGCGCTGGAAAGTGTCACCGAGAAGGTGGAGCGTGCCATCAAGCAGGGGGCCAAGCTGCTCTGTGGTGGTCATCGCGTTGGCGAGAAGGGATACTTCTACGCTGCCACCGTGCTCGACGACTGCCGTCAGGACATGGACATCATCCATGAAGAGACCTTCGGCCCCGTAATTCCGCTGGTTGAGTTCGAGACACTCGACGAGGTTATCGGCTATGCCAATGATTGTGAATACGGTCTGGCCAGTAGCATCTTCACCAAGGATCTGAACGTAGCAGTGAAGGCATGCCGCGAACTGGAATTTGGCGAAACCTACATCAACCGTGAGCACTTCGAGGCCATACAGGGCTTCCATGCCGGTATGAAGAAGAGCGGTATCGGCGGTGCCGACGGCAAGCATGGTGTAGACGAATATCTTGTCACCCATGTCACATATCTGGATACTTACGAAGATATGTAAAATATGAGAATAGGACTATTTGTTCCCTGCTATGTCGATGCGCTCTACCCTGAGGTAGGCGTATCGACATTCAGGTTATTGAAGTCACTGGGACTTGACGTGGAATACCCTGAACGGCAGACCTGCTGTGGTCAGCCTATGGGCAATGCTGGCTTCGAGCGCATGGCTGTGCCCCTGGCAAAGAAATACGACGAGCTGTTTGCGCCATACGACTATGTGGTTGCTCCCAGTGCCAGTTGTGCAGCTTATGTGCGCTGTTTTCACCCACATCTTATGAAGGAAGAGAAATGTGAAGCAGCATCAAAGACCACCGACTTGGTGGAGTTTCTTCACGACATCGTCAAAGTGAAGAATCTTCCAGCAAAGTTTCCCCATAAGGTAAGCGTCCACAATTCCTGTCATGGTGTGCGCGAACTGGGTCTCTCTTCTCCCTCGGAGCGCAACATCCCCAAGTTCAATAAGATTATCAACTTACTGAAACTTGTCGACGGCATTGAGATTGTTGAGCCGGAACGTCCAGACGAGTGCTGTGGCTTTGGCGGAATGTTCTCCGTTGAGGAGCAGGCTGTTTCTGCCCGTATGGGTCTGGAGAAGATTCGTCGTCATAAGGCTACAGGTGCCGAATATATCACAGGCCCGGACTCATCCTGCCTCATGCACATGCAGGGCGTGGCCCTGAAACAAGGCATCAGCGACATCAAATTCATTCACGTAGCACAAATTCTCTCCGCAGGCCTATGAGTACAAAACATTCAAAAGCAGCCGAAGCCTATTTGCAGAACGACGAAGTGGTAACTCGCCATGACCAGACATTCTTTGGTGTTCGTCAGAAACGTGACCGTATGGCGCAGGCACTGCCCGAATGGGAAGAACTGCGCGAAGCTGCCAATCAGATAAAAAAACACACGGCCACCCATCTGGCTGACTATTTAGAGCAGTTTGAGCAAAACGCTGTCAAAAACGGCGTACACGTGCATTGGGCACAGGATGCCAGCGAGTACAACCAGATTGTATTCGGCATTCTTTCTCAGCATGGAGTGAAGAAGGTGGTGAAGAGCAAGAGTATGCTCACCGAGGAATGCCACCTGAACGAGAATCTGGAGCGAAACGGTATTGAAGTCATTGAGACCGACCTCGGCGAGCGCATCCTACAAATGATGAAGCTGGCTCCCAGCCATATTGTGATGCCTGCCCTCCACGTGCATCGCGAAGAGATTGGCGACACATTCCGTCGCCTGATTCCCGACTTTGACGAGATTGCTTCCACCTATTCCAGCTCGGTGGTCAGTGGAATTCCCACTGACAAGAACGACCCAACCTTCCTGACCTACGTGGCCCGCATGCATCTGCGCCAGCAATTTGCCGAGGCCGACGCAGGCATGACAGGAGCCAACTTCGGCATTGCCAAGACGGGCGACGTGGTGGTATGTACCAATGAGGGCAATGCCGACATGTCGACTTCCATCCCCAAGCTGCACATCGTATCAATGGGCATAGAGAAACTGATACCCGACTACAAGGCCATGGGCGTGTTCCAACGCCTGCTGGCAAGGTGCGGAACCGGACAGGAAACCACCGTCTATACAAGTCATTTCCGTGGCCCACGTCCTGGAGGCGAGATGCACATTGTGCTGGTAGACAACGGACGCAGCTCCATCATCGGCAACGAAGAACACTGGCAGACGCTGAAGTGCATGCGCTGTGGTGCCTGTATGAATACGTGTCCTGTCTACCGTCGTTCAGCAGGCTACAGCTACACCTACTTCATCCCAGGCCCCATTGGCGTGAACCTCGGCATGCTGCGCGACCCGCACAAGTACTACGACAACGTGTCGGCCTGCTCGCTGTGCTGTTCCTGCGACAATGTCTGCCCCGTCAAGGTCGACTTGTCTTCACAAATCTATCGCTGGCGCCAGCAGTTAGAGTCATTGGGACATGCCGACCCCATGAAGAAGATGATGTCGCAGGGCATGAGTTTCCTGTTCAATCATCCTGCCGTCTATACAGGGGCATTACGTCTTTCACCCATGGTCAACTGGATTCCTGCTCCGCTAATGAACCAGAAGCTGAATCCCTGGGCTTACGGTCATCAGATGATGCGGTTCCCCAAGAAGTCATTTCACCAGTTATGGAAGGAGGAAAAAGTATGAGTGCAAGAGAAGATATACTGAAAAGACTTCGCCAGAACACACGCGAAGCCTGCGACATGCCCAACCTGGACGGACTGAAGCCCATCACCTTCGCCGACCCTGTGGTCGAGTTCATACAGAAGACCACGACCACGGCTGGTGCCCAGTTGATAGAACTGGCTGAAGGCGAAAGCCTGAACGAGGTGGTTCACCGAGCCTATCCCGACGCGAAGGTAATTGCCAGCAATCTTGAAGGAGTCGAGGCCCAGATGAATCCTGACGTGGCAGACGCCCAGCAACTGATGACAGTCGACGTTGGCGTCATTGAAGGAAAAATAGGCGTGGCAGAGAACGCCTGCATCTGGATTCCCCAACAACTGAAGGAGAAGGCTGTCTGCTTTGCCGCACAGCGTCTGGTCATTTTGCTCAGACGTAATGCCATTGTCAGCAACATGCATGAAGCGTACGACTGTATTAACGCTTCACAGGAGTATTTCCAGCAGTATAAGTTCGGCACCTTTATCAGCGGCCCAAGCAAGACCGCCGATATTGAGGGTGCATTGGTCTACGGAGCGCAGGCTGCCCGCGCTCTCACCGTTGTGTTGTACTAATACTTAAAGCTACTGCCGCCTACGAACTCACGCATGATGCTCGTGGGCG
>CAMZBS010000070.1 GCA_947304695.1 uncultured Prevotella sp.
CAAGTGCTACATGAGCCTGCACGAAGCCAACCGCTCAGCCAACCGTGGGGAATGCGTGCAGATATGCCGCCGTTCCTATACAGCCACCGACAATGAGACGGGACGCCAGATTGAGATAGACAACAAATACCTCATGAGTCCGAAGGACCTGAAGACCGTACGCTTCATTGACAAACTGATGAACAGCGGTGTACGGGTATTCAAGATTGAGGGACGTGCCCGTGGACCAGAATACGTCTACAATGTAGTGAAGTGCTACAAGGAAGCCATTCAGGCCGTGATTGACGGCACATTCACCGAGGAACGGAAGGATGAATGGGACGAACGGCTGGCCCGCGTGTTCAACCGTGGCTTCTGGGACGGCTACTACCAAGGGCAGTTGTTGGGAGAATGGAACAAGAGCTACGGCAGCAACGCAACGGAACGTAAGGTCTACGTGGGCCGTGGCGTGAAGTATTTCTCAAAGTTGGGCGTAGCCGAGTTCACCGTAGAAGCCACCACCTTCAAGCTGGGTGACAAGCTGCTCGTCACGGGTCCCACTACTGGTGTGATGTACCTCACGGCCACTGAGATTCACGACAACGACGGCCATCCCGTAGAAGTGGCACCTCAGGGCCAGCGCATTGCCATTCCCGTGACGGCAAAAGTTCGTCCCAGTGACAAGCTCTTCAAGCTGGAACCTGCCGACAACCCATAAAGCAGACCTATGAAAAAGAAACGGAAATCCTTTGCCGGAAGACTTACGCGGCACCTCCTGATATGGCTGTTCATCATTGTGGGCGGCCTCTCGTACTTGATTGTCAAGCTAACCATGGAGTCCACGCCCCAATTCTACGCTGTAAGCTACCACAACAGCACGTTAGCTGTCAAAGAATACACCCGGCGTGTACTCTCAGACGTCTACGTAGCTGTGACAAACAATGTGTACGACCTGGAAAACAACCTTGACAAGCCTGAAGAACTGCTGAAAACCATGGAGCGAATGGTCAACAACAACACACGAATCCGCAGCTGTGGTATCAGTTTCATCGAGAGTTACTTCCCGCAAAAGGGACGCTTGTTCTGCCCGTATGCCTGGCGCAGCAGCAACGACAGTTCACTGGTGAAGACGCAATACCTGGGTGACACCCAGCACAACTATCTGGACAAAGAATGGTTCACATCGACCATTGAAAAAGATTCTGCACACTGGTCGGAGCCTTTCTTCGACGGCAATGATGCCAAGACACCGCTTGTGTCATATATGGTGCCCATTCACGACCGCCAAGGCCGTACTGTAGCTGTGCTTGGAGCCGACGTTTCACTCGACTGGCTCACCAACAGACTGGCACAGAGCGACAATGCCATCAATACTTCTTCTTTCGCCGGATCAAACAGTAGCAAACTTGCAGCACGCAGCTACATCATCCGACGCGACGGTACTTTCATCACACACCCCGACGAAAGCCGCATCCTCAAAGACAACTTCTTCAGCCACATCAAGGACTATGAGGAGAACGAAACTGAGACACTCATTGACCACATAGAAGACGGAATTACAAGAGATCAGTTCGACAGCTACGTTGTCCTTCTCTTAGACGACAGCAAGCACTACGTATTCCATACGCCCATAGAATACACCGACTGGACGCTGGTCACTGCCGTACCATGGATGGCTATCGCTATTTCAGGCATTCTTGTGAACGTCATGATGATTTTCCTCATTCTCATGGCCATGCTGGTGATTGTCGTGGTGTGCTACTTCACCATCAAATATGCCGTGAGACCGCTGCGTAAGTTGGCCGTTTCAGCCGATGAGGTGGCTAAAGGACACTTCGATGCGCCCCTTCCTGCCATTAAACACAACGATGAGATACGACAACTGCGCGACTCTTTTGAGAACATGCAGCATTCGCTAGTGAGCTACATGGACGACTTGAAGGAAACGACAGCCTCGAAGACCGCCATTGAGAACGAACTGAAGATTGCTCACGACATACAGATGTCGATGCTTCCAAAGACATTTCCGCCTTTCCCGGAACGCAACGACCTCGACGTTTACGGCCAGCTTACGCCTGCCAAAGCCGTAGGTGGCGACCTGTTCGACTTCTTCATCAACCATGAACAGCTGTTCTTCTGCATTGGCGACGTGAGCGGCAAGGGCGTTCCGGCCTCGCTGGTCATGGCCGTGACGCGCTCTTTGTTCCGCAACATATCTGCCCACACCGCCGATCCCAGCCGCATCGTCACCGCACTGAACAACGCCTTGGCAGAAGGCAACGAGACCAGCATGTTCGTAACGCTATTCGTGGGCGTACTCAATCTGACAAATGGCCAGTTGCTCTACTGCAATGCCGGACACGACGCACCTCTGCTTGTGAACGACGACGTGAGCGTACTGCCCGTAGACAGCAACCTGCCCGTTGGCGTGATGCAGGGATGGGACTTCACTGACCAGCAGGTCAGAATCGAGCGTGGCACTACCATCTTCCTTTTCACTGACGGACTCACCGAAGCCGAGGACTGCCATCATGCCCAGTTTGGCGAAGACCGCATCATGCGCATGTGCCAAAAGGCAGTTGTCTCACATCAGACAACCCCCACACAACTTACAGAACTGATGACCGCAGCCGTTCATTCCTTCGTTGGCGAAGCCGAGCAAAGCGACGACCTGACCATGCTGGCCATCACACTGAACAAGCTATCATAAGGAAAACAATTATAAGACAATGACTATCAACGAACGACAAGACGAAATCATTGACGAGTTCCAGGGCTTTGACGACTGGATGGACAAGTACCAACTGCTTATTGACTTGGGAAACGAGCAGGAACCGCTCGACGAACGATACAAGACGGAGAGCAACCTGATTGACGGTTGCCAAAGCCGTGTGTGGCTGCAGGCCGACTATGCAGACGGAAAGATACACTTCCAGGCCGAAAGCGACGCACTCATCGTGAAGGGCATCGTGGCCCTGCTCATCCGCGTGCTAAACGATGCCACGCCTCAAGAGATCCTGGATGCCGACCTTTACTTCATAGACCGCATCGGACTAAAGGAGCACCTGAGTCCCACCCGTTCAAACGGCTTGGTGGCCATGGTCAAGCAGATGCGCATGTATGCCTTGGCGTTTTCACGCGCTTAGCCCCAACCCCTTATTCATTCTTATACGAAGCAAGTTTCCCCTGCCAGTAACGGCGCACGTCGGTCCAGCGATAATAAGGTGCCTGACTGGTGGACAAGGGCAGTGTTGCCTCATTTTCGTTGAGCAGCACCTTGACAAGCACATCCTTGTCGGCTGCATTCTTGCGGTAGAACACCAGCTGAACGTTGCACGCCATGGGGAACACGCGGTAGTTGACCCACCCTTCCTGTTCCAGTGAATCAAGACAGCCTATGCTCTTGTCCATGCCGTTAAGCCCCATGAGGCACACCAGCGGCAGCACCACGGTCTCATGGCCAAAGCGGAGATGGGCACTGGGACGGTCGAGAAGCAGGCACGAGTCAGCCTGTTCTATGATGCGTTGCAGCAGGTTACGCTGTATGAAAGGCTGCTGTCCGCCGTTCAGTGGCGTGTAGCCGAAGCTGAGAAACCACGAGGCATTCTCCTTCCGCCAGTTGTCCAGAATCTCTTCTGGCGTAAAGAAGTCATAGAGCGAGAGCGTTTCGGCAGCGCGGGTGTTCTGCAGGTTGCCCGCCATGCGGAACAGGTAGTAGCAGAAGCGCTCCCCACCAGCCACATGATTGGCGTAGGCCGTATCCTTGAACAGGGCATACACCGGCCGCTGCCAGCACTCATGCCGACGGCAGAAATCGTCGTAGGTCTGACGTCCTTCAACCGTCCGTGACCTTTCAGTAATCTGACGGTCCTGCTGGTTCATATAGTTCATGTCGCGATAGCTGGCATCCTGACTGACGTCGAGCTTCGGATTCATCCTGATCATCTGCTGCAGCACATTTTCCATCGACAGCACACAGCGCACCACCGTGGTACTGCGGGCATCGACAAAAGCATTCTTCTTGAATATCTGGGGGAAGCGTTCCACCATGCGACGGCCAATGTCGCGTTGCTGGCTGGCACCAATTGGTGTCAGCTCACCCAACCGGTCGCTGGCCTCGGCAGCCACAATCCTCACCCTGCGCAGCAGTTCCTGGCCCAAAGCTGTCAGTTTCTGTTCGCGTTCGGCACGGACGAGAGCGTTCAGCAGATAGTTGTAGTCCACAGGATTAATCATATATCGCGACCCGTGACGGCCATAATGACTCAGATAGAAAGGCCGCTTACCGGCAGGCGGCGGTGTCAGCTTCTGCTGTTTCGGGCCAGGATAGGCCAGTCCGTTACTGGCAGAAAGACATGGGTTTAGCCTCATCTCGTCAGCAGGCATGAGCGTCTGTGACCTGACGACAATTGCCGTCAGGAGATAGCAGAACAGCACAAAAAAACGACCCATAGCGGCTTGATTTTAGTTATTAGGCTACAAAGATAAGAATTTTTATTGAATTTCTTGCTCATTTGGGAAAAAACTTTTACCTTTGTCACACTAAACTCAACATTTGCATGCAGAAAACAAAATGGTTTTGGGCATTGATGTTTGTAGCAATGCCCCTTCGGCTGTTGGCAGGCAGCCATGAAATAACTGAACTTTATGATACGCTCGACGCGCTCATAGCACGGCAATCAGCTATCGTGATAGCCAAGGAAGACCGTCTGCGTGAGCTCACCAGTGAATATAGCCAGCCGGGACTGTCGGCCGACGAACGCTTTGAGAAAGGTATGAAGCTCTACGATGAGTACATGGCCTTCCGCTACGACTCGGCCTTCAAGTACGTGCTGAAGTGCCTCACAGAGCAGAAAGAGATTGGCAACAACGACCGTGTGGCCGAAAGCCGGCTGAAGCTGGCCCACATCCTGGCCGTCTCGGGCCTGTTCGACAAGGCCAGTCAGCAGATGGCAAGCATTGACTTCAACCGTCTGACGCGTGAGAACCAGCTGTCCTACTATAGCCAAAAGTCCGACTATTACCTGTACCAGTCTGAAATGGCGGCACGCACCGTCTACTACGGCGAGTACATGGACAGTGCCATCTATTTCCGTTCGAAGATGCTGGGACTGGCTCCACGCGACGGCTTTACCTATATCACAAGCAAGGCGGTCAACGTCTGCGAGGCAGGACAGCCCATGGAGGCCGTCAAGATGTGCGAAGAACTGCTGTCACAGGTACAGGACGGCACCCGCGACTACGCCATCCTCACAGCCATCCTCTCCGATTTCTACAAGCGTGCAGGCAACATTGCCGAGAGCGAACGCTACCTGCTGCTGTCTGCCATCAGCGACTTGCGCGGTGCGGTGCGTGAGAACAACTCGCTGCGCGAGCTGGCCAAGCTGCTCATGGAGCGCGGTGAAATGGAGCGTGCGTTCCGCTATCTGCGCGTGTGCATTGCCGATGCCAACTTCTACGGCACCCGGTTGCGCGGACAGCAGGTAGCACAGCTCATGCCCACAGTGGTAGACAACTATCTGCCGGCCGACCTTCAGAAAGAAGCCCAGCGGGAACTCATCATCAAGGGACTCGCAGCTGCCTGTCTGGTGCTGCTCCTTGCCGTGATTGTCCTCAGCGTGTTGCTCTACAGGCGCAAGCGGGCTTGATGAGGCTTGGTTCTGTCAAAGTAATATGACAAAACTTTCGTGAGAATCGCTTGAAATCATTCAAGGGTGTCCTTGGGTCGGAATTTTTGAGTTTTGAGCGTTTTTGTAAACTGCTGATATTCAGTCGCTTTGAAAAAGCGACATACGGAACAGGAGGTAACTGAGGCTTCATTGCAGCGCAATGGAGCCTCAGTTGCGTTGTAAGCAAGGCACAGTTGTGAGACAACGGGAGCTTTGTTGCACGGCAACTGAGCCTCCGTTGTCTTGCAGAAGGGGGCTGACAGCGGTGTCGCGATGGCTCTGACTACCTTCACCTGGGGGCTGAAGACCCGTTTTCCACTCTAGAATGCGAAAAATTTTTGTCTTGATTATCGAAATTTGTTTCTCTTTCGCTATTTTATAGTTTGTTTTTGGTTTTTTCAAGATTAACTGTAGAAAATCAGAAAAATTTTGTAACTTTGCATTGTATTTTAGAAACGGCACATTATAAAAAAGAGGAATATGATAGGAAGAATCATTATTTGTTGTCTGCTGTTTTCCTTGAATGCAGCAGGACAGGAACTTGACTCCATAGGTGGAAAAGACCACCCTCAGGGGAGTGCCCCTACCTTCTTGGAGCAGCTTCATCAGGTGCAACTCTATTTGGACTCTGCAGCCAGGAGAAAGGTGGACCAGCGATATATTGAAGTGCCGGAAAAGCCCTGGAGAGTCATCATGCGCTATAAGGCAAATACGGTCGACGTAGACTACAGCAGCACCTTCGAGGTCTCAGAGACTAATAGTCATATTGACTGGAATCTGTGCTTCGAACCTCCCACCGCAACTTCCATCGGCTTTTGGGTGGGCTACCGAGGTACAGGTGTGTCTTTTTCCAAGTCGCTCACCAAGAATGCAGGACGCTATTTCTCCTTCAGCAGCACAGGCGCAAAGTACGGATTCAACTTCCGATACAGACGATTTAACACGAAAACAACTACCTTTACATCGACAAGCTACAGGGACGGGAAACAGATTGCTGAAGATGAGATAAAAGACGATCTGGTTTCACCGGTGTGGATACGTTCCGCTTATATCAACGGATATTATGTGTTTAACGGCCGTCGCTATTCACAGGCTGCCGCCTACAACCAGTCGGTCATCCAGCGCCGCTCCGCTGGATCGTTCCTTGTCGGTGCCACCTGGTATCAGTCATCGTTCGACTATTCAAATATCCAGAACGCTATGTTTATGGAGTTTGCCAAGAATGTAGGTCGTATCAAGCTGCACCAGGCCAACATTGGTTTCGGCTATGGCTATAACCTCGTGCCGTTCCGCGGTCTGGTCATCAATGCAATGGCCATGCCCACCCTTAGCGTCTACAACCGCGTGAAGACCTACAAGTACGACTTCAATTATGTCCTGCCCTTGTATGAGACTTCGACTGAAGGCTACGGAACATGGAACTCTGAAACAAAGACCTGGTCCAACGGAAAGGTTCACAAACCCCTTTCATATGTTGAGAACGCCGACCAATATCCCGACGATGCCGAATGCTGGCAAACAGGCTCTGAAGCTGAGTACAGCTGGCTCCATTTCAACCTTGACCTGCGACTCGGCATTGCTTACAACTGGAAGAACTATTTCATTGGTCTTCAGGCGCAGTACAACAATTTCACCTATAAGAAAGACCAGAGCAAGGTCAACCTCTACGATGCGTATGCGCGGTTAGCGTTGGGCATAAGGTTGTAGGAAAATCTATAAACTTTAAGGTAAGATGGCGAACTTACCGTGTCTCGGAAGAAAAAACAAATGAATTTGTTTTGTTCTTCTCTCGACTTTTCGTAACTTTGTCCGCAAAATAAGTAGACAATGGCAAAAACGACCACATGGCAGGATGAATACTGGCTGCCCGTGATGCAGCAGTACCTGCGGAAACCAACGGGAGTGAAGCCCACTTATTGTCGTGAGATGGTAAACCTGAGCGTGGAACTGCACATCCCTCCGCAGCAGTTGCATAAGCGCATGGAGCAGTTGGCAACACTCAACACACCACGACTGGAACGCATCTGGCAACAGTACGGCGAGAACCCCCGCCGACTGGCACGCGCCGTGAGACTGTGGCGCGAGATGAGAGGATTCGGCACTGGAGGCGAATTCTTCGAAGGCATTGAGGTGCAGGAGACGTTCGAAAAGGACTTCCGTCCGCTGCCTGAGAACGAGCGCTACACGCCCGCCATGCTCATCCTTATCCTTGACCTTTACTTCCAGTTGGTGCCCTCCACCATGGTGGCTCAGACACCCGAAGTCGTAGAACTGGCACGGCTGCTCAAGCTGACAGCCGACGAGGTAGTCGAAGTGCTCTACATGTTCCAGCTCTGCGATCCCTACCTGAACCGCGTCGATCTCTCGATGAGTCCGCTGCTGCTACCCTGTCAGCAGGTATGGCAGCGCTTTGCCGAGGGTGGACGGTTGCCTGCTCTTGCCGGAGAACTGAAAGAATATTTTTTGAGTTAAGACAAACGTGGCACAAAGTCAGATACAAGAGCAACGACAGGAACAGCGGCTCAGCCAGACCATCTCGGCCCAGCAGCTACTACAGGCACAGCTCATTGAACTGCCCCTGGCACAGCTGCACGAACGCATCGAGACCGAGATGCACGACAACCCCGCCCTTGAACCCACTTCCGACGAGGAGTTCCCGGAGTATGCCGAAGCCCCAGACGATTCCGATTCGCTAGATGCTCCCGAAGACTTCGAGCAGCAGCGTGAGCGCGAAGAGCGCAGCGATGCGCTTGACGCAGCCCTCGAAGGACTGGGACGTGACGACGAGGAACTGCCCGTCTACCAAGGGGGAATGTCATCGGTAGAGGAACGCGAGGAGATGGTCTACGGTTCGCAACAGTCGTTCTACGATCAGATCATGCAGCAGGTGGGCGAGATTGAGCTGTCTGAACGCCAGCGTGGCATCATGGAATACCTCATCGGCTCGCTCGACGACGACGGACTGCTGCGCAAACCGCTCGAAGCACTGAGCGACGAGCTGGCCGTCTACCACAACATTGACGCCACCACCACCGAGATCAACGACGTGCTCCGGCAGCTGCAGCAGTTCGACCCTGCCGGCATCGGTGCCCGCTCACTGCAGGAGTGCCTGCTGCTCCAGATAGAACGCCGCAGTCCCTCGAGGGTGAAAGACCTCATGCAAGAAGTCGTGGCCAACCATTTCGACGAGTTCACCAAGAAGCACTGGGACAAGATTGCCGCCTCACTCAGCCTGACCGACAGCCAGACCGAGGCCCTGCAACACGAACTGCGGCGGCTCAACCCCAAGCCAGGTGCCTCGATGGGCGAAGCCGTAGGCCGCTCAATGCAGCAAATCACCCCCGACTTCATCGTCGACACGCAGGACGACGGCACCGTGACTTTCTCGCTCAACAGCGGCGACGTACCGCAGCTACAGGTCTCACAGTCGTTTGCCGACCTGCTGCGCGACTACCAGCAGAACAAGGAAGGGCTGTCGCGACAGATGAAAGAGGCCCTGCTCTACACCAAGCAGAAGGTAGACGCAGCCCAGAGCTTCATCGAGGCAGTCAATACACGCCGTCGTACGCTCACTCGCACCATGCAGGCCATCATCCAGTTGCAGCACCGCTTCTTTGAAGACGGCGACGAAGCATCGCTCCGCCCCATGATTCTCAAGGACGTAGCCGCACGTACCGGGCTTGACCTGTCCACCATATCGCGCGTCAGCAACTCCAAGTACGTGCTCACCCGCTGGGGCATGTTTCCCCTGAAATACTTCTTCAGCGACGGATTCGTCACTGAGAACGGCGAGGAACTATCCACCCGCGAGATAAAAGCCGCACTGAAAGAGCTTATCGAGAACGAAGACAAGCGCAAGCCCCTGAGCGACGATGTCCTGAGCGACCGCCTGAAACAGCAAGGCTATCCCGTGGCCCGGCGCACTGTGGCCAAATACCGTGATCAAATGGGCATACCAGTGGCCCGACTAAGAAAATGACAAGAGAAAAGAACATCATCTACCTGGCACGCTTCGTGAGCATGCTCTTCACGCCGTTCTACCTGCCGCTGTGCGGACTCATCATCCTGTTCACACTGAGTTACCTGTCACTGCTGCCCGTAGGCTACCGCCTGCAGGTGCTGGCCGTGGTCTACTTCTTCACCATCCTGCTGCCCACATTCCTCATCCATTTCTACCGGCGCCATCAGGGATGGACACTCATAGAGCTGGGACACCGTGAGCGACGTATGGTTCCCTATCTTATCAGTATCCTGTGCTACCTGGGCTGCGTCTGGCTGCTCAAGTCGTGGCATGTGTTTCATTTCGTCAGTAGCATCATCATGACCGCTCTGCTGGTGCAGATGGTCTGCGCGCTGATCAATGTCTGGTGGAAAATATCGACCCACACGGCCGCCATCGGAGGCGTAGTGGGTGCCCTGTTTGCCTTTGCCGAGATCTTTTCCTTCAACCCGGTGTGGTGGCTCTGTGTGGCACTTGTGGTGGCAGGCATGCTGGGTTCGGCCCGCATGATTCTTCGCCAACACTCGCTGTCACAGGTCGTTGGCGGCTTTGGCGTGGGTCTGGTGTGCTCCGTCTTCGGCATCCTGTTCCTATAA
>CAMZBS010000071.1 GCA_947304695.1 uncultured Prevotella sp.
CGCTGCTCACCTGGGACGAGGTGACCACCATGTTCCATGAGTTTGGCCACGCCCTGCACGGCATTCTTTCCGATTGCCAATACAACATGCTGAGCGGCACTGACGTGGCCCGCGACTTTGTGGAGATGCCTTCGCAGTTCAACGAGTCGTTTGCTGTCATTCCTGAGATTTTCGACCACTATGCCAAGCATGCTGAGACAGGCCAGCCCATGCCTGTCGACCTTAAGGAACGCATGCTGAAGTCCATCAATTTCCAGTCGGCCTACGCACTTGGCGAGAATCTGGCTGCCACATGTCTGGATCTGGCTTGGCACATGCTCCCCTCAACGGAGATTCCTACGGCTGAGCAGGCTTCCAACTTCGAGGTCGAGGCTCTGAAGAAGGTGGGATTGCTCGATGTACAAGTACCTCCACGCTATAGCACCTCTTACTTCAATCATGTATGGGGAAGTGGCTATGCAGCAGGTTATTACAGCTACCTGTGGACTGAGGTACTTGCCGTGAATATTGCCGACTGCTTTGCCAGTCGTGGAGCACTGAACCCAGAGGTAGGTCAGGACTTCCGTGACAAGATCCTGAGTCGTGGTAACACGGGGGATCTGATGCAGATGTTTGCCGACTTTACCGGCATGGAGCAGCCAGATGCCTCAGCACTACTGAAGGCAAGAGGGCTTTAAGGAGCATATTTTCCTAAGATTTTTTTGTCAATTCGGGAATAATGCTTAACTTTGCCACTCAAATTTGAAATAACAATATAAAAACAAATAAAAACTATGGCAAAAATGAAAGGTGCCATTGTCATTGACACGACCCGCTGCAAGGGATGTGTGCTCTGTGTGGAGGCATGTCCGCAGAATGTTATCGCGCTGGCTGGTAAGGTCAATGTTCATGGTTATCCGTATGTAGAGGCCGTCAAGCAGGAAGCCTGTGTAGGCTGTGCTTCGTGTGGCATTGTGTGCCCTGACGGGTGTATTACTGTTTATCGTAAAAAGATTGAATAGGATTATGGCAGAAGAAAAACGCGAGGTTGTCCTGATGAAAGGCAACGAGGCCATTGCCCGTGCCGCCATCCGTTGTGGTGTCGACGGCTACTTTGGCTATCCCATTACCCCTCAGAGTGAAGTGATCGAGACGCTGGCCGAGCTGAAGCCTTGGGAAACCACTGGTATGCAGGTGGTGCAGGCTGAGAGCGAGCTGGCAAGTATCTATATGGTCTATGGCGCAGCAGGAGCTGGCAAGAAGGCCATGACCTCTTCGTCGTCGCCTGGTGTGGCATTGATGCAGGAGGGCATTACCTACATGGCAGGTGCCGAGCTGCCTGGCGTGTTTGTCAACGTGCAGCGTGGAGGCCCTGGTCTGGGTACCATCCAGCCCTCTCAGGGCGACTACTTCCAGGCTACGCGTGGCGGTGGCAACGGTGACTACAACGTGATTGTGTTGGCTCCAGCCTCTGTTCAGGAGATGGCCGACTTCGTTGACCTGGCCTTCGAACTGGCTTTCAAGTATCGCAATCCCGCTATGATCCTCTCTGACGGCGTTATTGGCCAGATGATGGAGAAGGTGGTGTTGCCCCCATTCAAGCCCCGTCGTACTGACGAGGAGGTGATAGAGCAGTGTCCTTGGGCCTCTACGGGCAAGAAAAAGGGACAGACACGCCGCGTTATCACCTCGTTGGAACTGAAGCCTGAGGCAATGGAAGCCCGCAACCTGGCTCTGCAGGAGAAATACCGTACCATCAAGGAGAACGAGGTACGCTATGAGACACAGCATTGCGACGATGCCGAATATCTCATTGTGGCCTTCGGCTCTGCCGCCCGCATTGGTGAGAAAGCCATCGAGATTGCCCGTGAGGAGGGCCTGAAGGTAGGTCTTTTCCGTCCCATCACGCTGTGGCCGTTCCCCACGAAGGAGATTGCCGCCATGGCCAAGGGCAAGAAGGGCGTGCTCGTTGCTGAGATTAACGCTGGCCAGATGGTGCAGGATGTACGCCTGGCCATTAATGGTGCCGTACCCGTTGAGCAGTTTGGCCGTCTGGGCGGCATTGTTCCTGAGCCCGAAGAGATTGTTGGTGCTTTGCGAGCAAAGCTAATGAATAACGAATAGTAGTGAATAGTGAAAATGGAAGCGAAAGATATCATGTCACCAGAGAACGTCGTCTATAAGAAACCGACGCTCCTCAACGATACCAACATGCACTACTGCCCTGGTTGCTCCCATGGCGTGGTACACAAGCTCGTGGCCGAAGTCATCGAAGAGATGGGCCTCGAGGAGAAGGCTATCGGTGTAAGCCCCGTGGGTTGTGCCGTGTTTGCCTATAATTATATAGACATCGATTGGCAGGAGGCTGCCCACGGACGTGCTCCCGCCATTGCCACTGGCATCAAGCGTTGCTGGCCTGACCGCCTTGTGTTCACCTATCAGGGTGACGGCGACCTTGCCTGTATCGGCACCTGCGAGACCATTCATGCCTTGAACCGAGGTGAGAACATTGTCATCATCTTTGTCAACAATGCCATCTACGGCATGACGGGTGGACAGATGGCTCCCACTACGCTCCTTGGCCAGAAGACCTCTACCTGTCCCTATGGCCGCGACCCGCAGTTGCACGGCTATCCTCTGAAGATGGCCGACATCGCTGCCCAGCTGGAAGGCACCTGCTATGTGACACGCCAGTCTGTTGAGAGCGTAGCCTCTATCCTCAAGGCCAAGAAGGCACTGAAGAAGGCTTTCCAGGCTTCAATGGACGGCAAGGGATCTTCACTGGTGGAGTTCGTATCTACTTGTAACAGTGGCTGGAAGCTCACTCCCTCTAAAGCAAATGAATGGATGAAGGAGAACATGTTCCCCTTCTATCCGAAAGGCGATCTTAAAGACACAACAGAAAAATGAAAAAGGAAATTATCATAGCAGGATTCGGAGGTCAGGGGGTGCTCTCGATGGGTAAGATTCTGGCCTATTCAGGACTGATGGAAGACAAGGAGGTGACGTGGATGCCCGCTTACGGTCCTGAGCAGCGCGGCGGAACAGCCAACGTCACGGTAATCGTGAGTGATGAGCGCATCTCGTCGCCCATCCTCAGCAAGTACGACATCGCCATTGTGCTCAACCAGCCTTCGCTCGAGAAGTTTGAGCCGAAAATCAAGCCCGGCGGTATCCTGATTTACGACGGCTTCGGCATCATCAATCCTCCGACGCGCAAGGACATCACCGTCTACCGCATCGACGCCATGGACAAGGCTGCCGAGATGAAGAACGGCAAGGTGTTCAACATGATTGTGCTGGGCGGCCTGCTGAAGGTGGCTCCTGTTGTGGGCTTCGGAGGCGTGGAGAAGGCTCTGTTCAAGACGTTGCCTGAGCGCCACCACAGCCTTATTCCGCTCAATATGGAGGCCCTTGAGGTGGGTGGTAACATTATCGAGAAGACAACCTGAATAATATAATCTTAAAACTTAATTACTACGACTTATGGCAAATAACGCTCAGCTTATCGCACAGTGCGAGGCACTGGCTAAGCAGTGGCTCACTCCGGCCTTTGACGAGGAGACCCGCAAGGAAGTACAGGCAATGCTCGATGCCGAGGACAAGAGTGCTCTCATCGACGCCTTCTACCAGAACCTGGAGTTTGGCACGGGCGGTCTGCGTGGCATCATGGGTGCTGGTACGAACCGCATGAACAAATATATCGTGGGCATGGCCACCCAGGGCTTTGCCAACTATATCAACAAGGCTTTCCCAAGCATTCAGCCCGCTGTGGTCGTGGGTCACGACTGCCGCAACAATGGCCGCATGTTTGCTGAGACCGTAGCCGATATCTTCTCGGCTAATGGCATCAAGGTCTATCTCTTCGAGAGCCTGCGTCCCACGCCTGAGATTTCATTTGCCATCCGTCAGTTGAAGTGCCAGGCAGGTGTCAATGTAACGGCTTCGCACAATCCCCGTGAATATAACGGCTACAAAGCCTACTGGGACGACGGCGCTCAGGTGCTGGCTCCCCACGATAAGGGCATTATCGACGAGGTGAACAAGGTAAAGATTGAGGATGTTAAGTTTGAGGGCAACAAGGATCTCATCATCCCCATTGGTGGTGAGATGGACTGGGACTACATCCAGGCTGTAAAGGAAGCCATGGTCGACCAGGACGTTATCCTGCGCCAGAAAGACCTCAACATTGTCTATTCGCCCATGCACGGCACAGGCCGCGTCATCATCCCGATGGCTCTGCGTTCCTGGGGTTTCCAGAACATCCACGTAGTGCCTGAGCAGATGGTGATCGATGGTAACTTCCCCACGGTGGTTTCCCCCAATCCTGAGAATGCCGAGGCCATGACCCTGGGCATGAAACTGGGCACCAAGCTCAATGCCGACCTGGTGATTGCCTCCGACCCCGATGCTGACCGTCTGGCCATCGTCTGCCGCAATGCCAAGGGCGAGTGGGAGATTCTCAATGGTAACCAGACCTGTATGATGTTCTGCTGGTATATCATCGCCAACAAGAAGAAGCTGGGACAGCTCAAGGGCAACGAGTTCCTGGTGAAGACCATCGTGACCACTGAGGTCATTGCCGAGATAGCCAAGAAGAACAAGGTGGAGTACATGGACTGCTATACGGGCTTCAAGTGGATTGCCAACGAGATTCGCATCAACGAGGGCAAGAAGAAGTACATCGGCGGTGGCGAGGAGTCGTTTGGCTTCCTGCCGTTCGACAAGGTGCGTGACAAGGATTCACCCGCCTCTATCTGCCTCATTTGCGAGATTGCAGCCTGGGCACGCGATAATGGCATGACGCTCTACGACCTGCTCATGAACATCTACAAGGAGTACGGATTCTCGAAGGAAGTGACCATCAACGTGGTACGTCCTGGCAAGACTGGTGCCGACGAAATCAAGCAGATGATGACCGACTTCCGTGCCAATCCGCCGAAGGAATTGGGTGGCTCAAAGATTGTGCTCTGGAAAGACTACAAGACTCTTGAGGCCCAGAAGGCTGACGGCAGCGTGGAGAAAATCAACATGCCTGACACGTCGAATGTGCTGCAGTGGTTCTGCGAAGACGGCACGAAGGTCTCTGTCCGTCCCTCTGGCACCGAGCCTAAGATCAAGTTCTACACCGAGGTGAAGGACGCCAGCTTCAAGGATGCTGCTGACTATGAGCGTTGCCTCAAGGCTGCTGAAGAGAAAATTGAAGCTATTAAGAAGAGCTTGAACCTCTAAGATATGCGCAGACTTCTATCCAGCCTCATGCTGGTTATGATGGGCTGTTGGGCGATGGCCCAGCAGCCCATTTCTGGTGTACTCCAGGCTTATAATGAGGATTCGCGCGGCAAGCAGCGTACCCAGCAATACCGTCCTGAAGATGGTGCCTTCGTCTGTGAGAACGGAACGAACCGTTTCACCCGTGCCCTCTATGGTGGCTACAGCGACTATCGCCTTGAGACCTCCGACCGCCCCGTCTTTGCTGTGGCCAAGAAGAACCATCACCGCCACATCCGTTTTGTGGCCAATGGTGTGGCTCTCGACAGCACAGACTACTGCAAGGCATCCTATCGCGACGGCATGCGTCTCTACAGCCTGCGCGACCATCGCTGGGGCACCGGCTGGCTCCATGTGGCTGTCGTGGCCTTGCAGCAGGAGGAGGGAGCCGTGTGGATGTTTCGTCCGGAGGGTCTTGTGCTCAACCCCGTTGAGACCTACATCTGTCAGATAGCCAACCCCAAGCTCAAGCGCAATGGTGACATTGGTGCCGATGCACCAGGCGTGTTTGAAGCCAGTCCGGGTCTCAAAGGGCTGGAGCGAAGTCTGTCTGTCGTCTCGCCTGAAGACCGCACGCAGTATGTGGTTGTTCGACTCGACAAGGCCGTCAACGACATTGCCTGGCAGGAGGCAGCCAGCCTCTATGTCAGCACGCTGCAGCACAACGAGCAACTCAGCCGCCGCATCGAGTTCTGCACCCCTGACCCCTATATCAATGCGCTGGGCAGTGCCCTCGTCTTTGCCGCAGACGGCGACTGGGACGGTCAGACCTGGCTGCACGGCTGCATTGGCTGGCGCATGCCGCTGGCAGGCTGGCGTGCCGCCTATGCAGGCGACGTGTTGGGGTGGGACGATCGTGCCGTGAGCCATTTCGATGCATACGCCAAGAGTCAGGTCACTCGTGTGGAACCTACCATCGACCATCCTTCGCAAGACTCTGCCATGAACATGGCAAGGGCCGAGAAACGCTGGGGCACACAGATGTACTCCAACGGATACATCTGTCGAAACCCTGAGAAGGACAACCAGATGCACCATTACGACATGAACCTGAACTACATCGATGAGCTGCTGTGGCATTTCCAGTACAATGCCGATACGGCTTATATGCGCCGCCTATGGCCAGTCATCGTGCGTCACTTGGCCTGGGAGAAGCGCAACTACGACTCTGACGGTGACCACCTCTATGATGCCTACTGCTGCATCTGGGCCAGCGACGCCCTATATTATAGTGGTGGTGCCGTGACCCACTCCTCGGCCTACAACTATCGTGGCAATCTGCTGGCAGCTCGCATAGCCGAACTCATTGGCGAGGACGCAGAACCTTATCGCCGTGAGGCAGCTTCCATCCTCATGGCCATGAACCAGCGGCTGTGGCTACGCAATAAAGGTGTGTGGGCAGAATACCAGGATGCCCTGGGCCTGCGTCGTCTGCACGAGAGTCCTGCCGTGTGGTCAGTCTACACCCCTGTTGACTGTGGAGCCTGTTCCCCCGAACAAGCCTGGCAGGCCACTGGCTGGATAACGGCCAACATCCCCCATATCCCCATTGAAGCGACACCCTATGCCCTCATCTCCACCAGTAACTGGATGCCCTACAGCTGGAGCATCAACAATGTGGCTGCTGCCGAGATCATGCACACTGCACTGGCCTATTTTGAGGCTGGACGTGCGCAGGAAGGCTATGAGCTGATGCTTGCAAATATCCTCGACAACATGTACTACGGACAGTCGCCCGCCAACTTCGGCCAGCTTTCCCACTATGATGCCGCCCGTGGCGAGTGCTACCGCGACTTTGGCGACTGCATTGGCATTTCCTCACGTACCCTCATCCAGGGTCTCTTCGGCGTTGTGCCCCAGGCCCTCTATGGCCGCTGCATCCTTCAGCCAGGCTTCCCCGCCGACTGGGACAGCGTTTCCCTCCACACACCCTACATCGACTACTGCTTCACCCGCAAGGATGGCGTTGACCGCTACGAGATTACCCAGCGCTTCGCCCAGCCCCTCCAGATGGTGGTGCGTCAGAGTCTTGGCGAAGGTCGTTTCCGCGATGTGGAAGGCACGTCTGAAAAGCATCAGGTCATCTGCCTGAAAAGTAATAAGACAAAAGTGCCTCTTTCTTCCTACTTCAATGCCTCAGTCGATGACATTTTCAAGCAGAAGTACCTCTCGCCGCGTCCGCAGACCACCACGCTACAGATACCCGTGCAGGGAGTAGGGGAGTGGTGTCACCCCCAGTACACCCCCACAATCAATGACTCAGTGTTCCGTTCCTTAGTCGAAGATGATCATATCGTTCTCGCAGGCATTCCCTTCTTCACCCCCAAGCAGGGAAAGAACATCATCTACACCAGCCTCTGGGACAACTACCCCAGCAGCGTTACCATCCCCCTCAAGGGAAGTGCCTCGACGGCCTACTTGCTGATGGCAGGATCGACCAACCACATGCAGAGCCGCATTGACAACGGACTCGTTGTAGCCACCTACAAGGACGGTACAAGCGACACACTGCGACTGCGCAACCCCGACAACTGGTGTCCCATAGAGCAGGACTACTATGTCGACGGACAAGCCTTCTACACCACCCAGCCGCGACCTCTGCGCGTCTGCTTAGGCAAGGCTACAGCCGACGGTAAGCCCATCGTCAGCCGCAATCTCGGCACCGTTCTCAACATCAAGGGGGTCTATGGCCGCGAGATACCTGGTGGAGCTGCCCAGCTGCTCACCATGCCGCTCAATGCCAATAAGAAGCTCAAGAGCCTCACCCTGAGCACCCTCTCCAACGATGTGGTCATCGGCCTCATGGCCGTCAGCCTGCAGTAATCAAATTGATGCTGATCCCAAAAACTTGGGGGACACTATTCTCACGAACGGTGTCCCCCTTAACTGTGTGTTATTAACCTTTATGAAAAAATGCTCTTAAAGAATGGTCTTCACGGCATCGAGCATGCCCTTGGCCTGGATGAGGTCGAGGAACTGCTTCACCATCTGGTTCAGACCGGCAATCTTGTTGAGGTCTTCCTGCCAGATGAACTCAGCTCCCAGCACACCGTCGGCCACCTTCTGCGTGTCGCCAGTAGCCCACAGCTGCTGCAGCAGCTCAATGATCTTCGGGTCGTCGTTGGGCGTAATCTCGGCACCGTCGGCACGCTTGCCGCCCTTATAGTACGTGATGATGGCTGCGAGACCGAATACGAGGCCCTTCGGCAGTTCACCCTTGCGCTCCAGATAAGTCTTCACACCGGGTAGGTCACGAGCCTGGAACTTGGGGAACGAGTTAAGCATGATGCTCGTCACGGCATGGTCAACAAACGGGTTGTCGAAGCGTTCCAGCACGTCAGCGGCAAACTTCTCCAATTCCTCCATGGGCAGGTCGAGCGTTTGCATGAGCTCATCAAACTGCACCTTGTGAATGTACTTGCCAATGACTTCGTGGTTGCAGGCATCACGCACAATGTTCACTCCGCTCAGGTAGGCCACGGGCGAGAGCACCGTGTGCGGGCCGTTGAGCAGCGTCACCTTGCGCTTGTGGTAAGGCTCCTCAGAGGGCACGAAGAGCACGTGCAGACCAGCCTTGTCGGCGGGGAACTCCTGTGCCACCTCGCGCGGGGCCTCGATGACCCAGAGGTGGAAGTTCTCGGCCTGTACCACGAGGTTATCGCGATAGCCAATCTTCTCCTGAATCTGGGCAATCTCCTTGCGGGGGAAGCCCGGCACAATGCGGTCGACGAGCGTGGCATAGACACCGCAAGAGTCCTCGAACCACTTGCGGAAGCCCTCAGGCAGCTGCCACAGGTCAATATACTTGCGGATGCAGTCCTTCAGCACGTGACCGTTGAGGAAGATAAGCTCGCAGGGGAAGATAATCAGACCCTTCGAGGGGTCGCCGTTGAACGTCTGCCAGCGGCGGTAAAGCAGCTGAACCAGCTTGCCGGGATAGGAGGCGGCAGGCTTGTCGTCGAGCTTGCAGGCGGGGTCGAAGGCGATGCCAGCCTCGGTGGTGTTAGAAATAACGAAGCGTATCTCCGGCTGCTCAGCCAGTGCCATGAAGGCATCGTTCTGGGAGTACGGATTCAGGCAGCGGCTGATCACATCAATGCGCTCCAGCGTGTTCACGGGCTTACCGTTCTCACGGCCCTGAAGGTTCACATGGTACAAGCAGTCCTGGCCGTTCAGCCAGTCAACCATACCGCCAGCCAGCGGCTGCACAACGACTACTGAACCGTTGAAGTTGGTCTTCTGGTCCATGTTCCAGATAATCCAGTCGACGAATGCGCGAAGGAAGTTTCCTTCACCGAACTGAATGACTTTCTCTGGCATCACGCTCTTAGGAGCAAACTGTTTGTTTAGTGGTTTCATTTTGCTTTGCTTGTTTTAGAGTTGTTGTTGATATTATCTGTTTTTCTACTGCAAAGGTAAGCACTTTTTCCCGAACCGCCAAATTTTTTGTGGGTTCGGAAGCATAAAAAGCGCGTAAAGGTTTGCGCTTGCTACTTGTGTTTCTGGTAGTACTCCAGCCCGAGCTGCACGTTCTTGATGACGGCGTCGGAAGTGAAGGTGGCACCGGTGACGGCCTCGACCTTGGCCTTCTGTGCGTCGCCTACTTTCATGTCGTTCCACTTGTCAAGCAGCAGTTTCTTCACTTTGGCCATGTACTTGGGCGTCTCCTGGTTCTTCAGGGCTTCAACCTTGACCACCTTGTTCTTCTTGATATAGATTTTCAGGGGGGTGGTGTCCACGTAGCCTATGACGCTCTTGCCGAGTGTGGTGGTGTTGACGACGGTCATGCCGTCTTCCTTTGTGATGACTTCATCGCCATCCTTGGGGGTTGCGCTGAGCAGTGTTGCGGCGAGCGCTGTCAGCGCCAGTCCGACAATCAGGATGATCAGATGCACGTTCAGCATATTCTTCGCGTTGGTCACGAAGATATTCTTGCCCGTGGGGTCGATCCTGTTCTCCTCCCGGGTGATGG
>CAMZBS010000072.1 GCA_947304695.1 uncultured Prevotella sp.
CCGTCGGAGCAAACAGCGCGCCGATGTTGATGGCCATGTAGAAGATGGAGAAGCCAGAGTCGCGCTGTCCGGCATACTTCGGGTCGTTGTAGAGGTCGCCCACCATCACTTGCAAGTTGCCCTTGAACAGGCCCGTGCCCAGTCCGATGAGCACCAGTGCTGCCAGCATCACGACTAGAGCCACAGTGTCGCCGCCCAGGGGTACGGACAGCAGCAGATAGCCCGCAAACATAATCACGATGCCAATGGTCACCATGCGACCGAAGCCGAACTTATCGGCCAGCCAGCCGCCCACGATGGGCAGGAAGTAGACGAGCATGAGGAAATCGCTGTAGATTTCGCCTGCCCATCCGGCATCAAGTCCGTAGTTTGCACGCAAAAACAGAGCGAAGACGGCCAGCATGGTATAGTAGCCGAACCGTTCGCCCGTGTTGGCCAATGCCAACGCATAAAGTCCTTTCGGTTGATTTTCAAACATAATTATTTTATTTTAGGGTTATTAGTTTTCCTAAGGTCGAAAAGCCAGGTCAGCTTGATTACGATGTTCATCAGGTTCGAACGCCCAAAGTAGTCCTTCTTCGAGTTGCCGTAGATGTCGCCCAGCCCGTAGTAGTAACGGCCTTCGAGCAGGAAGTGGCCAGCCTTCGGGTGGGAGTACTCCAGTCCGGCACCGCCCACGATGCCATAGTCCAGCTTACGCTCCACGGGCATCGTGTCCTGGGCAATGACCTGCGAGGTGCGGGCTGCGGCGTTGCGCTGGTCAAGGGCGAAGTTCATCCGTGTCTTCTCGTTCAGGAAGAAGCCCACCTGCGGCCCCACCTGGAAAAACGCCTGGAAGCCGCGCCGCTCCCTACCCCATCCCAGTCGTGCAAAGACGGGAATCTGCAGGTAGGTCATGTCGCGCTGATACTCTTCGGGCCTGCCCGTCACGGTGTTTATCACCGGGTCGTCGTCGGGCGTCAGTATCTCTTCCTTCCAGCCCACCTTGGCATAGTTCATCTCGGCCACCACGGCGCAGATGCTGTTGAAGTATTTCTCACACGTATAGCGCAGCGCCAGTCCGCCCATCGCCCCAGTATGCATGGTCTGGGGCACCTTGGGCAAGAAGCCCACGTTGCTCATCACGTAGCCCCCACCGGCTCCTATGGCCAGGTCATTGCGGTACTCGCCCACCTGAGCCGACGAAGTGAGGAGCGACAGGTGGCAGGCGACAAGCGCTGCCAGCACCTTCACCACAAACCAGGTTCTCACTCTTGTCCTTTTTTCAGTCATCATAACGCATCACTTCCTAATAGTTGATGGTCTCAATGGTGTGGTTGGGCAGATAGTGTACAAACATGTAGGCGGTGTTCTTCAGTCCTCCGTTGCCCACGCGCTGGAATTTCAGCGGTGTCTGCACGGGAGGATAGCCAAAGCGTCCGGCAGCCCCGTCGAAGGTCTTGCCGTACTTGTGCAGACCTTTTATAAAGAAATAAGCATGGTCGAAGCCCGTCAGCGCAAAGCGCGGCAGCGACTGCATCATGTCGTCGTGGAAGTTCCAGCGGTACTTCAGCTGCAACCGTTCAGTGACCAGCGAGAACAGGTTGGTGTAGTAAGGCGAGGGCACGTAGACGTTGAAACGGTGGAAGTTTTCCGTCTGGTGCTCGGCATACATCAGCCACTCCGTGTAGCCGAACATCGAGATAGCCACATTGGGATGGGTGGCCAGCATGGTCTTCAGCTTGGCAAAGGTAGACAGCAGTTCCGGCGAACGGGCCGTGTTGAGCACCACCACGTTCTGCCTGCTGGTGCTGAAAGCTTTGGCAAAGCTATCGTCGGTGGTCTTCAGGCTGGTCAGGTTGTACTGCATGCCACGCTGATCCAGCTGTCGGCGCAGGGCCGACGTGAAGGCACCCTTGGTGCTAGTGGCATCGTCGCAGTCTATGATCACGGGGTGATAGTCCTTGAACCACTCACAGAAACGGCGCACCGTGCTCTCCGTCAGGTCGTTCTGGTTCTGGTAGACCTGGAAGATGTGGCGGTTGGTGTACAGCTCAGGGGCATTGATGGAGAAGGGAATCATGAGCAGGATGTCGTTCTTCTCCACAAACTTCGAGAGTGCCGACACCTGTTTGGAGTACAGCGGACCGATAATCAGGTCGCAGCGTTCGGCTTCACGGTCGGACAGCGTCTTCGATATATTGCCGTCTTCCGGCACGTTCCATGCATGGACATCCACCGAGATACCCTCCTTCTTCAGACTGTCGCAGGCCATCAGCACACCGCGATAGTATTCCACCATGCGCTTGCCGTCACCGTTCTCGTCGTGCAGGGGCAGCATCACTCCCAGGTGTACGGCCCTTCCCTGCACATTGCTGACAGCTGCCGCCACCGTCTTGACGGCTGCATCCACCACAGACTTCTGATTACCAGCCGTTTGGGTGGTAAACGGAATATAAATGGTTGAACCTTTCTTCAGACTGTATCCCGGCTGCATGGTCTCGGGATTGGCCTTCATCAGCTCTTCCACCGCGATGTCATAGTCACGGCTGATACTGTAGAGCGTCTCGTTTTTCTTCACCGTATGGATGTCACGCCACTTGTTGCTCTGCGACAGCATTGTGCCTCTGCCAGTGTAAAAACTCTCAAAATATGTTGCATCATCGTTGTTTTTTCAGTTTCGTGGTGCAAAGTTACGATTTAGCGAGAACAAAACAAAGAAAAAGTCTCTTTTTTTGTCGAGCGTGAGTAACTTCGCGCGGTTAAACAGCACAAAGATACGACTTTTTCCCGAAACGAAGAAACAGCGAGAGAGAAATTCACTCGCGTTTCTTTCTTGTTATCTTCTGTCGGCAGAGAGGAAAGGCTACGGGTTCTTGCCGTCTTGCTTGGCAAGCGTCTCCTGTCGTCGCCGAGCGGCAAGCGACCAGAGGTTGAGCGGGTGCATTAGCGGAAATGAGGAGGGCGGTGCCGTTCGCCGTAGCGAAAGCGCCGCCCTCCTTGGGTTATTTCACGGCTCACGGTGCGACGGGCGCGGGGTAAGCAAGCGATGCGTCATCAGTCAACATCCGTTAAGTAGAAGACAATCGTTATGATATCAGCGGCATAACCACTGAAGCTGACGCTCGTCGTGGCGTCACCGGACCAGGTGGCAATCCGAGACTGAGAGTACCAGACGAAGCCATAGTTTTCAGGGATATCAAAACCAAAGTTTTCTGAGAAGTTAATCACGATGCTTGTGAACTTCTTGCCAGACGGGGCGGTAAAGGTACAGGTATTCCCCATTGTATTAAAACCGCCCATTTCTCCGAAGTCCAGTGTAGGTTAAGGTCACTTTCTCCGTGTCCTTAACATACTTTACAATATGTCCGTCTCGTTGGTGCATAAAAGTCTCTCTTGCAGTTATTTTGTGGTTATTACGTTGGGTGGGCTACGGCTTGTTAGCGCGGAACATAGCTATTTGTTTGCTAAACACTTCGATAATGGTCTGTAGCTGCGGATGGTCGCGCTTCACGATGAGAGCGATATAGTTCTCCTCGTCACCATCCTTCACCATCTCCGTGCAGGTATAGTAGTCGGCCTGCTGTCCGTAGGCGTTAAACCAGTGGAGGAACAGGCGACTGCGCTGTGCCTGCTGGTTGTTGGCGGAGTCGCACATGTAGAGCAGGATGTCGGGGTTGGAGCGGAAGAACTCCTCGATGATCAGTATCACCGTGGCTCGTATCTTCGAGTCACGTGGCGATGCCTTCAGGCTGTGATTGGTCAGGTTGAACCAATAGGCTTTCAGCGAACCCGGCATGGGATCCTCGTCGAACGACACGCCATAGAGGATGTCATTGTCGGTCTCGAAGATGTATTGCCCGTCTTCCACCTCTACCTTATAGGGGGCATACTCGTTGATACGCTCGATGCTAAGTTGATTCATCGTTTACTTCTCTTCAAACAGTTTGTCAATCTCGGCGCGGCGCTTGCGAATCTTCTCAGCCTTCTCGGCCAGCACCACTCCCATTTTCTTCTGCCACTCCTGCTTGCGCTGCTTGGCAGCACGGAACATCTGCACAAACTGCTCGTGCTCCGTCCATTCCTCGGCGGTAAAAGTCCTTGTTGCTTCCATTATTTGTATTGTTCTATGAATCATCTGTTGTTGTGGCTGCTGTTTGGCGGCCTTTCGGCCGCAAAGGTACAACTTTTTTTACTATTATTCGCATCTTCGCGCGCTTTTTTTTAGAATTATGAAAAATCTTTACAATGACCCCTCTGAGATTCGCTCAGAATTCAGCAGGTGGTCATTCGGTTGCAAATGAGCGAATTATGAGTGGTTTTGTAAGTGGTTGGAAGTCAGTGGATTGGGTTTTAGGAGGCTTTCCTGACCCCCGGAAATGGCCGTTTTATGCCCTAAAAGAGGCTTGGTTTCGATGCAAAAGTGGCTTGTTTCCGATGCGTCTAAGCCTAGTTTCCGATGAGGCAGAGCCTTACTTCCATGCAGGCAGAGGCTATCTGCCTCCTTGGCAGCAGGCATCTGACCATGAAAGAGCTGCTTTCTGCGCTTTCTTTCGTCTAGAAGTACCTGTCGGGAGAGTGCTTTTTTCTATGAATTATTTTGAAAAAATGGAGTGAGGACCTGGTCTGTCCTGCCATGAAAGACCGACGCTGTGAAGCGTTAATCTTTTCAAAATCATCGTTTATTACGGCGATTAGTTGTATTTTTGCATCCAGAAAATAAAAAAGAAGAAAACGATGATTGTAACGATTGTTATCTTAGTGCTTGTAGCCTGCGTTCTGGGCGTGCTGCTGCTTATAAGAACCAGCAAGCTGCAGAAAGACGTGACCAACCTGCGTGCCGTGGTTGAGAACCAGGAGAACTACACTTTCTTAGTAGACGACACCTTCGAGGTGAAAGAGTCGAACGTGAAGATGGAAGAAGGCCAGCCCCGCCTGCTGGGCAACGTGCTGCACTGCAAGCACTCGCAGGACACGGGCCACTGCGGCGAGGGCGAGGTGTGCAGGCACTGCCCCGTGCGCTTTGTCATCAGCAAGTCGTTTGAGCGTCACGACGACTTCAGGAACCTGGAGGCCAGCATGGAGTTGGGTGGCGGCAAAGAGGCACTGTCCGACGTCGACGTGTGTGTCGACGGCAGCTTCATCTGCATTGACAAGGTGCCCCACATGGTCATCAACGTGAAGAACGTGACCTCTCGCGACGGTGCCGTACGCCCCAAGGTGCTCTTCATCTCGGGCAATGCTGCCCTGTTCGACAAGGTTCGCACGGCCCTGGGCATCTCGTTCCGCGTGCTGAACGCCGACACTGAGCACCAGGCCCTGCACCGTCTGCTCCATGCAGCCGACTACAACTTCTGTGCCGTGATGACCGATGCCAGCTTCTATCATGCCGACACGGTGCTGGCCACCATGCTGAACGAAAAGAAAAACCAGCTGCCCGTCTACGTCTTTGCCAAGCCCAAGGAGCGCAAGGCCCTGAAAGGCGTGAACTATCTGGACGAGGACATAAGTCCGGAAGAGCTCCAGAAGCTGGTAGCCTCAACAATCTCATAACGCACTTACCACAATGACAAGACATTTTTTCCTTACCCTGCTCCTGCTGTTGCTGGCCAGTCCCGCGCTGTGGGCACAGAAATCCGACCCCCAGGTAGACCCGATGGCCTACTACACCGACAAGGATGGTGACCAATCGTCGAACGAGATCAAGGACGGCGAAGCCCCGCTGGAAGTGACCTTCAAGGCCAACCCCTCCGACATGGGCGACTGGACGCCCTCCTACGAATGGCACTTCATCAGGAAGACCAGCGACGGCAATCAGGAGATGTTCGTGCGATATGACGAAGAGACCACCTACACGTTCAGCGAGTCAGGTTCGTATCAAATCGTGCTGAAGACCTACTTGCGCGACGGTGACATCACTGCCGAGCTAAGCGACAAGGCCGTCAGCGTGAGCATTGCCGACAGCAAGCTGGAGTTCCCCAATGCCTTCTCGCCCAACGGCGACAACCTGAACGAGATCTACCAGGCCAAGAAGGACTATAAGAGCATCATTTCGTTCCGCGCCATCATCCTGAACCGCTGGGGACAGAAGCTCTACGAATGGCACGACCCCGCAGGCGGATGGGACGGCAAGTATCACGGCCATGACTGCAAGGAGGGTGTCTACTTCGTGCTGGTCGAGGCAAAGGGTGCCGACGGCAAGAACTATAAGATCAGGAAGGACGTGAACCTGATTCGCGGTCATTCCGGCGAGAAGGGCGGTACGACAACGACAGGAGGAGGAGAATGAACAGAGAGGACGGGAAGATCTGCGTCTACGGGGCACGTGTCCACAACCTGAAGAACATCGACGTCGAGATACCACGCGGCTCGCTCACCGTCATCACCGGACTCAGCGGCAGCGGAAAGTCGTCGCTGGCCTTCGACACCATCTACGCCGAAGGACAACGCCGCTACATCGAGACCTTTTCGGCCTACGCCCGCAACTTCCTGGGCGGACTGGAACGGCCCGACGTTGACAAGATAACCGGTCTTTCGCCCGTCATCAGCATTGAGCAGAAGACCACCAACAAGAACCCACGCTCCACCGTGGGCACCACCACCGAGATCTACGACTATCTGCGACTGCTCTTTGCCCGCGCCGGACGTGCCTACAGCTACGCCACGGGCGAGCTGATGGTGAAATACACCGAGGAGAAGATTGTAGAGATGATTACCCACGACTATACCGGCCACAAGATTCTCATCCTTGCGCCACTGGTGCGCTCACGAAAGGGCCACTACCGCGAACTCTTCGAGGCCATGCGCCACAAGGGCTACCTCACTATCCGCGTGGACGGGGAAATCAAGGAAATAGAACGCGGCATGAAGGTGGACCGCTACAAGAACCACGACATTGAGGTGGTCATCGACAAGCTTGTGCCCTCAAGCTCAGCGGGCTTTGAACGCCTGAAGAAGTCGGTGGAGCTGGCCATGAAGCAGGGCGAAGGCCTCATCATGATTCTCGATGCCGACAGCGGTGCAGTGAAATTTTTCAGCAAACGACTCATGTGCCCCACCACAGGCATCAGCTACAGCGACCCTGCCCCCAACAACTTCTCCTTCAACTCGCCACAGGGTGCCTGTCCGCGATGCAAGGGTCTGGGTGTGGTGAGCGAGATTGACCTGAACAAAGTCATACCCGACCGCAAGCAGAACATACACGACGGAGCCATCGTTCCTTTAGGAAAGTACAAGAACCAGCTGATTTTCTGGCAGTTGGATGCCATCCTGAAGAAATACGAATGCAACCTCAAGACACCCGTCAGCGAGATTCCGGACGAAGCCATGACCGAGATTCTGTATGGTTCGCTGGAGAATGTGCGCATCGACAAGGAAGTGGTACACACCTCCAGCGACTACTTCGTGGCCTTCGACGGCATCGTGAAATACCTGCGCGACGTGATGGAGAACGACGATTCGGCCAGCGGACAGAAATGGGCCGACCAGTTCATGGCCGAATGCCAGTGCCCGGAGTGCCACGGACAGCGACTCAACCGCGAAGCCCTCTCCTTCAAGATCGGCGACAAGAACATATCTGAACTGGCTTCCATGGACATTGCCGAGCTGAGGCAGTGGATTGAAGACCTGAAACTGGAAGGAGCGCAACAAAGGATTGCCGAAGAAATACTCAAGGAAATCAAAACCCGCCTTGACTTCCTGCTCGACGTGGGTCTCGACTACCTGGCACTGAACCGGCCGTCGGCCAGCCTCTCAGGCGGTGAAAGCCAGCGCATCCGACTGGCCACCCAGATAGGCTCACAGCTGGTCAACGTGCTCTACATCCTCGACGAGCCGTCCATCGGCCTGCACCAGCGCGACAACGTGCGACTCATCAATTCACTGCGCGAACTGCGCGACCTGGGCAACACCGTCATCGTCGTGGAGCACGACAGGGACATGATGCTCGCCGCCGACTACATTGTCGACATCGGCCCCATGGCCGGACGCAAGGGAGGCGAAGTGGTGTTTCAAGGCACACCAGCACAGATGCTCGACACCCATACCGTCACTGCCGAATACCTGAACGGACAGCGGCAGATAGAGATTCCACAGCAGCGACGCGAGGGCAACGGCCACTCCATCGTGCTTCACGGAGCCTCGGGCAACAACCTGCGCCACATCGACGTGACCTTCCCCCTTGGCAAGCTCATCGTCATCACAGGCGTCAGCGGAAGCGGAAAATCAACGCTGGTCAACGAGACGCTGCAGCCCATCCTGTCGCAGCACTTCTACCGCTCATTGAAACGGCCCATGGCCTACGACTCGATAGAAGGACTGGAACACATCGACAAGGTTGTCGACGTAGACCAGTCGCCCTTAGGACGCACGCCACGCTCCAATCCGGCCACCTATTGCGGTGTGTTCTCCGACATCCGCAGCCTCTTCGTGAATCTTCCCGAAGCCAAGATACGCGGCTACAAGCCCGGCCGCTTCTCGTTCAATGTGAAGGGAGGCCGCTGCGAGGAGTGCGGAGGCAACGGCTACAAGACCATTGAGATGAACTTCCTGCCCGACATCCATGTGCCCTGCGAACAGTGTCACGGCAAGCGCTACAACCGCGAGACGCTTGAGGTGCGCTACAAGGGAAAGTCCATTGCCGACGTTCTCGACATGACCGTCAACCAGGCCGTCGACTTCTTTGAGAACGTGCCCGACATCCTCCGCAAGATCAAGACGCTGAAGGACGTGGGCCTGGGCTACATCAAGCTGGGGCAGTCGTCGACCACGCTGTCGGGCGGTGAGAGCCAGCGCGTGAAGCTCGCCACTGAGCTGTCGCGCAAGGACACCGGGCGCACGCTTTACATCCTCGACGAGCCTACCACCGGTCTGCATTTCGAGGACATCCGCATCCTCATGGGCGTGCTCCACCGACTGGTGGACAGGGGCAACACCGTCATTGTCATTGAGCACAACATGGACGTAATCCGCCAGGCCGACCACATCATCGACATGGGACCTGAGGGCGGCATCAGGGGCGGTCTTGTCCTGTCGGAAGGCACACCAGAAGAAGTGGCGCATAGCCAGAAAGGCTACACGCCACAGTTCCTGAGGGAAGAGCTTAACATGAAATGAGACAGCGTCACATTTCTCCTCTATTGGTATTTCTTGATTAAATCCTCTGCCTGCGGGTCACCCAGTTCCTTGGCCCGCTGCAGGTTGCCCAGTCCTTCTTCCTTCTGTCCCTTCAGGCACTGGGCCAGTCCAAGGAACAGGTAACCGTCACTGTATTCAGGGGCCAAGCGGATGCATTCGCGGGCCGTAGCCATCGCATCGTCGTAAAGCCCCACCCTGATTTGCAACGAAGCCTTCTCAGCATGGTACAAATCATAGTCTGGCTTGAGGGCAATGGCACGGTCAATGTCGTTGAGGGCCTGCTGATAAAGGCGTCCGCCCACATCGGCCTGGTGGCGGATGTAGTAGAAGTGGTCGTTCACCTGCGTCTTCATCAGGTTCTCATAGTCGTTCAGGTCGGCCACAGCATCACGATAGCGGCCGGCATCGAGCCTGACCTGAGCTCTGGCAAGCAGGAACGGAGCAGCCTCCTTCAGCAGCGGACGGCTGAACAGGGCCAATGCACTGTCGAGCTGGGCCAGCTGTCCCACAGTGTCGGCAAGCTGTTCACAACAGCGCGAAGCCTCATAGAACAGCTGGGGCGAACGGAGGGTGGAGGTGGAAAGCTCAGC
>CAMZBS010000073.1 GCA_947304695.1 uncultured Prevotella sp.
AGCCCTTGATGCTCTGCAACACGTTCTGGAAATCCTCCAGGTTCGACTGCTCCATGCGCTTCTTCTCGCCGCGACGGTTCATCTTGCCGTTCTGGATGGTGCCCAGACCGTAGATGGCCTCATCCTTGTCGAGGAAGAAACTCTGGCTGACCTCGAACTCATCGGCATTCTTGCGCACCATCCTGATGCCTTTTTCCCTCAAGAGCACCTTGCCCTTATTCGTCATAAAGGTAAGGGTCTGCGTCTCGGGTTCAAGCTTCACTGTAAGCTCGCTACTCTTCCAAGTGTTGCCATTGCGGGTGACGGCAACATTCTCCGGTTGGGCCGTCACCACAAGGGTCTTGGTGGGCTCGTCCTTTACAACGTGTACAATACTTGGCGTGAAGAATTCAATCTTCACGTCCTGTGCCACACCGGCCATACTTGCCAGCAGTGCCACAAAGGTCAGGAAACACTTTTTCATATCGTTGGTTTATTTGTTGATTCTTAGCACCGGGGCAATCTGATTGCAGGGCTTGGGTAGCTGCACCTCCAGGCCGTCGGCGGTCTGACGGGCCTTCAGCTTGCCGTAGCCCAGCAGGAAGACACTGCCGATGGACTTCTTGAAGTTGGGGTTGCCCTTGGCGAGCGACTTGATGACGAGCTTGCCGTCGTCGGGCCAGCCCATCGCTGTGGCGTAGAGGTACTTCTTGGTCTGGTTGAAACGCACGTCGCGAGAGTCCATACCGTTGTACTGCCCCTCGTTGAAGCCCTGCGAGTTGATCTTGATGTCCTTCTCGGCCACAGGGCCTTCACCGAACTTCACCCAAGGACGGGTGCCGAAGATGCTCTCACCGTTCTGCGACATCCAGGCCTCCAGCTCGTCGAGGAAGCGGGCGGCTTTCTCGTCGTAGGTGCCATCGGCACGCAGGGGGATGTTGAGCAGCAGGTTGCCGTTCTTCGACACAATGTCTACGAGCTGCTTCACCATGTTCGTAGCCGACCTGTAGCCGCGTTCATAGCGGCTGGTGTTGTAGTGCCAGTCGCCAATGCAGTTGCACGTCTGCCAGGGCTGTTCTATCATCTGGTTGGGCGCACCGCGCTCCACGTCCCATGTGAGGGCCTTCTTCTGGTCTTCGTTCAGAATCTTGCCGAAGACAACGCCCCGTGGGTTCTTATTATAAAGATGTGTGGCAATCTTCAGGCCGCAGTCGCTCAGCGGATAGAAGGGCAGCACGGTGACATCGAAGTAGATGAGGTCGGGCTGGTAGCGGTTGATGGCATCGAGCGTGCGGTCGAAGAAGTTGGTGACGAACTCTGCCGACGGCGGACAGGCACCGTGGCTCCAGTCCCACTGGCCGTGAATGGCACCGTTGTCCCACGAACCCTTGCTCATGGGGTGGTTCTGCTGGTAGAGCTGCTGGGGGTCAAGACCTTCCCACCATTTGCCCTTGCCGTCTTCCTTACGCAGGTTGCCATCGTAGTAGACACCAGCTTTCGGGCCCTCAAGGTCGTAGCGCTGCGAAGGCTCGTACCACGTCCAGGCATGATCAGCATGGAACGAGATGCCCAGGGGCAGACCGTGCTTCTTTGCTGCTTTGGCCCATCCGTCAAGAATGTCCTTATGCGGGCCTATGTTCTTCGAGTTCCAAGGCTGGTACTTCGAGTCCCACAGGTCGTAGTTGTCGTGGTGGTTGCCTAAGACAAAGAAGTACTGTGCCCCACAACGCTTGTAGCGTTCCACAAGCTTGTCGGGATCCCATTTCTCGGCCTTGAACAGGGGCAGTATGTCCTTGAAGCCGAACTCTGAGGGATGGCCGTAATGTTCCAGGTGGTACTTGTACTTGCCGTTACCTTCCATATACATCTCACGAGCCATCCAGTCGCCGCTGCCTTCCACGCACTGCGGCCCCCAGTGGGCCCAGATGCCGAACTTCGCATCGCGGAACCATTCGGGTGTCTGGTGGGCCTCAAGCGACTGCCACGTGGGTTGATACTGTCCCGTAAGCATCTGCTCGTGGGCTTCGGATACGGGTATCCGGTAATCGGTCTGGGCTTCTGCCGACAACGCGGCCGACAGAGCGATTGCTGATAAAATTGTCAGTCTCATTCCTGTTTGGTTTTTATGGTTAGTAATTCTTCTGGTCGGCTGATAAAGGTGGTTGCACCGTGGGCTTCCAGGAACTGGCGGTCACGAAAGCCCCACAGCACACTGATGCAGGGCATGCTGCTGGCTGCCGCCGTTGCCACATCTACATCGCTGTCGCCCACGTAGACGGCCTGCTCCCGACCCACGCCCAATTGTCGCAAGGCTTCATTGACGGTGTCGGGGGCTGGCTTCTTCCTGATGCCCTCGGCCTCATGCTCGCCGATGGCCACCTCCACGGTGTCGGGAAAGAAGTGACGGCACAACTCCTGCGTGGCAGCATAGAACTTGTTGCTCACCACAGCAATGCGACAGCCCCGGCTGCGCAGGGCGGCCAGCGTCTGCGGAATGCCGTCATACGGACGTGTGGTGTCGAGCGAGTGTTCCATATAATGACTGCGAAAAGCAGCAAAAGCGTCGTCAAAATGCGGATGGGCAGCACCGCCAGGCACAGCACGCTCCATGAGAAGGCGCACACCGTTGCCCACAAAGCGGCGAATGTCATCAACGCTATGCTCCGGCATACCATTGACCTTCAGCGCGTAGTTCACGGATGCAGCCAGATCGGCCAGCGTGTCGAGCAGCGTGCCGTCAAGGTCAAAAACAAACGTCTGCCAAGAGGTATTGTCCGCAGTTCTTACATGATTGTCCGGTTTCATGGTGCGAAGATACAAATAAAATCTCAAATAAGCTGTAGTTGCAGCATCGGTTATGTTAATTATGCTGAAATATTTTGGATGTTACGATATTTTTACGAAATTTGCAAGACTAAACAACCAAGTAACAATTTACAAACCAACAAAACTTCCATTATTATGTTTGCAGAAGAGTATTCTCTTTACATCTGGATTGCAGTCGGCATTCTGCTACTCGCCATTTTCCTGTTCATCTCCTACGTCAAGGCTCCGCCTTCGTTCGCGTTCATCATCTCCGGTCTCTCCAAGGAGCCACGCGTGCTCATCGGTTCGGGCGGCTTCCGCATCCCGTTCTTCGAGCGTCTGGACCGTGTGTACTTGGGTCAGATCACCGTCGACATTAAGACGGAGGAGAGCGTGCCTACCAACGACTTCATCAACGTCGACGTGGATGCTGTGGCAAAGATACGGGTCACACCCAACAACGACGGAACACGACTGGCCGCCAAGAACTTCCTGAACATGACGCCTGACGAGATTGCCGCCCAGCTACAGGACTCGCTGCAAGGCAACATGCGTGAGATTATCGGTACGCTCGACCTGCGCTCACTGAACACCGACCGCGACGGATTCTCCGACCAGGTGATGGCCAAGGCTTCGCCCGATATGGCCAAGCTGGGCATCGACATCATCTCGTGCAACATCCAGAACGTGACCGACCGGGAGGGACTCATCAAGGACCTGGGTGCCGACAACACGGCCAAAATCAAGAAGGACGCTGCCATCAACCGCGCTGTGGCCGAACGCGACGTGAAGATTGAAGTGTCGAAAGCCGACAAGGAATCGAACGACGCACGTGTCGATGCCGACACGGCCATCGCCATCAAGAACAACGAGCTGGCCCTGAAGCGTGCCGCCCTGAAACAGCAGGCCGACACCGCACAGGCCGATGCCGATGCCGCATACGCCATTCAGCAGCAGGAACAGCAGAAGACCATCAACATCAAGACCGTCGAGGCTGAGATTGAGAAGACCAAGCGTGAGCAAATCCTGTCGCGCGAACAGATTGAAATCAAGCAGAACCAGCTGGCAGCTGAGATTGAGAAGAAGGCCGATGCCGACAAGTACAAGGTGGAGCGTGACGCTGCTGCCGACCTGGAACAGCGCAAGCGCGTGGCCGAAGCCCAGAAATACGAAGCCGAACAGCGTGCTATGGCTCAGAACGCCGAGTCGGATGCCACCCGCTACCGTCTGGAGCAGGAGGCTGCCGGTATCAAGGCCAAGGGCGAAGCTGAGGCATACGCCATCCAGAAGAAAGGTGAAGCTGAAGCTCTGGCAATGGACAAGAAGGCCGAAGCCTACAAGAAGTACAACAATGCTGCCGTGATGCAGATGATGATCGAGGTGCTGCCGCAGGTTGTGGAGAACGTGGCCAAGCCCATCGCAGCCATCAAGGACGTACACGTCTACAGCGGCGGTCAGGACACAGGTGCCGGTGTGGCCGCAATGAGTGGCGGCGTACCCGTGGCCATCAAGCAGGCTTTCGATGTATTGAAGTCAGCCACAGGCGTTGATATGGCCGACATTATGCGTGCCGGAACCATCGATGCCAAGGTGAACCGCAACATCAACCTGAACGATGAAGCACGCGACGCTGTGGACAACATCACTGGCAAGAAAAAGTAAGAACCCGTAAGACTTTGAAAGACAACAAGGTGGAACAATAAAGAATGGCAAAAGACCTGCTGTCTTATATCCGCGAAGGCCGCACGATGACACAGAGCGAAAAGCTCCGGCTCATCGTGCAGCTTTCTGTTCCAAGCATCTTGGCGCAGATTTCGGCCACAGTCATGTTCTTCATCGACGCGGCTATGGTGGGACATCTGGGCGAACGGGCTACGGCTGCCATCGGACTGGTTGAGACTACCACCTGGCTGATGGGCGGACTGGCAGCTGCCACCAACATGGGTTTCTCCGTACAGGTGGCCCACTTCATCGGTGCCAACGACTTCATTGCAGCACGACGAGTGCTCCGCCAGAGTCTGGTGTGCTGCCTGTTGTGGAGCCTGATGCTCTCCCTGGCCTGTGTCTTCATCCACAACGCCCTACCCTACTGGCTGGGCGGCAGCGAGGAGATTGCCCACGACGCATCGGTCTACTTCCTCATCGTGGGGCTGGCAGGCATATTCTTCCAAATGGAAGGACTGGCAGGCTCGATGCTGAAGTGTTCGGGCAACATGAAGATTCCGTCGGCCCTGAACATACTGATGTGTGTGCTCGACGTGGTCTTCAACTATTTCTTCATCTATATTCTTGACATGGGTGTGGCCGGAGCCGCCACAGGTACGGCAATGGCCGAACTGATCACGGCCGTACTGATGCTCTATTTCCTGCTAGTGCGTTCCGACATGCTACGGCTGAAAGGCCATCCAGGCAGTTTCCGCCCGCAGCCCGACACGGTGGCCACAGCCATCAAGATCGGTGCCCCTATGGGCATGCAACATCTGCTCATGGGCGGCGCACAAATTGTGAGCACCATCATCGTGGCCCCGTTGGGCACCATTGCCATCGCTGCCAACTCGCTGGCCATCACCGTTGAGAGTCTTTGCTACATGCCGGGCTTTGGCATTGCCGAAGCCGCCACCACGCTGGTAGGACAAGGTGTTGGAGCCGGACAGAAAATGCTGACGCGCTCGTTTGCCTATATGTCTGTAGGTCTGGGCATTACGGTGATGACCGTTATGGGGGCTCTGATGTTTGTCTTTGCTCCCGAACTGATTTCGCTGCTCACCCCCGTAGACAGCATCATCGAACTGGGCGCACAGGTGCTGCGCATCGAAGCATGGGCCGAACCCATGTTTGCAGCCACCATCGTGGCCAACGGTGTGTTCATCGGTGCTGGCGACACGCTGATTCCGGCCATCATGAGCCTGTCGTCGATGTGGGGCGTACGTCTTACGCTGGCTGCCGCTATGGCTCCGCGCTTCGGCTTGAAGGGTGTCTGGACGGCTATGGCCATCGACCTCACTTTCCGAGGCATTATCTTCCTGGTGCGCCTGTTCCGAGGCAACTGGCAGAACAAGTTGAAAAGCTAAGAAAAAAATAGTGCAGCCCCTGGGGCCTCTTGCCCAAGCGCTGCACTACCAACGATATTAATAACTAAAAACCTAATCTTAAAAAACAAGGTTTACTTACCTTGTGGAAGAATAACGCATCTCCCCTCGCGGCGGGCAGTACGCGTCGTCCCGACGCCCCTGCATGCTAACATCACTGTTATCCTTACGTTCAATCTTTTCTTTTACCCTATCGGTTCCTTTACCTATCGTCCTGAATCAATCTTTTTTCTATTACCTTAATTTTACTAACTTTACCTACTGAACTACATTCTATTACTTTCTCTAATCAATCCTTTACCTTAACTAATACCTTATGTCTTTGCTCTATTGAAGATTCTCTTTTTGTCTTTTGACGATGCAAAGGTACAACGAAAAACAATATCGCGCATCATTTTTCATCATCTTTCAGCAAAAAATCGACTGATTATTGACGCAAATCAATTTGATTGTGTGCGAACACAGTCGATTTGTGTACGAACACACCCGTAAGGTCAACCAGAAAGCCTACGGTTGTACAAGTTGTTCAGCCACCATGTTTGTCAGTTCCACAAACTCGGGTATGCTGAGTTGTTCAGGCCTACGGGTCATCATGTCGCGCTGGAAGAAATCAACACTGGCAGGATGCTGGGCATCGAAGATCTGACGCAACGAGACGCGCAGCATCTTTCGGCGCTGATTGAACGTGGCCTTCACCACCCGCTTGAAGAGCTGTTCGTCACATCCCAGCTGCTGCACCTCGTTGCGCATCATGCGAATGACGGCACTCTTCACCTTGGGCGGCGGATTGAACACGTCGGGTTCCACGGTGAACAGATAGTCTACGTGGTACCAAGCCTGAATCAAGACCGACAGGATGCCGTACTGCTTGTTGCCCGGCTGGGCAGCCATACGCACGGCCACCTCATGCTGAATCATGCCCGTACAACAGGGAATGAGGTCGCGGTTGTCGAGCATCTTGAAGAAAATCTGTGAAGAAATGTCGTAAGGATAGTTGCCTGTGAGCACAAACTGCCCTCCGTCGAACAGGGTGCGAAGATCCATACGCAGAAAGTCTTCACCTATTATATTATCGCGCAGGCGCACGAACCGTTCATTCAGATAGTCCACTGATTCACGGTCAATCTCAACCACCTTCAGCGGTCGTGGCTTCTCGGCCAGGAACTGCGTCATCACACCCATGCCCGGTCCCACTTCCAGCACGGGAAGTTCGGGACAGGCATCCACAGTATCGGCTATTCGCTTGGCAATCGAAAGGTCAGTCAGGAAATGCTGACCAAGATTCTTTTTGGGTCTTACTTGCTTCATGGTTGCAAAAGTACGAAAAAACGAGAGAAAAGACAAAGAAAAGCGCATTTTTCTTTGGTTCTGCGTCAATTTGGGCGGTGAAATACGGCCTGCGCTCAAAACCATTAAAAGTTGGATGAAAGTGATGATTTTGAGGTGAATGGAATGATAAATCAAATAAAATGTATTATCTTTGCACCCAAATGAAATTAAAACAATTATAGCATTTATGAACAAGAACGAGAAATTTGTGATTACCATCAACCGCGAAGTCGGTTCGGGTGGACGCACCGTTGGCCGCAAATTGGCCGAGAAGTTACAGGTGAAGTACTACGACAAGGCAGTCATCGAAGGCCTTACCGCAAAGTTCGGCCTCACGCCGGAGCGCATCGAGGAAATCAAGGCACAGAAGAAGTCGTGGTGGAAGGACATCAACAACTACTACCAGACACTGGTGAACAGTGCCAACCAGCCCATGGAGGCCGAAGTAAAACTTGACAACGCCACCATGTACAAGGCCGAGAAACATATCCTACAGGAGCTGGCTGCACAGATGTCGTGCGTCGTGGCTGGTCGCACGGGCTTTATGGTGTTCCGCCAGTGGCCCAACCATCTGAGCATCTTCATCCAAGCCTCGATGGAACACCGCATCAAGCGTATCATGAGCCGTAGGAACGTCAGTGACGAGAAAGCCCGTAGCATCATCGCCAGCATAGACAGCAGCCGTGAGACCTACATCCAGAAGTACGAGGACACCTCGCGCTACGACACCCGCAACTATCAGCTCGTCATCTCGATGGACGAACTGAGCGAGGACGATGCTGTGGAGGTCATTATGGACTATATTAACCGCACAAGCAAATAAGGGCACTAAAACTGGACACTATTGAGACAATGGACGATTTCAGGATAGAAGTCGTCCATTGTCTTGTATTTGTCGCGATTGTTGGCATAGTTGCGCAGTGCGTCAACAAGCTGGGGCATCCAAAGGAAACCATTTTGCCTGACTTCCATATCCATGAGGTTCTTTACCAGTTCCGGCCTAAAGCCTGCATCCTGCGCATAGGTGATGGTGGCTGCGCGGACGATGCTTTCATTGATGACAATTTGCCAGTCGCTATAGTGCAGCTGCTGCATCGTTGACAAAGAGAGGCTGAGGAGTTTCTGGCCCACATTCTCCATAAGTCTGGCATTGTCCTCGTTGTCAAGCAGCGGGTTTACGAAGGGATGATTGGCTTCGTGCCAAAGCAGTGAGGCGTCGTAGCGCGGACGCCCTTTCGACGCATCGAAGAAATAGCCCATGATGGCGAAAAGTTCCCGGCTTTTCCCGGGTAGTTTTCTCCATGTGCCGTTATTGTTATGTCCGTAGGTGAAGCAAACAACGACATGGAAAGGCTCTGTCGGCTCCGTACCATAGTAGAAGCGGCTGAACCACTCGGGATGGAACGTTGGCATGACGTTCGTCTCATAGTTCCTTGCGTATTCTTCATAAAATGGCTGGTGCTGCGTGAAGAATTCGTGGAAGTGCGTGTCCTTGTAGAACCTGTTGAGCCTCTTCAGGAAATCTTTGATGTCAACTTCCCTCCAGTTATCCATCAAATCAGACTTTTCGCCAAGGAAGTCAACCTTTCCATTGTCAATGTCAAGATGTATGGCCATGTTCATCACTTTCTCAAAACCGATACCGTACTTGGCGCGGAGTCCTTGATAGTAAGACACAGTAGGGTGCTGACGGTAGGAAGCAAAATATTCCTCAGTGTCCTTCGTGTATTGTCCGGCCACATCCATGCTGTATTCTTCGAAGCCCGCCGTGCGAGAGAGAATGGCCATCAGCTCGACGGCTTCGCTTACTTCAACTTTGATTTGCGCCGTAGCACTGAGGGCGGCAATGGCGAGGATAGCGGACAGTATGATCTTCTTCATTTATCTTCTGTTGTTTGAATTCTCTTTACCTTATTATAATAAGACGCAGCAAAGTTACAAATAAACGAGAAAAATGGCAAAGAAAAGCGCACTTTTCTTTCAGATCAATTTGTATTCAGGCTGTATACAAGTTGTATTCGGCCTAAATACAAGTTGTATACAGCCTGAATACAATCGGTTAAATGCGCTTATCTAAAGACAAGGTGACTTTTCAATCCATTTTTTTTCAGAAAAATTCTTTTGATTGTACAAAATCCACTAACTTTGCATGTATGATTACGATGTTCTTTACAACCATGCCCATGTTCGTGTGCCTGTTCTGGAGCATTCTGCTGGCACTTGACATGAACGCACGCCGCCATAGGAGGGCACGCTGGCACCTGTTGGGATTCATGCTGACGGCCACG
>CAMZBS010000074.1 GCA_947304695.1 uncultured Prevotella sp.
TTGGTGGCCACATCACAGCACTTGATATAGCCATTGAGGCAGAGCCAGGCGAATACGCATTCATTATACGCGACCCTGAAGTTGAAGAATTTTTTAAAGAGGATAATCAAGACTTCGACATCTCAATCTTGGAACAAGGAGCATTTTTCTTTACCATCAAATAGATGAAGAGTTAGATTTCAAAAGTTGCAAATAGCCGTTCACTGCTGGTGGACGGCTATTTGTATATATGGCCATCTAAATGATGCAGAAGTATATTTATACTATGCAATTTATAAAATAGGGGTGACAGGAAGGTGACAGAAAACTTAACGGTAACGATAGTATTTCCCCTTCAAATTCTCGAGAGAATTTGAAGGGGAAATAGCGTTTAAGTGATGGTAAAGTGGCATTTAACTCCCAAATTCTCTCGAGAATTCATTCGTAAGTCATTACCTTCCGACAGCTGAAACTCCACTTGGCAGTCTGACTACGCCGCTTGAAGCTACAATCAACAATGCGCAAGCCTGAAATGCGCAAGCCTGAACGGTGCTTTGTCGTTTGTTTTTATTCGTGTCGGATGGCTTCGATGGGGTCCATGTTGGCGGCTTTCTGGGCGGGGATGTAGCCGAAGAGAATGCCGATGAACACACAGACGAAGAAGGAAACATAGATGCTCCAGGCGGGCACGCTGCTGGGCATGTGGAACAATGGCACGATGAGCTCGCTGGCACTGCACCCCACAAGGATGCCTATCAGGCCGCCCGTAACGGAGATGAGTACCGATTCTATCAGGAACTGTAGCGAGATGACGGGGCCTGTGGCGCCCACGGCCATGCGCAGGCCAATCTCCTTGGTGCGCTCGGTGACGGACACCAGCATGATGTTCATGATGCCGATGCCTGCTACCAGGAGCGAGAAGGCGGCGGCTACCACCAGAATGAGCGTCACGGTGTCCATGGTGGTCGACATGGTTTCCATCATCTCGGCCTGTGAGCGGATGGTGAAATCGTCGACGGCCTCACCCTTGAGCTTGTGGTTGTCGCGAAGAATCTGAGTGAGCTCCTCGATGGCGGCATCGCTCAGGTCTTCGGTCACGGCAGAGCAGACGATGCTGGAGAACCAGGTCTGGGCGGCAATGCGCTTCATGACGGTGGTGTAGGGGGCTATCATCACGTTGTCCTGGTCCATACCCCAGTTGTTGTAGCCCTTAGACTTGAGCACGCCGATGATGGTCATGGGAATGGACTTGAAGCGCACGGTCTTGCCAATGGGGTCGACGTTGTCGCCAAACAGTTCCTTGACGACGGTTGTGCCCACCACTACTTTCTTGGCTGCCTTCTTCACGTCTTCTTCGGTGAAGCACTCGCCTTCCTCAACGTCCCAGAGCTTGATGTCGAGATATTCGGTGCTTTCGCCGTAGAGCGATGTGGTGGTGTTGTTGTTGCCGTAGATGACCTGGCCGGAGGCGGTGACTTCGGGCGATACCTTTGTGACGAACTTCTTCTCGCGCATGATGCGCTCATAGTCGGCCATCTTCAGCGTCTGCATGGACGAGGGGTCCTGGCGCACACCGCCACGCATGTCGGCACCGGGGCGGATGGTCAGCAGGTTGGTGCCCATGGTGGAGAGTTCCTTGCGGATGCTTTCCTTTGAGCCCTGGCCGATGGACATCATGATGATGACGGCGGCCACGCCGATGATGATGCCGAGCATGGACAGGAAGGAGCGCATCTTGTTGTTGGCTACGGCACGGAAGCTTACTTTGAAAAGATTGAGTATGTTCATAAGACTCTCCCCCTTCCCCTCCCTGTAAGGGAGGGGCGTAATTAGTGGGGGGTTATTTGTTTGTTATACATTTCATTTTATTACATTTCACTCCCCTCCCTTTAGGGAGGGGTCAGGGGGTGGGTCTTTAGTCGTCCTGCGGCACTGGCAGTGCGGCCAGGGCTTCGGCAGCCGACTTGATGTTGGTGTTGACGGTGTCCTCGCGAATCTTGCCGTCGCGCAGGTTGATGTTGCGGCTGGCATATTCGGCTATCTCGGGGTTGTGGGTCACGAAGATGATGGTGTGGCCCTTGCGGTGGAGCTCCTGGAACAAGACCAGCATCTCAAACGAGGTGCGTGTGTCGAGGTTGCCCGTGGCCTCGTCGGCAAGGAGCACGGCGGGATTGTTCACCAGCGCGCGGGCAATGGCCACGCGCTGCATCTGTCCGCCCGACATCTGGTTGCTCTTATGGTCCAGGCGGTCGCCCAGACCCACGGCCTGCAGGGCTTTCACGGCTGCCTCGCGCCGCTCGCTGGCACTGTACTTGGTGTTGTACATGAGCGGCAGCTCAACGTTTTCTACGGCTGTGGTCTTGGCCAGCAGGTTGTAGTTCTGGAACACGAAGCCTATCTTCTGGTTCCTGAGGTGGGCACGCTGTGTCTTCGACATGGTGCGCACGGAGATGCCGTCGAGGAAATATTCGCCGCTGGTGGGGGTGTCGAGGCATCCCAGCTGGTTGAGCAGGGTGGATTTGCCCGAACCTGACGTGCCCTGAATGGTGACGAACTCGCCTTCGTAGATCTTGAACGAAACGCCCCGCAGGGCTTTCACCGTTTCGGAGCCCACCTGGAAATAGCGCTTCACGTTCTGCAGTTCGATGACAACCCGCGACCCACCAGCAGACCCACCCCCGTTCCCCTCCCTGGGAGGGAGGGGAGAGGTTGGCTTTGCTGTTATGTTTTCGTTTGATTTATTCATTATTGTCTGTTGAAATAGTTTTTTATTTGTTCTATAACGTTTTCAGTGTCATAAAGGACTTCTTCATTGGTGAAGCGGATGATGTAGTATCCCTTTTTTCCAGATTCTGCTCTCTTTGCAAATCATCTTCTTGTTGGCGAGGTTCTGAATGATATCCTCCGTCGACCTCTATCACAAGTCCTCCCTGACGAGACACGAAATCTACAATATAGTCGCCAATCACGTGCTGTCGCAGAAACTTTACCCCTAATGCATTATTGTGCAGACAATCCCATAGTATAGTTTCTGCCGTTGTTGCATTCTTACGGTTCTCCCGTGCAATGCTTTCAGCAATCCGTATCTGTCCGGCGAGGCTGTCTTATATCCCATTTCTATTGAGATTTGTCTAAATACTCCCCTCCCTCCCAGGGAGGGGCTGGGGGTGGGTCTTCTTCTACTTCTTCTGCTGCTGCTTGTTGTTGGCCCTTGGCCTGGGCATGAAGGGGTTCTGTGCCTGCTGCTCCTGGGGCATGTCGCCCTGGTTGATGCTGAAGTCGGTGAGCACCTCGGTGCCTTCGCCAATGCCGCTGACAATCTCGGTGAGCAGGCCGTTGGTGGTGCCCGTCTCTACCTTGTGGGCCTTGAAGACGTTGCCTTCCAGCGTCCAGACTTTCTGCGGAGCCTCTACGTCCTCAATGGTCTGACCTTCGGAGATCAGGGCTTCGTTGGGCATGAAGCGCAGTGCCTTGGCGGGCACGGCGAGCACGTCGTTCTTCTCGAGGGTGAAGATGGTTACGCTGGCGGTGAGTCCGGGCTTCAGCTTCAGGTCTTTGTTGGGGGCTGAGATCACGACCTCGTAGGTCACCACATTGCTTTCCGTGGTGGCCTGCTGGCGCACCTGGGTGACGCTGCCCTCGAAGGAGTCTTCGGGGAAGGCATCGACGGTGAACTTGACGCGCTGTCCCTCCTTCACGCCGCCGATGTCGGCCTCGTCGATGTCGGCAATCACACGCATGTCGGTCAGGTCCTGGGCAATGGTGAAGAGCTCAGGGGTGTTGAACGAGGCTGCCACCGTCTGTCCTTCCTCTACTGCCTTTGAGAGTACGACGCCGTCGATGGGGCTGGTGATGGTGGCATAGCCCAGGTTGGTCTGGGCGCGCTGCACGCTTTCCTTGGCCGAAGCCACCTGCTCCTTGGCCTGCAGGTAGCTGAGGCGTGCGCTCTCAAACTCGTCGGCACTGACCAGTCCCTTGTCGTAGAGCGTCTGATAGCGGTTGAAATTGGCCTGCTGATAGTTCAGTGAGCTTTGGGCACTGGCCAGGTTGGCTTTCTGCGCGTTCAGCTCGCTGGTCAGGTTGGTCCTGTCCAGTTCGGCAATGACCTGTCCTTTCCTGACCACTGAGTTGTAGTCGACATAGAGCTTGGCCACGATGCCCGACACCTGGGTGCCCACGGTGACCGAGGTGACTGGCTCGATGGTGCCTGTGGCCGTGATGGAGTTCTGAATGTTGGTACGCTCCACCTGTGCGGTAGAGAACTGCACTTTCTCTTCTTTCTTTCCGCCTGGCAGCAGGAGGAATGCAACAATGGCCACCAGAACAGCGATGCCCACGATGGTCCATAACTTCTTATGATTCTTCATGACTTATTGTTTTTGCGCGTTATTATTCCGTTAAATCGTTTTCCCACCATAGAACTTCAGCATCTGCTGGGCCAGGATGGTGAGGTACTTGCTTTGCAGCTTGCTTTGCTGGGCTACGAGCAGACGGTCCTTGCCTGCCATGAGTTCCACGATGTTCTTCAGTCCCAGGCGGAACTGTTCTGAGAGCAGGTCGTAGCTCTCCTGTTCGCTCTTCTCCGTGAGAACGGCAGCAAGATACTTCTGCTGGTTGGTCACGGCGTCGAGCCAGTAGTTCTCAATGGTCTGATAGAGCTGTTTATGCTGGTCCTGCAGGTCGAGCAAAGCCTGCTCGCGCCTGATGCGAGCCTTGTTCACGTTGGTCTTTGTCTGTCGGCCGTCGAAGATGGGGACGCTTACTGACACACCGGCCGATGCATCGAAGTTGGTCTTGAGCTGTGTGCCGAATCCGTTGCCAGACAGCGAGTTGGTGTTGGTGCCCACACCGCCCGTAAGGTTCACCGTGGGCAACGCCCCGGCCTTGGCATTCTTGATGCTCAGCTCACTGCTTTCCACGGCAATGTTGCTGTTTTTTATCTCCGGACGTTGCAGCAGGGCCTGATTGTAGACGTCGGAGAGCGACGGTATCTCGCCGAGTACCATGTCGTCGGTGGTGGGAGGCACCACAATGTCGAAGTCGGTTGTCTGGTCGAGTTCGAGCAGTTGCTTCAGCTGTAGCTTGTTTTTGGAAATGTTTGCCCGCGACTCTACAATGTTGTATTCGTCTGAAGCACGCTGTGCCGACAGCTGGGCTACGTCGGCACGCGACATCTTGCCCACTTCGAGCATTTCCTGTCCGCGCTCCTCGTTCTTCTTGCTGGTCTCCAGGCTTTGCTCGCTCACTTTCACGGCTTCGGTGAGGTACAGGATCTGTACGTAGAGCTGGGCAATCTGCTCAATAATGTTGTTGGCAGTGACCTCGGCCTGCAGTTCTGCCTGTTCGGCGGTCAGCTTGTTCTGCTTCAGCGTGTTGTAGTTGCGGTTGCCGTTCCACACCGTCCACTGGGCGTTCACACCGTAGCTGCCGTTATAGTAGGTCTTGTCTATCTTGGTGTTCACTGTGCCGTTGGTCACGGTGGTCATGCCGGCATCCTTCCATGGCTGGTAGCCCAGGCTGTGGTTGGTCGACGCACTCACTGTGGGCAGCAGTGCGCCTTTGGCACCTTTCACGTCTTCCTGCGCCGACTTGTTTTCCAGTCGGGCTTTCTGCAGTGTGATGTTGTTCTTCATGGCATGGTCAATGCACTGTTGTATCGTCCATTGGGCCCATGCTCCAGAGGAAAGGAACAGCATGGCTGCGGTTAATAATACTTCTTTCTTCATTTCGGTTTCATGATTATCACGATGCAAAAGTAAAAAGAAAAAACGAAACGAGTGAATACATTAAGTGTTTTTTAGTTCTTTTTGGGGTATTATTCAGATAGGTGCAACAAAAAAATCCCGCTTCAGTCTCTCGACTTAGACGGGATTCATAATGAAAGGAGGAGTGGTACCTCCAGGAATCGAACCGGGGACACACGGATTTTCAGTCCGATGCTCTACCAACTGAGCTAAGGCACCATTTCGGTTTGCAATCCTTTCTTTTGCGGGTGCAAAGGTACAAAGAAAAATTCAATTGGCCAAACTTTAGACCCATAAATTTTGTTTTAAATGAAAAAAGTATGCTTTTTTATGTACCATTTGCTATAAATCCTTGCCTTTTGTGCAGGCAATTCACTTCTCCAGCGGATTCCACCCTTGTGCCTTGAGTTCAAATTCCTGGTTGTCGCGTGTGACAAGCACATGGCCGAATTTAGCGTCGGTAATGTGGCCGATGAGGTGTACGTCTTCCAGTTGTTCTATCTTCTCATGGTCGCCAATGGGCACGGTGAAGAGCAGCTCGTAGTCTTCACCGCCGTTCAGGGCGCAGGTGGTCACGTTCATGTTCAGTTCTTCGGCCATGATTGCCGTCTGGTAGTCAATGGGAATGTTCTTTTCAAAGATGCGGCAGCCCACACCGCTCTGCTTGCAGATGTACATGAGTTCGGAGGAAAGGCCGTCGCTAATGTCCATCATGGCCGTAGGACGTATGCCGGCATCACGCAACTTCTGAATGATGTCGCCACGGGCTTCGGTCTGCAGCTGTCGTTGGAGCAGATATTCCTTGCCGCTGAAGTCGGGCATGGTGAGGGCCGACAGTTGGGCATTGAGCATGGAGAGCTTCTGGGTGTCGCCAGCTGCTTTCGCCTCTTTCATCTTTTTCTGAATCTCGTCTACCTGACTGTAGTAGATGCTCTTCTCGCGCTCCAAGAGCTGCAGGCCCATGTAGGCTGCACCCAGGTCGCCGCTGACGCAGATGAGGTCGGTGTCGTGGGCACCGTTGCGATAGACAATGTCCTCTTTGCGGGCCTCGCCGATGCAAGTAATTGAGATGGCCAGTCCGGTATAGCTGCTGGTGGTGTCGCCACCCACAATGTCGACGCCCCATTTCTCACAGGCCAGTCGCAGTCCTTCATAGAACAGCTCCATGTCTTCCACCGTGAAGCGCTTGCTCAGTGCCAGCGACACGGTCAGTTGGCGAGGCGTTCCGTTCATGGCAAAGATGTCGCTGATGTTGACCATGGCCGACTTGTAGCCTAAGTGCTTCAGGTCTATGTAGGTCAGGTCGAAGTGTACGCCCTCCATGAGCATGTCGGTGGTGACGAGCACTTCTGTCTGTGGGTATGAGAGTACGGCGCAGTCGTCGCCCACACCGTATTTTGTTGATTCGTTCTGCGGCTTGATCTCCTTTGTCAGATGGTCAATCAAGCCGAATTCTCCAAGTTTTGCTATTTCCATTTATTATTGTTAGTTGTTTCGGAAACTGATGGTCCGTGGATTGCTTTCAGAAGGATGGCTGTCCCTTTTAGCTTTTTGGCCATCCTTCGCTTTGGTCAGAATACTGTTTCTTGAATTTTTGCGTATGTAGCCAATGATGTTTTCGTTGAAACTGGCTTCCTGTTCCTGCATGAACTGCACTTCCACCGGGAGGGCGTAGATGCTCTTGCGCACCTCTTCGCTCAGCCCATTGCCATTGGTCTTGAGGCGTGCCGCATCCTTTTCAGTGGTAATGATGCACTTGGGAGCAGGCATCTTCTCGAAGAGCTCGTTGAGCCTGCGGATGTCCTTCTTTCTGAAGTTGTGGTGGTCAGGGAAGGTGAGTGTGGTCAGCTGTGAAGCGTAGGGTGCCAGGTCTATCTGCAGTTGCTTGGGCGAGGCGATGCCCGTGAGCAGCAGCACATGTTCGTCGGCACCAATCTGCTCTACCGCGCGCATACCTTTATTATTATTATATAAGGGGTACATCTTGCCATAGTTCAGTGTGGTGAAGTAGAGGTGCTGGTAGGGGAAGAGATCCATGGCCTTTGTGATGACGCGGTAGTCCATGGGCTTCAAGTCCTTGGGGCATTTCGTCACAATAACGATGTCGGCACGGTTCTTTCCCGACAGCGGCTCACGCAGCCTTCCGGCTGGCAGGAGTTTGTCGTAGATGATGAGGCGGTGGTAGTCGACGAGCAGGATATTGATGCCGGGCTTCACATAGCGATGCTGGAAGGCATCGTCGAGCAGCACCACGTCGAGGCTTGTGTCCTGACTGGTAAGCTGCTCAATGCCATGAACCCGTTTCTTGTCGACGGCCACGGTCACGTTGCCGAACTTCTGTTTCATCTGATAGGGTTCGTCGCCTATCTGTGCCACGGTAGTACTGTCGTCGGCCAGCACAAAGCCTCTTGTCTTGCGTTTATAGCCACGGCTGAGGACAGCCACACGCAACTTCTTCTGCAACAGGCGTACCAGATATTCCACATGGGGCGTCTTTCCCGTACCACCCACAGTGATGTTGCCCACCGAGATGACGGGCACATCGAAGCTGCGGCTCTTCAGCACTCTCATGTCGAAGAGAAAATTGCGGAAGCCCACGCCCAGACCGTAGAGCCAGCTGAACGGCAACAGCAACTTGTTGATTTTGATGAAATCGCCTTCCATGTGTAAAAGGGTGTCAGTAAGTTACTTCATCTCCGTGGTGAAAGGCAGGCGTGCCTGTAGTTTGTTGCGCTGCTGGTCAAGGCGCAGCTGCATGACAGGCTCGTAGAGGTCGCCCAGCAATGCGCGCAGTTCACCGTCGAGGTAGCTGCCTTTCTTCTCTGTGCTGAAGAGGTCGTCCTTCCAGTCTTTCTTTCCGGGATAGGTAGCCGTGTGGTATTCGTCGTCAATCTTGGCCAGTTCGGCAGCTTTCTTCACGGCATCGTCGAGCGAGCCAATCTTGTCGACAAGGTGAATGGGCAGTGCGTCAGTGGCCAGCCATACGCGTCCCTGTGCTATCGAGTCAACCTGGTCGCGCGTCATGTTGCGGCCTTTGCCCACAATGTCAAGGAAGGTCTCATAGCCACGGTCCACGTAGCTCTGTAAGTTGCGAATCTCCTCATCGTTGTCTTTCGACAGCACCAGGTTCTCTTCGTAGTCACCGAAGCGGTTGGTCTTCACTCCGTCGAAGGTCACGCCGAGCTTGTCGGTCACCAGACCTGAGAAGTTAGGAATGAGGCCGAAGATGCCGATGGAGCCGGTAATGGTGGTAGGCTCGGCAAAGATGTAGTTGGCACCAGCGCTGATCATGTAGCCGCCTGAGGCTGCCAGTCCGCCCATGGATACAACCACGGGCTTCTTCTCCTTGAGCAGTTCGATGGCATGCCAGATCTGTTCGGATGCAACAGCACTACCACCGGGCGAGTTCACGCGCAGCACCACGGCCTTCACGTCGTCGTCGGCAGCCAGCTTGTTGATGTCTTCCACGGTCTTGTTTCCCACAATATTGGCACTGGTCGAGAAACTGCTGGTTGTCTGATCGACGATTTCGCCGTAGGCGTAGTAGACGGCAATCTTGTCGCCCTTGTCCTTCTTCTTC
>CAMZBS010000075.1 GCA_947304695.1 uncultured Prevotella sp.
CTGGTCTTCGCGGATGTTGAACGTAGCCCACTGGTCGTCCATCACGGCAATCGACATGATGGGTGTGCCCGTACCTACAAGTTCACCCACCTTCGGATAGATTTCGGTCACCTCACCGTCCATCTGTGCCACCTGCACGGTCTCACGGATGTAGCTTGTCACCTCCTGCACGGCACCACGGGCCTGACCTACAGTAGCCGATGCTGCCTGGCGCTCCTCAGCGCGGGCACCGTTCACTGCCATATCATACTGGCTCTGGGCAGCCTTCACCTGAGCCTGGGCCGACTTGTACATGGCCTGAGCCTCATCGAACTTCTGAGCACTGACAACCTCCTCTTCAAAGAGGGTCTTCATGCGGTTATATGATTTCTCCGCAATCTCCAGTCCTGCCTTGGCCTGTTCTAAGAGCTGGAAGGCGGCCTGCACCTGCTCTTTGCGGACACCGTTGCGGGCCATCTGCTCCATGGCCGAGGCAGCATCTGCGGCACTTTGCGCCTGTGCCATCTTCGCCTGCACATCGGGAGCCTCGATAATGGCCAGAGTGTCGCCGGCCTTCACGAAATCACCTTCTTTCACCCGGAGTTCGAGAATACGTCCAGGCACCTTGCCCGACACCCGGTACTCCTCGACCTCCATCTCACCCTGTATCACTTCCGGGTCACGGCCCAAAGCCAGGAAACCAATGAGTGCCACGATTGCTACTACTGCTGAAAAGCCGCCCACGGCCAGCAGAATATTGTTATGCTGTTGTTTTGCTTTGTCTGACATAATAATATACTTTGAAATTTGTAGTTTTACAATTGAAATGAATGATTACTGAAGCGTTCCCAACGCCTTCTGCAGTTCAACCTGCGAGAGCTTCACACCAATCTCAGCGTCGATTTTCTGAGACTGTGCCTGCTGCCAGGCGGTCTGTGCCTCCATAACGGTAGTGAATGACACGGTGCCCTCCTTGAACCCGAGATTTGCCATGCGCAGGTTCTCGTCGGCATTGGCCACGTTCGCGTTGGCCATCTCCAGTTTGTTGTTAGCCTCGGTCACCTTGAAGCGGCTCTGCTTCACCTGCAGTTCTATCAGCTCGCGGGCATCATCCAGCTCCATGTTTGCCATAGCCGTGGCACCCTTCGAGGCACGCACCTTGTACTTCACATCGCCCCAGTTCCAGACGGGCACACGCAGCACCACGCCCACATTCCAGACTCCCGAGAACTTCTTCTCAAACCCGTTGAACGTGTTGGGGTTCGTCACGGCATAGCCGCCCGTCAGCAGCACCTGTGGCAGATTACCCGCCTTCAGCACGTTCGTCGTCTGACGGGAAAGGTCAACGGTATTCTGTAGCATACGAAGCTCGGGACGGGTCTCCCAGTACAAGTGCTCACCTTCTGCAGCCGAGGAGGCTACCGCCGATGTCCCCGCTTCATTACCACTTCCTCCCAAGGGGCTCAAAACGTCAGCCACCGTGATGTCTTCATCCACTGGCAGACCGCACAGCTGACAAAGCAGCATCTTCGACAGCACCAGACCGTCCTTCACCTGTGTCAGTGCCATCTCGGCCTCGTTCACCCTGACACCAACGCTCAGGCCGTCGCCCTTTGTGGCCACACCCTGGTCTATCATCTTCTGCACGTCGGTCTTCAGCTTCTTCACCAGTGCCACATAGCTCTCGGCCAGCGTCTGCTTGTGTCGCAACGACACCACCTGCCAGTAGGCCTGATCTATATTAAATAAGGTATTCTGGCGCTTCATCTCCAAGGAGTTCGCCGCCATTTCCTCGTTGATGTCCGCAATCTTGTTGGCCGCCACGATGGCACCGCCCATGAACACAGGCTGGGTCACCGTCACTGCTCCAGCAAACATGTTGCGCGTATCTGTCCGGAAGCCGTCCACGATGCCTGCACCAACCTGGTCAAGTGCCCCGGCGAATGCCGTCATGTCCTGCCCCATCTTCGCCTGTGTAGCGGCAGGCAACGATGACACCAGCGGCGACAAGGCGTTCTGCAGGTGTGACGCCGTGTTCGTACCCATATTGCCCAGCGCTTCTTTTTGGTCATCGCTCAGGATGGAAATTTCCTTGTTCATCCACAGATAGCCGCCCACGGCGTTGACCTTTGGTAGATACTGCGTGCGAGCCGACTTCCGCAGGTTGGCGTTCACCTCCTGCTTCATCTTTGCCACGCCCATCTGCTTGTTGTTCCTCAGTGCCATCGCCCTACAACTGTCAAGCGTCAACAGTCTTTGGGCATTGGCACCTATCGGCAACAACACCAGCAACCCGAGCATCGCAGCCCGAGCCATCACTGTTCTTTTTTTCTTTTTCCTGTCCATAGTTTTTGATATGTTGATCCTATTCTTCTTTTTCCGAGTGCAAAGTTCAATATAAATAACGGAATTAAGATGTTCGATATTGCCTGAGAAATGTTCTATTAAAATAAATATTCCATTTTTGCAAGTAATTCGGTATTTTTGATTACCTTTGCAGCGAATTACAATGAAGTAATTTGTTACACAACAATTTCAACTAAAAGCAAAACAACAATGAAAAAGACATTCGTATGCGCCATGAGCATCTGCGCCATGATGATGCTCCAGTCCTGCTTCGTTCAAGAAGTAAGCGTAGGCATGACCGCCGATGAACCCGCCCAGCAGGTGGACAAAGTGAAGAACCATTATTTCATTGCCGGTCTTGTGAAGCCCAAGCAGGATGTGGCCAAGAACCACGTCAGCAACGATCAGAAGTTCCGCTTGAAGACCAAGACCACGTTCTGGGACGGCTTCCTTCAGGCTATCACCTTCAGCATCTACACCCCGACCACCACATACTACTACGAGCCTGCCAAATAAGCAAGACGTGTAGCACAACAAAAGAAAAATCCAAGTTGCCGATTATCAGCAACTTGGATTTTCCTTTGATACGATGTTCTTACACGGGGATACATCTACGCCGAGCCCAATTAACCAACATTGTTTTGTAAAGATTTTTCATAGAAAAAAACACTCTCCCGATGGGTACTTCTGGACGGAAGAAGCCACCAAAAGCGCCTCTTTCATGGTCAGTGGCCTGCTGTTTTGGCATCAGCAAGCCGTTAAGCGCATTTAAGTAAGCCTTAAGCGCGCTTAACCAAGGCTTAAACGCGCTTAAACTAAGCCTCTCTTCCTTTGAAACCAAGCCTCCGTTGCGTCGAAACCAAGCCTCTGTTAGGCCACAAACCAGCTATTTCTGGAGTGCCTGAAAGTCTTCTAAAACCCAATCCACTGATTGCCAACCACTTACAAACCCGCTCATAATTCGCCCATTTGCAACCGCCAGACCACCTGCTGAATTCTGAGTGAATCTCAGAAGGGTCATTGTAAAGATTTTTCATAATCGTGTTTCATTCTTTCTTCATCACCGCTTCCATTTACCCATCACACTCATTTTTCCTCCGAATCGCTTGGCGGTTCGGATTTTTTGTCGTATCTTTGCCCCGCTGGGACTTTGAGGATGAGGAGTGATTGAGGTGCTGTGTCTGAAGCACTGCCAAATATCAATACAGACCGACCGCTGCAGGTGAAGTCCAGCAGCGGTCGGTCTGTTTGCTACTGAGGCAACAGAAACGGGCTATTCCATAAAACCCTGACGCCTCAGCGTTTCGATAAGGGTGACGGAAAGGGCTTCGTTATCCTTGCGGGTGTAACGCAGGTCGGTGAAGACCTGGGCAAGCGTTTCTTTTCCGTTGAGTTCCACGAAGTGCTTGTTCTCCTCAAGTGATTCCTTGGGATTATAGTAGCGGTCGATGGCTTCGGCTGTGTAGTCACCGTAGGTCTCTTCGTGAACGAACGAGGCCAGCGGCAGGCGGTCGGAGAGCGGCGGCTGCTCGGCAGGCCAGCCAACGGTGAGCGTGGCTACTGGCATGACCAGACGCGGCAGCTGCAACACATCGATGATGGTCTGCGGCATGTAGACCGTGGTGCCCAGATAGCAGTAGCCCAGCCCTTCCTCATCCATGAGATTGCAAAGGGTCTGTGTGTAGAGCAGGGCATCGGTGGCCGCATTGAGGAACGACAGCAGATTGTCGTAGCCAGGATCAGCCTTCCTGTGAAGAGCCCACTGGGTGGTGCGGTTAAAGTCGGCACAAATAGTGAGCACAACGGGGGCCGAGGTGACCATAGGCTGATTGAAATGGGCGGGTGCGAGCCGCTCTTTCATGGCCTGCGAACGGGTGACGACAACGCTGTAGAGCTGCAGGTTGCCCATGGTCTGGGTGCGTGCAGCCTCGTCAAGCAGCCGGTCGAGGAGCTGTTGGGGCACATCGCGGTCGGCATATTTGCGTATGGTGCGACGTGTGAGCAGATTCTTCATGTTTCTTTATCTGATAATTTTCTTTCCATTGACAACATACAAACCTGGACGCAGGGTGTTCAGGTCGGTGCCTGCAAAGCGGCCATCGAGTGTGTAGATACGGTTGGCACGCCCATCGGCACGGACGGTGCGGATGCCACTGGCATCGGGAGCAGCCACAACCAGCACATCGTCAAGGAAGAAGCGACGGCCAGGGGTGAAGGTGAGCCGCACGTCGCCATTGCCCTGAAGGGTGGCCTTGAACTCCTGGAAGGCACCCTTTTCCATCTCGAACGACGAAGGGGTAACAGTGGCGTTGTCGGCCTCAACAAGCAACGAGGTAGGCTCAGTAGTGGCATTCCATCCTCCAGCCTTGAAGGTGAGGACAGCTTCGCCGCTAATGGTGATGGCGGGCGAAGTGACGATGCCCGAAATCTCCGACGTGCCGAACTTGGCACAGGCAGAAGCACCGTAGGCTTTGTCGCTCAGGGCACTCCACCCCTCATTATCGGGCGTGAAGGCGGACGACGCAATGGCACCGTTCCAGAGACCGTCGTTGCCCCCCTTGCCCGTACATTTGTCAAACGTCTCACGGAAGAGGTAGTCCTTTGTAGCGGTGGTATCGGGCGGAGTGATGGTTCCCTTGCTGCCAGGTGCCCGATAATGGAAACTCATGGTGCCGTCGTCGTTCTGACGGATGTTGGTAATGCCCCACTCCACCGTTTTCTTTCCATTAGCATTGGCATGGAAGAGCTTCGGAGCTGGCTTCGACGTGGCCGTCAGGCTGTCGTTCTGCCGATAAGGATAAAGGTCAGTGGCTTCGGTGGTCTTATAATAGTAGCCATACGACGACATCCAGTAATTCGAATCGTCATCGTTGTCGGCATGCATCAAGGTCATGCGCTGATGGTCATTGCCGTTTGACTTCAGTTCGTATCGTATGGCTTCCCACTGGGAGATAATAGAATTGGGGATATTGTCTAACCATATTGCCGGGTCGAAGTCCACATGGGTGATGAGCAGTCCGCGGCTTGGATAATCACGGTCGAAGCCCGTCAGCTGGCGGTTCTCAATCATGAAATACTCGTCGGGATGGCCGTCATTATAAATGACAAAGGTCTCTCCATGCTTGCTCATAGGCAGGAGGCTGTCCACTTCGACATCTACGCTGTCGAGCACAGTGGGTTCCTGCCAGCCACACATCATCTTCTCATGGGCCGTATAGCCTACAGGCAGGAAGCCGCTGCCCCTGTAGCTACCAGCCGCCATCAGGTCGAAGGCTCCCATGCCGTAGTTGCCGCTATAAGTGATATCATAGAAATCGGGGAAGCCCAGGCAGTGGGAAAACTCATGACAGAAGCTGCCAATGCCGCTGATACGGTTGGACGGATCGATTTCATTGGCACAGGCATAGGTGTTGACAAATACGCTGTCAAGTTGAAGGAGGTCTATCCCAATAACATCGAAAGAATCCATGTGGGGCCATACTGTATTGGGAACACCGCTATCGGCCTCGCCTTTTCCTGCATAGACCACGAATACCTGATCTACCACGCCATCGCCATCCCAGTCATAGTCACGGAAGTTGACGAGTGAGTCGGCCTGCTGACAGGCTTCGATAATCATTTCCCAGGGGCGCATGTCGTTGCCATTAGAATCGTTGCCACCGTAGTATTTCTGCGAATATTTCAAGGTGAAGGGGCCCAACACGTCGAAGTCGAGTTCGAACTGGCCTGCGCTCTGCTCCATGAAATAGTCGTAGACACTGCCCTTGAAATTGTCTTCCTTATAACCAGGCTCGTTTAATATGCGCTGGTACTTCTCAAGGTTGTTGGCCGCTTTGAACTTCACATCGCTGAACTGCGCCAAGAGTACCAGTCCTTTCTTCTTGCCATGATAATGGGTACGCTCACCTATCTGCACCTTCTTCGGCGACAGCAGGCGTGAGGACAATCCATTCGACGGGCGACGCGAGATGAGACGAGCAGCCAGCTCGTCACGGCTGACGGGCACGAAAACATCACCGCTGTCCACAAAGCGACGACCATCTTCAGCCATCCAGAAATGTACACGCTCATCGCCACAAAGACAGGCCCGCACCTCAGTGCCGTCGGCCAACGTCAACATACGCCAAAAGCCGGGCTTGGCGGGAATGGCTGCTGCAAGGACTGACCAAAGCAGTCCAAGAAGCACAAGATAAAATTTCATTCTGCTTTTAAATTCTTTCTGTTTTTTATTATAACAGACTCTCAAACTTCTCTTCGAACTTGCTCTTGGCCACTGCGCCAACAATCTTGTCGACAATCTCACCATTCTTAAAGAAGAGGATGGTCGGAATGTTGCGGATGCCAAAATCGGCAGCAAGGTCTTCATTCTCCTCAACGTCGCACTTACCTACGGCAATCTTGCCGTCGTACTTCTCTGCCAGCTCGCTGATGATGGGGCCCACCATGCGGCAGGGGCCACACCATGTTGCCCAGAAATCAACTACCAAAGGAAGGTTTCCACTCTTCAGCTGCTCAAAATTCTCGCTTGTGATTGTAATTTCCATAATCTTTTAATTTTTTAAAGTCCTTGATTTTTCAATTGATATTATAGTCCAGCCCTTCGTGCTGTTCAATATAATCTATCAGTGTGTGCCGCACGTCGACCAAACGGGTCTTGCTTCGAAGCAACACATGGTGCTTGCCTGTGGAGTCCCGCAACTGGAAGAACAGCTTGGTTTTGCCTGAACTCTCCCTGATAAGCTCGCTCAGCTCCGTCACGACCTGTTCGTCGAGCAGGTCGTTGTTCAGCGAGATGACAATGCGGTCGACGGCCTTTTCCTTAACCGACTGGAGCAGCTCCACGTTGGTTACTTTCAATTCCTTATCCTCAGTGTTATAGAAACGGGGACGCATCTTGCCCGTAACGTAGACGGCGGCTCCCTCGAAGAACTTACCGTTCAGATTAAGCCAGTCGTCGCCAAAGAGTGCCAACTCGCCTGAACCTTCGAAGTCCTCAAGGGTGACGATGCCCCAGGGCTTGTTGGTCTTGGCACTGAAGCGGGTCTGCACGTTGGTGACAATGCCGCCAAGCGTGATGTCATCCCGGTCAACAAGTTTAGCACAGCGGTCGGCCAGCTCAGTACATTTCGTATTACAGAGGTTGTCAAGCACAATCTTGTACTCGTCGAGCGGATGGGCCGAGAGATAGATGCCCACCAGGTCACGTTCCTTGTTCAGCCGCTCGATGTCGCTCCAGCGCACATCGGTCTTCGGCACTACCGGCGTGGCTATCTCAACGCTATCGAAACTGCCGAAAAGCGAGTTCTGCAGCTCCTGCTTGGCAGCCTGATAGTTCTGACCATAGCGCACCAGCGTATCAAGGAACATCTCGCCCTTTGCATTCTCGGCAAAGAAAGCCTCGCGACGGATGCCGAACGAATCGAAGCCGCCACTTAGTGCCAGCGACTCGAAAGCCTTGCGGTTGACATTGGAAAAACTGATGCGCTGGGCAAAGTCGAAGATGCTCTCATAGGGGCCGTTCTCCTCACGTTCACGGATGATTGCCTCAGCAGCAGCATCGCCCAATCCCTTGATGGCTGCCAGTCCGAAACGTATCTCGCCCTTCTTATTCACACCGAACTTCAAGTACGACTCGTTGACGTCGGGGCCCAGCGTGTCAATGCCCATTTGCTTGCACTCGTCCATGAGCTTTGCCGTCTCCGTAATCTGATCACGGCGGCGCGTCATAATGGCAGCCATGAACTCAGCAGGATAGTTGGCCTTCATGTAGGCCGTCTGATAGGCCACCCACGAATAGCAGGCAGCATGCGACTTGTTGAAGGCGTAGGAGGCAAATTTCTCCCAGTCGGCCCATATCTTGTCAAGAATCTTCGGGTCGTGCCCGTTCTTCTTACCACCTTCAATGAACTTGGGCTTCATGGCATCAACGATGTCCTTTTTCTTCTTACCCATAGCCTTACGCAAAGCATCGCTCTCACCTCGGGTAAAGTCAGCCAACTGACGCGAGAGCAACATCACCTGCTCCTGATAGACGGTAATGCCGTAAGTGTCCTTCAAGTACTTCTCCATACAAGGAATGTCGTACTTAATCTCCTCACGTCCGTTCTTGCGGGCAATGAACTGGGGAATATAGTCCATGGGGCCGGGACGGTAAAGGGCGTTCATGGCAATGAGATCCTCAAACACGGTGGGATGCAACTCGCGCAGGTATTTCTGCATACCAGCCGACTCGAACTGGAAAGTACCAATGGTACGACCTTGCTGATACAACTCGTAGGTCTTGGGATCGTCGATGGGAATGTGGTCAAGATCAATGTCAATGCCACGGGTAATCTTCACGTTGGCACAGGCTTCCTTCAACTCGGAAAGCGTTTTCAGACCAAGGAAGTCCATCTTGATAAGGCCGGTCGACTCGATGACGTGTCCGTCATACTGCGTACAGTTGGTCTTCGTGTCCTTGAAGTCGGGGTCGTCGGCCGTGCTGACCGGCACCCAGTCACTAATGGGGTCACGACAGATGATGAAACCGCAGGCATGGATGCCCGTACCACGGACGGTACCCTCCAGCATCTTGGCATATTTAATGGTATTGGCCAGTGCAGGGTCGGTCGATGCCTCAGCGTCGCGCAATTCAGGCACAGCCTTAATGGCATTGGTCAGATTCATCTTAGGTGTCTTGCCGTCAACATCGGGCAAACGGTCGGGGATGGCCTTGCACAAAGCATTGCTTATGGCCAGAGGCACCTTCTCAACGCGGGCCACATCCTTGATGGAGTTCTTCGTGGCCATTGAGGCGTAGGTAATGATATGGGCGCAGTTCTCATGGCCGTACTTGTCCATCACCCATTTCAGCACCTTACCACGGCCATCATCGTCGAAGTCGGTGTCAATATCAGGCAGCGAGATGCGGTCGGGGTTCAGGAAACGCTCGAACAGCAGGTCATACTTCAGCGGGTC
>CAMZBS010000076.1 GCA_947304695.1 uncultured Prevotella sp.
TAGTGTGAAATCTTCGGAAACCCGCATAAAACTGCGTAAAAGCGAAGATTTCGACATTCGACATTCGACATTTAGGTTTTCTTTTGTGTGCATTTCTGTCATGCCCTTTAAAGAAAGTTGCAAGTTTTCAACGCCATTAGCGGAATTCTTTGTAACTTTGCAGCCGAAACGAATTACTAATCAATAAAAACAAATCAATGAAATCAAGAATCTACGCTTTGATGGCGCTGCTGCTCATGGTATGCACGTTGGCAGGCAGTGCGAAAAAAGTACACACACTGGGCGACTCTACGATGGCACCCTACGACGAGAATGCCACACAGACCAGGGGATGGGGCATGTACTTCGGAAACTTCCTTACCAACGGTTGGACGAGCATGAACTACGCCCGGGGTGGTCGTGACTCGCGTGGCGGCTACAATGAACTATGGCAGAACGCGAAGAACAATGTGCAGGCGGGCGACTATGTGCTCATACAGTTTGCCCACAATGATGGCAAGTACAACGGTGTGGACAACCTGGAGTTGCAGGCTTACTACACCGCCAAGGGTGATGCCACGAATGCGGCTGCCGTGAAGAGTGACGGACGCGGCACCACGCCTTCGACCACTTATAAAGAGTGCCTGAAGCAGATTGTTGATGCTGTCAAGGCGAAAGGTGCCACGCCTGTGCTCGTGTCGGCCGTGTGCCGTTGCTACTTCGGCAGCGACAACAAGATTACGCGTCCCGGCCGTCATGACCTGGGTGATAAATATGATGCCATTGTGAATGGGGTACTGAAGACCGGTCAGAAGATTGCCGCTACCGACCACACCATGGACTACAGCTATCAGATGCAGCAGCTGGCCACGGAACTCGACGTGGCCTTCATCGACATGACCTCGGCCACGAAGTCGCTCTACGAGAGCTACGGCACGTATGACAAGTGCTATGCAGCCCTCTTCGACAAAGGCGGTGAGAAAGACAACACCCACTACAACCTGACGGGTGCGCTGACGGCTGCCCGCCTGTGTGCCCAGCTCATGAAGGAGAAGGGCATACTGGCCGATGACATCGTTATCCCCACCGAGCTTTCCATCTCGCCTGCTACCGTGGATCTGGGCGAGGGCTATTTGGGCAAGACGGCCATGAAGGAGCTCACGCTCAGCGGTCTGGGCTTGGAGCCTGCCTCAGGCAAGGTCACGGTGACAGCCACCGAGGGCATCATGCTCTCCACTGACAAGCAGAACTGGCAGAACGCGCTGGAGGTGAGCTACCAGAACGGCTCGCTCATCAAGACCTTCTATGCCCGCGTGTCGCTCGCTGCCGTTGGTCGGTTCAACGGAACTATTACTGCTACGCAGGGCAGCAAAAGCATTGAGGTGCCCCTTACCATCAACGTCATTGAACTGGGCGGCGGCGAACCCTTCAGTGTTGCCTGGACGCTGAACAATACCGACAAGCAAAAGGCTACCGTAACGGGTAATGTCATTGCCGCTGACGTGAAATATGAGGGTCTTGAGACCTATGGATATGTCAACGGCTACGGTGCCCTGATTGCCCCCACAGGCAGCACGGGCGCATGGCCATCAGCAGGCATCGACGACGCGCCGGGCCAGTATGTGCAGTTTGCCGTGACAGCCCCTGAAGGAAAAAAGCTCGACATCAACAGTCTCAGCATGAAGATCAAGGCGCAGGGTGGCGGATCGCTGCAGTGCCATGCCTACTATTCCACCGATGGCTTTGTCAGTCGCAAGACCATCTTCTCTTCTGCTGTGCTCACCAGCACGTGGAACGACATTACTTCTGACGATGTAATCAAAGTGGACGAGGGCGACCAGCTGCTCATTCGTGTCTATCCCTGGTCGCAGAACGTGGACAACGGGCGCTGGATCTGTGTTTCTGATGTCACTGTAGCAGGTCAAGCGAAGGATGCCGCTGGCGTGAATATCACGGGCAGCATAAGCTATCCGCTCGACAAAGGCGGACTGAACCAGGGCGACGACGTGACGTTCGACCCTGAGGCGCTGAGTGCAGGCTTTGCTGGCAAGAAGTGGTCGGCTGGCTCAGCGCTGACTGTCGACGGTACCATCCAGTATGTGGGAAAGAACAACGAGAAGACCGTTCAGACGAAGATATATAATGACACTGGTGCCAGTTTCAGTGCCAGTCGTGGAGCCGACAACGCACTGACGTTGACGCTTACCCCTGAGGACGGCTTTACTTTCGTTCCCTCGAAGGTCAGCTTCAAGGCGGCCCGCTACGGCACCGACGGTGGCAATATCAGTGCTACTGCCAAGGCTGGTGCCGACGAGGTGGTGCTGGTAGACAATGCAGGTGTGAACCGTGGGAGTAGGGAACTTGACATCGCCTCCTTCAGCGAGGCTGTTGACGGCATCACGGCCACTGCCGACAAGCCGCTGGAACTGAGTTTTTTCTTCCTTAACCTGGGCAAGACCAAGACGATGGGACTCAGTGACATTGTCATTGAAGGCCAGCTCGTTGGCACTGCTGCCCAGGCGACAAAGATTACCGTCGTATCTGCAATGCCCAGTGGCAGACAGCAAATGACAAACCGTATCTACGACTTGCAGGGTCGCCGGATGGGGTCTTCAAACCAGAAGAAGGGACTCTATGTCATTGACGGACGCGTGGTTTTCGTAAAGTGATAAAAAACAGTCTGTAAAGTAACTAAAAACGAAACGAATCGATGAAGTCAAGAAACTATGTTTTGACAGCATTGCCACACGCTGTTGTGGCAGTCGTGCTCATTGTGCTTTGCCACTCGTCGCTCTTTGCCCAGCGGTTGCAGCAGCCATTAGACCGTGGCGTGGTGGCCGTCTATCGTTCTGGCGGTCGCAGTGTTACCTCATCGGGTGGCACGGGCTACCTCATATCCTGGCGCAAGCTGGCGCAGGAGCCTGAGGGAACCACTTATAATCTGTACAGGCGCGCAAAGGGTGCGACGCAGTTCACGAAGATGAACACCACACCGCTGCGGGTGACCAACTATAAGCCCGCGTCGCTGACTGACAACATGGAGTATGCCGTGACGGCTGTCAGTCCCGACGGCGTGGAGGGCGACATGAGCAAGCCTTTCCTCTACAAGACCCAGCCTTGGCCCAACGTGTGGCTGAACATTGACTTCGACGACCAGGTGATTCGCCGCAACGACTACCGCACGAAGTTCTGCTGGCCCATGGATACCGACGGCGACGGAGAGTATGATGCCGTGGTGGTCGACCGCCTCTATGCCGGTGCTGCTGCCGACGAGGAGGGTGGCGACAACACGGCGACCACGTCGCACAAGCTCCAGGCCTACCGCTTCACGGGCGAACTGCTATGGACGGTGGACATGGGGCCGAACGTGAACATCTGTTCGGGACAGAACGACATGGTGCTGGCCTACGACATTGACTGCGACGGACGCTGCGAAGTGATGATGCGCAGCTCCGACGGTACCCGCTTCTGGAATAAGGAGGCTGGCACGTGGGGCACCTACGTGGGCGGCAGCACCACCCCTGACACCGACGGCGACGGCACGACCGACTACCGCCAGCAGACGCAGCGCAACCCGCCCATGTATATCAGCATCGTCGACGGTCTGACGGGCGAGGAGAAGACGTTTGCCGAGGCCGACTATGCCTCGCTTACCGACGGCACCGATGCCTACGGGCGCGACAACCGCAGCAGCTATAAGAGCTTTGGCTATGGGGCCATGGAGGGACATTTCGGCATAGCCTATCTCGACGGCATCCATCCCTCGCTCGTGATGGAGTGTGCCGACCGTGAGAGCGGCGGTCTGCACCATGTCTATGTGCTGTCGTGGGATTTCGACTGGAGCACTGCCACTGCCCAGAACTGGCACCATAGCCACACCTGGAGTGCCAACGACAAGCGCCCCCTCTGTGCCGAGTTCCACCAGATACGCATCCTCGACGGTGACGGCGACGGATGTGACGAACTGTGGACGGGCAGCTACGGCGTGAACCCCGCTCAGCAGCGCTTCGTGTCGACAGGTCTTGCCCATGGCGACCGCTTCATCATCAGCGACATTGATCCCGACCGCCCCGGACTGGAGGGCTTCTCCATACAGCAAAGTGCGCTGCTGGGCCAGTGCCTTTTCGATGCCCGCACAGCGGAGCATGTCAAGGAGTGGTATCTGCCTTCTCTCTACGACGTGGGCCGCGGTGCCTGTCTCGACATGGACGCTGCCCACAAGGGCTACGAGATACTGAGCTATGCCGACGAGTATGTCTACGACTGCAAGGGTGAGAAAACTGGGCAGACCCGCACGGGATCGATGTATGAGGGCTGCTGGTGGGACGGCACGCTGCAGCGCGAGTGGATCAACTCGCCCGGCGGTTCGGGCTGGGGCACCAACATGATGGTGTCGAAGGTGCTGGGCGACCGTCTGGCCGAGTTCTCGCAGGAGAGCAGCTGGGCCACTCATGGCGCCACAGGCACACGCCCTGCCTTCATGGGCGACATCATGGGCGACTGGCGCGAGGAAATCATCCTGGCCAAGCAGAACGATGAGGGCAGCACGGGCCTGGTGGGCTACACCACGGCCATGCCCACCGACTACAGCATCTACTGCCTGCAGCAAGACCCGCACTACCGCCTGGACTGTACCACACGTGGCTATTACCAGCACCCCAACACGGGGTTCTATCTGGGCGGCGAGATGCCCATGCCGCCGCTGCCTCCTGTGATTGAGACCGACCTGAGATGGAAGCATGGTTCAGCCTGGTCAGTGATGAAGGGGCAGGAACTTAGCGACGGCTTCACCTCCTTCGACATGGCGACTGCCGAGCCATACGCCGACGGCAAGAGCATCCTCTTCGACGTGTCTGGCGACAATAGTTCCCCAATCTGGGTCGAAAAGCCCATAAAGGCCCCGGTTGTCTATCTGATGAACCCGCGTGGCCACGACTATGAGATCATGGCCAAGGATGATCATTCCACCTCTCTTACCGCTGGCACGGGGGCGCTCGTCAAGTCCATGCTGGGCAGGGTCTTCGTTGTAGGCAAGCTGGAGCACACCGGACCTACCATCATCAGTGAGGGAACGCTTCAGGTGAACGGTGACATAACTGGCCCCGTGGAACTGCGTGCCCGTGGCACGCTGAGCGGCATTGTGGGTTTGAAGGACACCATCATCTTTGAAGGGGCTTTGAACCAAGAGGGGTGCCGACTGATGCCGGGCTATGATGAGGAGGAGTATATTGAGGGCGTTATCGTATCGGAAAAGAGCATGGTGCTGCCCGGCAATGTTTGTCTGGAAGTGACTGCGGGGATGATCTGTACCACCAATGCCGTTTGCACCCCGTCCTGTGGTAGTCTTTACGTCAAGGGCGACCTTACTTTCAGGAACGCCAACTTCATTAACGTAAACCTGCTGCATGTGGGAGAGGTTAGCTATGTTATTGCCGAGTGTACCGGCACGCTGACCTGCGATGTTGCCAAGCTGAAGATGCGCGGACTGGAGGGCGTGAACTATGATATAGTAGTGGAGGACGGCAAGCGTCTGGTGCTGAAAATACACAAAACGCGCGCTCCGCAGGCCGATGTCACATGGACGGGCAGCGAGAGCAGGGTGTGGGACTATAAGGCAATGAACTTCAAGACCACCGATGCCACGTCGTTCGTGGCTGGCGATGCCGTGGTGTTCAACGACAAGGCTGAGCAGAAGAACGTGACGGTCAACGACATGGTGGTGACCAGTGGCGTTACCTTCGACAGCGGAACGTTTACGCTTTCGGGCGACGGCGGCCTGAGCGGCGACGGCGGCGTGACCGTGAACAGAGATGCCAACGTGACGCTCAACATGAAGTACAGCGACTACACGGGTAAGACCATCGTCAACGGCGGCACGCTCACCGTGCCCAACTTCTACGACGGTGGGCAGAAGAGTGCGCTCGGTGCGGCCACAGCTGCCAAGGACAACCTGCAGCTGAACGGTGGCACGCTGGTGCTTGCCAAGGACAACATGGGCACTGACCGCCAGATTACGCTCACCGACACAGCTACCATCCGCATTGCCCAAAGCAACAGCGCCCTCTCGCTGAAGGGGGCCGTCAGTGGCACGGGCTATTTGGTGAAGGACGGTGCGGGACAGCTGAACTTCACCTACGGCGGGGCCAACAACTTTGCCGGGCTTATTGTCAGGAAAGGCATCGTGGCGCAGGGAGCCTGGAACAGCACCTTCGGCAAGAGCGGCTCACCTATGCTGCTGGCCGGCGGCGAGGTGCATCAGCTGGACGTGAACAGCACCTCCACCGTGCCCACCTTCAACCACGTTGTCACCGTGCAGGAAGGCACCACGAACAAGATTGTAGGCTCTTCTCGCGGCAAGATCAATGGTAGCGTAAAGGGCAAGGGAAACCTTACGCTCGTATCGAAATATGTGCGCTGCGACATCGGCCTCGACTTCAAGAACTATGAGGGAACGCTGACCGCTTCGGGCAGCCAGTGGCGACTGATGAGCAACGTCACCGACATGTCGAAGGCCACGCTGAAGGTCGATGCCGCCACCGACATTGCCCACTATGCCAGTGGCAGTGGCAGCCAGCAGACCGCCACGCTGAAGATAGGTGCCATCGCTGGCACCGCCACCGACGGCGTTCTCAGTGGGCAGACCACCTACAAGATAGGCTATCTCAATACCGACATGACCTTCTCGGGACTCTTCAAAGGAACGGCTGTCACCAAAGAGGGAACGGGCCGCCTCACGCTGAAAACGGCTGGCAGCACCTCGCCCATCACCGTCAACGGCGGTGTGCTGGAGCTGAGCAACCTTTCCACTACGCCCATCACCACGGGTCTTATTACCGTCAGTGCCAAGGCCACCATCACCGGCACGGCCACCGTGCAGGGACTGGTCATGAAGAACGGTGCCACCACGCTGTGCCAGCTGAAGGCATCGGGCAACACACGTCTCACCGTGAAGGGCAGCCTGAAGCACGACGGCGACACCATCCTCGTGGTTATTCCCGCCACACGCCAGTTGCAGGTGGGCGACGAAATCACCGTCTACAACGTCAGTGGTACCCATTCGGGCAACTTCATCGTGAAGGTCGACGATGGTGGCGCAGGCTATGAGCTGGATGCCTCGACGCTGCTCACCGACGGCACGCTGCGCGTGGCGGCCATCGCCAGCGGCATCAATGCCGTCATTGCCCCTGAAGCCCTGGTCGATGTCTACACGGTCGGTGGCATCCGCCTCTATGCCAAGATGCCTTACGCTGCTGTCCGGGACTTGCTCCGTCCTGGCACCTACGTGGTCAAGGGCGGCAATACATCGCAGAAAATAAGAATAGATTAACTCAATTGTCATGAAACAACTGTTTGTCGTTTTCCTTGGCCTGTTGACGGCCATCGGCCTCAGAGCCGAAAACTATCCTTATCGCAGTGACTATCTGTGGGTGACGGTGCCCAACCATGCCGACTGGCTCTACAAGACGGGCGAAGAGGCTACGGTCGAGGTGCAGTTCTATAAGTACGGCATGCCGTGTGACGGCACGGTGGAATATGCCATTGGCAACGACCTGCTGGAGGCTGACACAAAGGGCACGCTCATGCTGAAGAACGGACGCGGTATCATCAAGGCCGGAACGGCAAAGAAGCCCTGCTTCCGTGACATCCGACTGACAATGAAGCTCGACGGCACCACTTATCAACACCACGTGAAGATAGGCTTCTCACCGGATAAGATTGTGCCTTACACCCAGGAACCAAAGGACTTCTGGCCGTTCTGGCAGGAGAATCTGAAGGAGGATGCGAAGTATCCATTGAAGTTTACGAAGACACCCTGCCCTGAATACTCCAACGACAAGACCGACTGCTATCTGGTGCGCATTGACCTGAATCGTCAGCATCAGGCCATGTACGGCCTGCTGATGATGCCCAAGAACGCTAAGACCGCCAGCTGTCCCGTTGTGCTCTGTCCGCCAGGTGCTGGCGTGAAGCGCATCAAAGACCCCAACAGCAAGGACTATTATCCCGAGAACGGTGTCATCCGTCTCATCATGGAAATCCACGGCATGAACCCGCTCATGCCCGAGGAGTACTTCGAGAATGTGCGTTCGGCCTTCGATGGCCGTTCGAAGGGCTACCTGTATCAGGGCATCGACAGCCGTGACCACTACTACATGAAGCACGTCTACTTAGGACTGGTACGCTGCATCGACTTCCTGACTCAGTTGCCCGAATGGGACGGGCGCAACGTCATTACCCAGGGGGGCAGTCAGGGTGGGGCACTGGCTCTCATCACCGCTGCCCTTGACCCGAGGGTGACGCTCTGTGTGGCCAACCACCCCGCACTCAGCGACATGGCAGCCGCTGCCGAAGAAGGCCGCACTCACGGCTATCCCCATTTCACAAAGGCCGACGGCTTTCTTACGGAGCCGCACCTGCAGACACTGCCTTACTTCGATGTGTGCTGCTTTGCTCCCTACGTCAAGGCAAAGACTTTCATGACATGGGGCTACAATGACAATACCTGTCCACCCACCACCAGCTATGCCGTGTGGAACCGGCTGAAGTGCGAGAAGGAAAGCCTTGTAACCCCCGTCAACGAGCATTGGACCAGTGAGGCGACCAACCGTGGACAGTTAGACTGGATTTTAAGGAACAGAAAGTGAAAGGATTGCGAATCCATAACAATTTGAGGGCTGGCAATCGCCAGTCGCTTTTCAAGCGAATCCATAACAATTTGAGGGCTGGCAATCGCCAGCCCTCAACCAACACAAAAACTAAACTAGACTTAACTAAAGCTTGTCAGGATTTGTCACAAACCCCTTATAGCGAATGCAAAGATACGGCAAAAAAACGAAACGACCAAATATTTGGCGAATTTTTTTGCAGAATTCATGCGGGTGACCTATATTTTTACGGATTTATTCAACAAATAGTGGTCTAAAAGGGTCATGGCTGCCATGGCCTCGACCACGGGTACAGCACGCGGCAATACGCACGGGTCGTGACGACCGTGGGCTGTGAAAGTGACGGGGTGGCCGTCGATATCTATGGTCTCTTGCTGGCGTAACAGGGTCGCAACGGGTTTGAAGGCAACCCGGAAATAGATGTCCTGACCGTTGGAGATACCGCCCTGTATGCCACCGCTGTGGT
>CAMZBS010000077.1 GCA_947304695.1 uncultured Prevotella sp.
TAACTTACAAAATGTCACTTTCTAAAATGTTAACGGATTTTCGTGGACAGTAGTGTTGTATATTATATCAATAATCATAATTTCTTCTGTGCGGCAAAGGGCATCTACATCATCGATGGCCACAAAATGGTAAAACAGGGGGGGAACTATCATGAATAATCTTTACAACGACCCCTCTGAGACTGCATTCTTTTCCATCAAGCAGCAGGTCGGGCCGAAATGAGCGAGTTTTGACGATACTTGCATCCGCCTGGTTATCAACGGTTTGCATTTTTAAGAGTTGTTTTCAGCTTGTCAGGCAGGTGTTTCTGGCCTGCTACTGAGGCTCAGTTGAGACACAAAAGAGCCTCACGTTAAGCGCGTTTAAGGCTCCGTTAAGCGCGCTTAAAGCCTCAGTAAGCGCGCTTAACTGCCCGACAGTCCTGTTTCCGATGCTGGGAAGCGGCAGAAGAGGGCCTTTCCCGTTCCAGAACGCCCCATCACCACGATACTTTTTTCTATGAATTATTTTGACAAAACAAGATTGGGCAAGGCTGTCGGCAGCCTACTCGTTTCACAACCTTTTTCTGAAAATAGACGGGAAAAGGCTTGCAGGAGAAGCAAAAATGTAGTAATTTTGCAACCCAAGAAACGAAAAGGCTGAGAAATCAGCAGGAAACAATACTGAAGACTAAAGCAACATGAGTACTGAAAAGAAATTATTACTGGGCGACGAGGCCATTGCCTTGGGCGCTATCCACGCCGGACTGTCGGGCGTGTATGCCTATCCCGGAACCCCGTCGACAGAAATCACCGAGTTCATTCAAGGCAACGCACTGGCCCGCGAACGCGGCATTCACAGCCGGTGGAGCACCAACGAGAAGACGGCTATGGAGGCCGCACTGGGCATGTCGTTCATGGGCAAGCGGGCACTGGTGTGCATGAAGCACGTAGGTCTGAACGTTTGTGCCGACCCGTTTGTCAACAGTGGCATGACTGGAGTCAACGGTGGCGTGATCGTGCTGGTGGCCGACGACCCGTCGATGCACTCTTCGCAGGACGAACAGGACTCGCGTTTCTATGGCAAGTTTGCCATGATTCCCACGTTCGAGCCCTCGAACCAGCAGGAAGCCTACGACATGATGGCCCGTGCCTTCGACTACAGTGAGCAGCAGAAGCTGCCCGTGCTGATGCGCGTGACCACCCGCATGGCCCACAGCCGCGCCGTCGTGGAGTGTGCCAGCGAGCCACGAAAGCAGAACGAGCTGAACTACAACGCCGTGGCCGCCAACTGGGTGCTGCTTCCTGCCAATGCCCGCAAGCGCAACGACGTGGTGACGGCCCAGCAGGCACAGTTGGAAGAGGATGCTGCCAACTCGCCTTATAACATCTACGTGGAAGGTCAGGACCGCTCATTAGGCATCATCGCCAGCGGCATAGGCTTCAACTACGTCAACGAGTGCTTCCCCGGCGGCAGCCCCTACCCCATCCTGAAGATTTCACAGTACCCGCTGCCCAAAAAATTGGTGCGCCGCATGCTCGAAGAGTGCCAGCAGGTGCTCATCGTCGAAGAGGGACAGCCCTTCATCGAAGACATGGTGCGCGGCGTGGGCGAAAACCTCAATGTTCATGGCAAGCTCGACGGCACGCTGCCCCGCACTGGCGAACTGAATCCCGACATAGTGAAAAAAGCACTGGGCATGGAAATTGGTGAATGCTTCGATCCCTGTGCCGATGTGGCTCCGCGCCCGCCCGCACTCTGTCAGGGCTGTGGCCACCGCGACGTATATGCTGCCCTCAACGAGGTGCTGAAGGAGTACGACAATCCCCGTGTGTTCGGCGACATCGGCTGCTACACGCTGGGCTTCCTGCCTCCGTTCCGCGCCATCCACTCCTGCGTGGACATGGGTGCTTCCATCACAATGGCAAAGGGTGCTGCCGATGCCGGACAGTGGCCCGCTGTGGCCATCATCGGCGACTCCACCTTCACGCATAGCGGCATGACGGGACTGCTCGATGCCATCAACGAGAACGCCAACATCACCGTAATCATCAGCGACAACCTGACAACGGGCATGACGGGCGGTCAGGACTCGGCCGGAACCAACAAGTTTGAGGCCATCTGCCGCGGACTGGGACTCTCCGACGAGCACCTGAAGGTGGTCGTACCCCTGCCGAAGAACATGCCTGAGATCACGCAGATCATCCGCGACGAGATCAACTACAAGGGCACTTCAGTCATCATCCCGCGCCGTGAGTGCATGCAGACCCTGCAACGTCATCTGAAACAAAAGAAAGCAGCAAAATGAAAACAGACATCATACTTTGCGGCGTAGGAGGACAAGGCATCCTTTCCATCGCCACCATCATTGGCGAAGCAGCCATGAACGAAGACCTTTACATCAAGCAGGCCGAGGTACACGGCATGAGCCAGCGTGGCGGCGACGTGCAGTCGAACCTGCGCATTTCGTCACAGCCCATTGCCAGCGACCTCATTGCCCGTGGTGGAGCCGACGTCATCATCTCGATGGAACCCATGGAAGCACTGCGCTACCTGCCTTTCCTGTCGAAGACGGGCTGGATCATCACCAGCAGTGAGCCGTTCAAGAACATTCCCAACTATCCCGACATGGACGTGATCAATGCCGACCTCGACAAGCTGCCCAACGTCATTCGCATCAACATTGAGCAGATGGCCAAGGACAACGGCATTGCCCGCTCGGCCAACGTCATCCTGCTGGGTGCTGCCCAGAAGGCACTTGGCATTGAATATGAGAAGCTGGAGGATGCCATCCGCCGCGTGTTCGGCCGTAAGGGCGACGCAGTGGTCGAGGCAAACATCAAGGCTTTGGCCTTAGGAAGGGAGGCACAGCGATGAAGCCGACGCCCATCAAGAAAGAAATCGTCGACGGCCTGATTGCCCAGCTGGGCATCAACGACTTTGCCAAGGCCACCATACGCGAAGTGAAGCAGGTGGCTGCCATGGCCGAGAAGCAGAGTGGCGTGGAGTATATCAAGATGGAAATGGGCATTCCCGGCCTGCCTGCCGCACAGGTGGGTGTAGATGCCCAGATCAAGGCACTGCAGGACGGCATTGCCCACAGTTATCCCGACATTCAGGGCTATCCCGAACTGAAGCAGCAGGCATCGCGCTTTGTCAAGGCTTTCATCAATGTCGACATCAAGCCGGAGGGCTGTGTACCCGTCACTGGCTCCATGCAGGGCACGTTTGCCTCGTTTCTCACCTGCTCGCAGGCCTGCAAGCAGAAGGACACGGTGCTCTTCATCGATCCTGGCTTCCCTGTGCAGAAAATGCAGTTGCAGGTGCAGGGCGTGAAGTACGAGACGTTCGACGTCTACGACTTCCGTGGAGAGAAGCTGGGTCCGAAGCTGGAAAGCTATCTGGCTAACGGCAACATCTGCGCCATTGTCTACTCGAACCCCAACAACCCGGCATGGATATGCCTGTCAGAACAGGAGTTGCAGACCATCGGCGAGCTGGCCACGAAATATGACTGCATCGTGATGGAAGACCTGGCCTATTTCGCCATGGACTTCCGCCAAGACCTGAGCAAGCCCTTTGAGCCGCCCTACCAGCCCACCGTGGCCCGCTATACCGACAACTACATGCTGCTCATCTCGGGATCGAAGGCTTTCAGCTATGCCGGTGAGCGTATAGGTGTGGTGTGCATCAGCGACCAGCTGTTCCACCGCCACTTCCCCGACCTGGCTCAGCGCTACGAAGGACTGCCCTTCGGACTGGTGTTCAGCACCCGCATGCTCTATGCCCTGTCGTCGGGCACCAGCCATTCGGCACAATACGCACTGGCCGCCCTGTTCCGTGCAGCCTGCGACGGCGAATACCGTTTCCGCGACGAAATCAAGGTCTACGGTGAACGCGCACACAAACTGAAGGAGATTTTCTGCCGTCACAACTTCTACATCGTCTACGACAAGGACTTAGACCAGCCGATAGCCGACGGCTTCTATTTCACCATTGGCTATCCCGGCATGACTAGCGGCCAGCTGGCCAAGGAACTGATGTACTACGGTGTGTCGGCCATCTGCCTCATCACCACCGGCTCACACCAAGAGGGTCTGCGTGTCTGCACCTCGTTCATCGAGGATCACCAGTACACGCAACTTGAAGAACGCATGAAGGTGTTTGCCGAGAACAACCCAGTATAAAAATAATCTCCTACGGACTTCGAAAACCGTAGGAGATTTTTTATTCAATCTGGCATTACTGGATGTAACCTTGTGCCCGTAGCTCTTCGGCTACGGCACAGAGTTCGTCGTACCAGTCCTGCCCAAAACGACGGACAAGGGGGGCTTCAAGGAAACGGTAGACGGGCAGATGGAGTCTGCGGCCTTTCTCCACAGCAGGACGGCAGACATTCCAACGGTGATAGTTCAGGGCCACAGTACCGTCGGAGAAACGCTTTTCGCGGATGGGATAGAGCGCACAGCTGATAGGCTTGCAGAAGGTGCTTAGGCCAGCACGGCAAGCCTTTTCCAAGGCACAGAGGCAGCAACCGCTGATGGGCTGGCCAGTGTCGAAATCAGCAATATCGTCATAATAGGTGAAAACACAGTCCTTGCCGCCTACAATGCTGGTCACAAGGTCACCTTCCTGATCAGTATAGGCCACGCCCTGACGGTCGATAACGGCCTGGGCAGAGGCGGAGAGATCGGCCCATACGTGGTCAACGGAATCTTCTATGGCAAGAATCTCGTCGAACGTGACGGGTGCTCCGGCGTCACCTTCAATGCAGCACTGGCCTTTGCAGGCCGCAAGATCACAGCAGAAGGGTTCGGTGAGGATGTCGGGCGAGATAAGTATGTCGCCAACTTGAAGGATGGAGGGAAGGGGGTTCATAAATGAGAAGTAAGAAGTGAGAAACGACTACCATTCAATGGGCGCCTGGCCCTGCTGCTGGAGATACTGGTTGCAGCGCGAGAACTGGTGCTGACCGAACCAGCCGCCACGATTGGCCGAAAGCGGAGAGGGATGGACGGACTCGAGCACCAGGTTGTTTTGCTTGTCAATCATATAGGCTTTGCTTCGGGCAAAGCCACCCCAGAGCATGTAGACAATGTGGCTGCGGCGTGTGGCCAGCGCACGGATGGCAGCATCGGTAAACGTCTGCCAACCCATCGTGGCATGGCTGTTGGCCTGATGGGCACGAACGGTAAGGGTGGCGTTGAGCAGCAGCACCCCCTGACGCGCCCAGCGGGTAAGATCGCCTGAGGTGGGAATGGGGGTACCAAGGTCGTCGTGAATCTCCTTAAAAATATTCTGGAGTGAGGGCGGGAACATCACTCCTTCCTGCACAGAGAAACTCAGACCGTGGGCCTGGCCTGGTTCATGGTAGGGATCCTGACCAATGATGACCACCTTCACCTCATCGAAAGGACAGAGATTGAAGGCATTGAAAATGAAACGGCCCGGCGGATAGCAGGCACCGGACTGGTATTCCTGGCGGACGTGCTCCGTCAGTTGCAGGAAGTAGGGCTTCTCAAACTCTTCCTGCAACTGACGGTGCCACGATGGTTCTATCTGTACGTTCATAAGTTTTATCTGACAATCTGCTTCTGTACGGTTCCGTCGGACTTACGGACAATCACAAGACCTTTCTGACGCGCATTGGCCGGACGGCCGTCGGGCATGTAAAGACTTTCGCGAAGCGAAGCACGGGCTGCGATAATGTCTTTCACGCCAAGCGTAGCAGGGTCGGCATCACCGTAGAAGAACAGACGGAAGTTGTCGAAGATAACCCAGTAGGACGAAGGCATGTCACTGCAACGAATGCCCACCTTGAGGGTACCGCCGTCGGTAGCTACGTTGCCATTGACGCTGTTCTGATAGAGTCCCTTGGCAAAGTAGAGGCTGGCGGCCTGCATGTTGTCGGGGATATAGTAATTGGTGCCTACGGTCTTCTCGCTGCCACCAAGTTTCTTGGTCTGTGCATCGGCGGCAATGTGCTGCAACTTCTCTTTCTTGGTTCCGGCGTAGATGTAGGCGTTCACGGTGTTGTTGCCCTTGATATAGGTGTTATATGCTGCGTCGGCACTACCGGGACGCTGGAAGCCCTGAGCACGCAACTGGTAGTTGCCGGCAGGCAGGTTGCGCAGCGTTTGGTTGAAATCGAAAGCAGTCTGATAGAACTCCACACAACCGTAGCTGACGCCCTTGGACTCAGACCATCCGTCGGTATTGACATCGAGCGTGGGGTTCTGAATCATGTAGGTGAGGTTGAACGGGTTCTCTCCGTCGGTGGCAGTAACATTCTGCAGGAAAGCCAAAGCTGCCTGCTGAGCCTCGTCGGACAATGCAGAAAGGGCAACAGGATTGGCTGCGGTCTCCATGCGGGCCTCAATATCGGCAACGGCAGTGTTCAGTGCCTGGTCGGTACCGGCCACATCCTCGGTGTGGGGAACGTCAAGCAATGACTTCACCTGCTGGAGTACATTGGCTACTTCGCCCTTTATCTGGGCCATGGCGGCTTGTTCAGTGCTTTCGACTTGCTCAAGCGACATGATGAGCCAACGCTGACGTTCAGCTGAGTTGGAAATGTCGAACGTAGCAGCTGTGGTCGTACCGTTGACGTTGGCTTGCAAGCAGTGGGGAGTCCAGTTTGCTTCGGGACTGATAATCCAGTAACCGCGCTGTCCGCCCACGTCGACACGGCCTTTCATCAGGTGCCAGTTGTCGCTAGAAGTGGGATTGGCATGGCTGGCCGTCTTGATGGTGCTACCCGTATAGGTCATGTACTGATTAGTGGCTGCATTGCGGAACTGGTAGTACTGGTTGCCCGGTGTGAACGTGATATACCAGGCCACGCTGTCGTTCTGGGCTGCCTGCTCTGCCGTCAGCTCACGCCAGCGAAGCGTGCCATTATCAGCAGGAACAAGGAAGGAGGTGTAAAGGCCACAGTCTGCCGACTCGTTCTTAATGTAATATTTGATGTCGTCTTCCTGATCGAGTGCGTAATAAGGCTCTGCGAAAAGGGAATAGGTGTGCTGCAGGCCATCCTCGCCCAATGCCTGACAGACCAGCCCGTTGCCAATGTAGAGTGCCTGTTGGCCATTGTCCTCGGAAGCACCGTTGATGCCATAAGGCCACATGTGCTGATAGTCACCATTAAGTACTGAGGTGTTGTCGTTCTGTAGGAAACGTACCACATCTGTCACACGGTCACCCAGCCATTGTCCTGTTCCATAGCCATCGCCGTTGACGCCGGAACGTAGGGTGTGGCGACTCCATTCGGTGTCAGCCCAGGGAATGACACCAATGCCGTGAAGCATCTCATGCAGGATGGTGCCAGTGCGCTGATAGGATGTGTTGGAACCCACGCGAATCCAGCCACCGTAGGAGCAATCGGCCGTAGGAGTACCGTCAACAAAACCCACACTGGGTGAGAAGCCCTTCATCTCGGTCAGGTTGTTCCAGTAGTCTACGGCATCTTCTGAAGCTTGCTTAATACGGTCGTAAGTTGCTTTGTCACCACCATCACGCATCTGGAGGCTAATGGTTCCCTTGGGAATGGTATAGAACTTGATGGTCTTGCCGTAGGCCACCTGGTAACCATTGGTAATGGCATAGGCACGCATATAATATTTGGTAGCGGGCTTCAGGTCTTGCAGCCAGTAGATGTCACCACTGACACTTGAGCCTGTAAGTAATTTAGTGGTTCGGTTGTCGTTGATGGTAGGCTCTGGAGCCTCGCTAAAGCAGAAACCGCGTTCCTTGATAGTTGCCCCATTGTTAGTAACGGAAAGACGACCAAAGGCCATTGTAGCGCCACGGGCAAAGCGTGCAGCAGTCACAACAGTGGGGATATTGCCTGTAGGATTGGAGTAGCAGTAGACTTCGTAAGCCTCCTGTAAGGCGCTCTCAGCAGCAGACAACTGTGCAGCGGTGGCATCATTGTCATCGTAAAGTGTCTTGGCCGTCTGAATAGCCTGCTTCAAAGCATCAGCAGCTTCACCTTCGGTCTCGGCAACAGCCTTCTCAGCTCTGTCAATCCAGGTGCCCAGCGACTTGACCACAGTCTGAAGATCTCTAAATTCGGCCAGTGCAGCATTCAGCATTTCGCAGGCTTCGTCAATCTCAAGCAAAGTAGACTGACTGTTGGCATAAACGGCCTTTGCATGATCAAGAGGTTCTTTCAGCAGGTTGGCTCCACGGGCGGTGCCGTCGCCATATTGCTTCTCAACGGTTTCAATCAAAACCTGCAACTTGACCTTATAAAGTGTGATATCCGCATCACCAAAGGGTGTGTCACGCAGTAACTTAACGTAGTCAATGCAAATTTTGGCAGAATTAGCAGAACCTCCCGACGCAGCTAAGAAACCAAGTTGGATAGCACCTTTCTTTGTAAGGGTCAATTTGAAAGAAAGTGTATCAGTAATCCACTTACCCGCAGGGAACGACTTGATGCTTGACATCACAGCGCCACTGGTAGGAACCCAACCAACCAGACTGGTACCTGCGGTCTTAGAAGCGTCGCAGTTATAGTAGTTCACCACAAGCTTATAAGTGCCCTTGGGCAGCTGTATGGACTGTTTGAAACGCAAAGACTGATCCCAACCAGTACTCAGAGCCAGCACACCGCCCGTGGTCTCACCGTCAACACCCGTAGCAGGAACTTTCACGCCATTGAAAGTCTTCTTCGTACCAAGCTGATAGACACCTGTAATGGTGTAGTCCGCAGTATGGTCTGCCGTCCATTCGGCAACAGGAAGCAGTTCCTGCTCCACATTGCCAGTAGCATTGATGTCATAGTCGAAATGATCATCAAAATTGGCATTCTTCAAATAATTCTCAGTAATGTCATAGAACTCCTGACCCATAGCCGGAACACACAGCATAGCCAAAAGCAATAAAATGAGATAATGATGTATTGACTTCATGTGAAGAAAAATGTTAGTTAGTAATTGTTCTGCAAAGATATAGAAAGATTTCCTATCTTCCAAATAAACAGATAGAAAAATACCCCAAAACCAAAAGAAGCCCTGTCTCATCACTGAAACAGGGCTTCACCAGATAAAGACGGCGGCCTCCTACTCTCCCACATTGCATTGCAGTACCATCGGCGCAGGC
>CAMZBS010000078.1 GCA_947304695.1 uncultured Prevotella sp.
CTGGCGGCTTCACGCTGGCTGTGTTCATGGCCAACGCAGGAGGTGCCTGGGACAACGCGAAGAAGAACATCGAGGAAGGTGCCTTCGGCGGCAAGGGCTCGTTTGCTCATAAGGCATGCATCGTGGGCGACACCGTGGGCGATCCGTTCAAGGACACCTCCGGCCCCTCGCTGAACATCCTCATCAAGCTCATGTCGATGGTCAGCATTGTGATGGCAGGCCTGACGGTAGCCTTCGCATAACACTCATAACGCTAAAAAAGCGGCCTGCGCATGTTGAACGCAGGCCGTTTCTTTTATTATAACCTCAGTTCTCTCAGTTTTTCGTCACCCTTATCCAGTCGGCCTCTATCCATCCACGGTCAGCTTTCGTGTCGGTCTCGGCAGCGATGAAGCCGAACTTGGCACCAATCCATTTTCCTTCCTTCATCTGGAACTCTGAACCGCAGTCCGTAAACTTCTTGCCGTTGGTGCTGTAGGCGAAGTGCAGTTTGGAGTTGGCTACCGTGAGGCGCAGATAGATGTCCTCGTGGATGCCGGGCTTATAGTCAATCTTGTCGGCAGCAGTGGGCTTCAGCGTGGCCAGCACGGTCTCTGACTGCTGTTTGCCCTTGTCGGCGGCCTTGCAGGTCATCTGCACCAGCTGGAATTCGTCACCTAACCTCTTGACAACCAGTGCCGAATAGTCGAGCCCCATCATGATGAGACCTCCAAACTGGCCGTCGGCCTTCGATGTGAAGCGCATCTTGGTGGTTACGGTAAACCTGTCGGCTGGTGTCTTCTGCAGCAGCATGTTGGGCACTTCCCAGAAGTTCTTCCAGTTTTCCGACAGCTTGTAAGTATAGATTCGGAAGGTGCCGAAAGCCGTAAGCACACCAAACTTCTCGTCGTAGTTGGCATGCCACTGCCATTGTTTGCCCACCACAGGAGCGTTGAACTCATCGCTCTCCCGCGGGTTGTTGAGTGTAGACTTGGAGGTGTCGGACTTGGGCTTTTTGTAGGTGATAACTGGCTCACCTTTCTGCCCCATGACAGGCCAGCCTGATGACCAGTCTACGGGCTGCAGATGAACCACGCGACCGTAGGCTTCCTTGTCCTGGAAGTGCAGGAACCAGTCTTCGCCATACTTGGTGTGAACCCAGCCACCCTGATGAGGGCCGTTGACGGCTGTCTTTCCCTGTGCCAGCACTATCTTGTGCTCGTAGGGGCCGTATGGACTCTTGCTTCGCATGGCTAATTGGAAGCCTGTAGGCACGCCGCCAGCAGGACACATAATCCAGTACCAGCCGTCGCGCTTGTAGAACTTCGGGCCTTCGCAGGTGCGGTTCTCCGTTCCGTTGCCATCGAACACAATGACTGGCTGTCCGATGGCCCGTGTGCCGTCAGCCGACATTTCGCGCACGGTGAGCACCGACGCAAACTTCGAGCGCGAGTTGGCCCATCCGTTCACCAAATAGCAGCGTCCGTCGTCGTCCCACAGCGGCGTGGTGTCGATATAGCCCGTTCCCTTGATGACGCAGACAGGGTTGTCCCATTTGCCTGCGGGGTCTTTGGTCTTTACCATGAACACACCGAAGTCGGGGTCGCCCCAGTAGATGTAGTACTCCCCGTTGTGATAGCGTATGGAGGGTGCCCACACGCCAGCCCCATGCTGCGGTGTGCTGAAATGCTTCAGCAGTTCGTCGTGCCCCTCATAGAGGTTGCCCAGTGCATAATTGATAATCTCCCAGTTCACCAAGTCCTTCGAGTGCAGGATGGGCAGGCCCGGCGTGCATTGGAAGGAGGATGCCGTCATGTAGTAGTCTTCGCCGCTGGCTCCCACACACACATCGGGGTCGCTATAGTCGGCGTTAATCACTGGGTTGGTGTAGGTGCCGTCACCATTGTCGGGACACCACACCTGCGACACGTACTGCGCCTGAGCCATCAGCGGCAGCAGCAGTGCGGCAGCTGTCAGAAATCTTTTCTTCATAGTCGTTGTAGAATTAGTTTGTAGTTGTTGTCTTCATATCTGATTCTCATCACCCCCGTCAGGTCTTCATCGTTGGAGGGATTGTAGAGTTTTGTCATAGCAAGGGCAGCATGTCCCATGGTGCGACGCAGATTGATTTCCACGCAGGGATGAAGCAGGAAACCGTCGTCGTCGCTGCGTGCCACAATCATCATATCGACACCGAAGGGGCCTTCATAGCGGCCTTGGAACATCGCCGCCGTCTGCTGGCAGATGCTGTCCCTAATATAGTCGGTGAGACACACGGGCAGATAGCGGGCTATGTAGGCCTGCTTCTTCAGCTCAGTGGCAAGTATGTTGCCAGTATAGGCTCCGTTCATCGTGTGGAAAAGCGAGAGACCCAGATAGGTGGTATGGCCAGCCCCGTCGATGTGGAACTCCATTCCGAAATCCTTCACCTTATTATAATAGGGTTCTGCCATCACGCCTCCTTGCGACGCAATGACGTTTCTGATCCAGCCCTCCTGCGCTGAGACTGGCGTATGGCTGATGTCTAAGAAGCGCAGACCGCGCCCGCTGGATGACCAGGGAGCTTTGAGCACCAACCGCCCGTGACGCTTCAAAAGCGACTCCAGTTCTTCTGTTTCCGTGCAGCTCTGCGACTCGCCCACCGTGCCTTCAACCCGCAGCATGGGCAGCAGACGGGAAGCCAGCATGCGATGCGACAATCGCCTGATGAGGTCGAGTTGGGTGTCGGCAGGTAGCATCTGTGCGTCCAAGCCACAGCGCAGCAGTGAAGCTTTCAGTGCCCTGTCCCACCCCCAGGGGTCTACAGCAGCCATGCTGAACAGCGCGGCAGCCTTTTTCGCCGTGAGGAATGAATCGGCAAACGTGCGCAAGTGTGCTGCTGACTCCTGCGGCACCTTTGCCATGAGCCTTTTCAGACACCTCTGGGCATGCTCAACATCGTCTGTGAGTATGCCGTCGCCCTCCTGTGCCCATACGGCAGGCAGGAAGCCTAAGTCGTGACGCAGCTGGCGCCCAGCATGGGGTGCGGTGAAGTTGGCCAGGTTGCTGGCCAGCGCAATATCGTGTTCGGGATTGAAGATGTGAAACTTCATAGGCTATAGAAGATAAGTCCAACCTGATAGACAAGAGCCGAGACCACCCATGCCACAGCCGTTGTGTAGGCAGCAGTGAAGAGTGCCCATCGCCAGCTGCCTGTCTCGTTTTTGATGGCGGCCACGGTGGCTATGCAGGGGAAGTAGAGCAAGACGAAGATGAGATAGGTGAAGGCCACCAGTGGTGTCACGCCGTCCTGCTGCATGAGTGTGCGCAGCCGGGTGTACTTCTGGGTGTCGTCGCTGATGCTTTCGTCGTCGGCAAACGAGTCGTCGCCTGCATAGAGCACGCCCACTGTTGAAGCTACTATCTCCTTGGCGCCCACTCCGGCAATGAGGCTCACGTCGAGCTTCCAGTTGAAGCCCTGCGGGGCAAAGAGTGGTTCAACCGTCTTTCCTATCTTGCCTATATAGGACTGTTGCTGCTGTTGCTGCACACTGAGCGACTCGTCGTGCGGAAAATACTCTAAGGCCCATACCAGCACCGATGCAACGAGGATGATGCCACCCATCTTCTTCAGGTACTCCTTGCCTTTCTCCCACGTGTGGCGGGCTATCGCCTTCGGCGTGGGCCAGCGGTAGGGCGGGAGCTCCATCACGAAAGGGGTGTCCTCGCCCTTGATGACAAGCGAGGCAAAGAGCTTGCTGGTCAGCACGGCCATGACCACGCCCAGCACGTAGAGCGACAGCATGACCCACGAGCGGTACTGTGCTGCAAAGAAGGTGCCAACAATCATGACATAGATGGGCAACCGTGCCGAGCACGACATGAAGGGGATGATCATCATCGTAATCAGCCGCGAACGGCGGCTTTCAATGGTGCGTGTGGCCATGACGGCAGGCACGTTGCAGCCGAAGCCCATGATGAGCGGGATGAACGATTTGCCGTGCAGTCCCATGCGGTGCATCAGGCGGTCCATGATGAAAGCCGCACGGGCCATATAGCCCGAATCCTCCATCAGCGAGATGAAGAAGTAGAGAATCAAGATCTGAGGCAGGAATACAATGACGGCTCCCACACCGGCAATGGCACCATCGACGAGCAGTGAGCGCAGCGGGCCTTCGCTCATGGTGCTGCCCACCGTCTCGCCCAGCCATTCCACGGCCGCCTCAATCCAGTCCATCGGGTACTGCCCCAGCGTGAAGGTGGTCTGGAACATGATGAACAGCAGGAAGAAGAAGATGGGGAAGCCCAGATACTTGTGGGACAGCACGGCATCGATGAGGTGAGTGGCGTGGTAGGTGTCGGCCTTGGTGCCCTCGCGGAAGGCAGCCTCGGTCAGCGCACCGTTGATGAAACCGTACTTGGCATCCATCACAGCCGTCTCGGCATCGGTCGAGGTCTCTTCCTCAATGCGGCGGGCTGCATGGTTGCGCGCGCTGAAAATCTCGTCGGCACTGGTCACGCGGCTCTTCACATACTCCTTGATGTTGCCGTCGCCCTCAAGCAGCTTGATGGCCAGATAGCGGGTGGAATATTCCAGCCTTACGTCGTCAACAGCCTTGAGGTATTTCTGAATGCTGGCAATGCCGTGCTCCAGTTCGTGACCGTAGTTGATGTGGATGTGGCGGGCGTGCTTATTGGTGTTCTCATAGACCTGGATGACAACTCGGAAAAGTTCCTTTACGCCCGTGCCGTTCTTGAACGAGGTAGGCACGAAAGGCATGCCGAAAAGCGTGCTCAGCGTGTTGCGGTCTACCTGGTCGCCACGCCTCTCAAACTCGTCGTACATGTTCAGCGCGGCCACCATGCGCAAGTCCATGTCGATGAGCTGGGTGGTCAGATAGAGGTTGCGCTCCAGGTTGCTGGAATCAATCACATTGATAACCACGTCGGGCATCTGGTGGGTGAGATAGTTGCGCACGTAGAGTTCTTCGGGCGAATAGCAGGAAAGCGAATAGGTGCCGGGCAGGTCTATCAGATTGAACTCATAGCCGAAGAAGGAAGCGTGGGCGGTCGAGGCATCGACGGTTACGCCCGAATAGTTGCCCACATGGCCGTGGGCACCCGAGGCATAGTTGAAGAGCGATGTCTTGCCGCAGTTGGGGTTGCCTATGAGGGCCACATTGATGGTGCGGCGCTTGTCGAGGGCCACATGCTGCAGGTAGTCGCCGTGGTGCATGCTGTGGTGCTCCACGTAGGGCGTTGACTCGATGGGAGTGGCTGCGGGTACCACTTCAATCATGTCGGCCTCCTGATGGCGAAGAGACACTTCGTAGCCCATAATGCGGTATTTTACAGGGTCTTGCAACGGAGCGTTCAGCAGCACCTCGATGGTCTTTCCACGCACGAATCCCATCTCGATGATGCGCTTGCGAAAGCCTCCATGGCCTTGCACCTTCACGATGACACCGCGCTCACCAGTCTTCAGTTCTGATAGTTTCATAAGCCTCTGAATGCTATAACAGTTGTGCAAAGGTACAATTTTTTCACGAAAAACACGCCATTTTCACAAATAATGCGTAACTTTGCGGTCAAAAATCATCATTATTGAGTACTATGTTCAGCAAAGAAACCTACATTCGCCGCCGCCAGGAGCTGAAAAGACTGGTGGGTGAAGGACTGATTTTGTTCTTCGGCAACAACGAAGCCCCTGCCAACTATCCCGCCAATGCCTACGCTCCGATGCGCCAGGACTCGACGTTCCTCTACTATTTCGGCCAGCACCGCGACGGACTGGTGGGCATCATCGACGTTGACAACGACACTGAGATGCTCCTGGGCGACGATATTGACGTGGAAGACATCGTGTGGATGGGCTACACGCCCTCAGTTGCCGACCTTGCTGCCGAGGTGGGCGTGAGCCGCACGGCACCGCTAGACAGCGTGTTTACGCTCTGCAAGCAGGCTGCTTCCGCAGGGCAAACCATACATTTCCTGCCGCCCTACCGCCACGACACGAAGATTATGATCTCCGACCTGCTGGGCATTCATCCCTCGAAGCAGAAGGAGGCAGCATCCGTCACGCTCATCAAGGCTGTGGTGAAGATGCGCGCCACCAAGGAACCACAGGAGATAGAGGCCATTGAGCGCGCCTGCAACGTGGGCTACGAGATGCACACCACTGCCCAGCGGCTCATCCGTCCGGGCATCACCGAGCGGTACGTAGGAGGCCAGGTGGACGGCATTGCACGCTCGCTGGCACAGGGTGTAAGCTTCGCCACCATCTTCACCCAGCACGGTGAAATCATGCACGGCAACCCGTCAGACGCCAAGCTCGAAGCAGGCCGTCTGGCACTCTGCGATGCAGGCTGCGAGCTCAACGACTACTGCTCTGACAACACCCGCACGATGCCCGTCAGCGGCAAGTTCTCGCAGCGGCAACTGGAAATCTACTCCATCGTGGAGGCTTGTCACGACTACGTTTTGGAGGTGGCAAAGCCCGGTGTGAAGTATCAGGACGTGCATTTTGCCGTTTGCAGGCTCATGACAGAGCGCCTGAAAGAGCTGGGACTGATGAAGGGCGACACCGACGAAGCCGTCCGTGCGGGCGCACACGCCATGTTCCTGCCTCACGGATTGGGTCACATGATGGGTATGGACGTACACGACATGGAGGGGTTAGGGCAGATTTTCGTAGGTTTTGACGACGAAACGCGCCCCAACCTGGAGCAATTCGGCACCAATTGCCTGCGCATGGGCCGTCGTCTTGAGGAAGGATTCGTGGTCACCGACGAGCCTGGCATCTACTTCATACCCCACCTCATCGACCTCTGGCGAAACGAGGGCCACTGCAAGGATTTCCTTTGTTTCGAGAAACTCGAAACATACAAGGATTTCGGCGGTATACGTATTGAAGACGACCTGCTGATAACCCGTGACGGATGCCGCTTCATGGGCTCCAAGCGCATCCCCTATCACCCCGCTGAACTGGAGGAACTGATGGCAGCAAACGCTTGACTCTGCTCACACGCCACTTTGCCACTTTGCCACTTTGCCTGTGTTAGGATATTACTAATGTGCGGCATGAGGGTGCATGATTATGGTTTATTATTATAATAATACTTACAATTTGTAAGCATCTTGCCTCTCGCCACCTTCAACCACCGCTTTGCATATACCAATATCCTTAATGTGGCAAAGTGGCATTGTGGCAAAGTGGCATTTAAGGATATTCCACTTATACACCCCTGAAGATTTGGTGGTTTCAAAAATTTTTTGTACCTTTGCAAAAGAATTATGAAAACAACAAACAAGCAAGTATGAAACATTCATTTTTACTGATCATTGCAGCCCTGCTCTCACTCTCGGCCTACGCCGAAGAGGCACAGGACTCTGCCAAAAGCAACAAGCCCGTATTCACTACCATCAAGGAGAACCCCATCACCTCTGTGAAAGACCAGAACCGCAGCGGCACCTGCTGGTGCTACAGCACCCTGTCGTTCTTCGAAGCTGAGATACTCAAGGCCACCGGCAAGACCTACGACCTCTGCGAGAGCTTCGTGGAGAACAAGACCTACATGGACCGTGCCATCCAGGTGGTGCGCTACCACGGCGACTGCCAGTTTGCACAGGGCGGCTCGGCCGAAGACCCCCTGGCCGTGATGAAGCAGTACGGCATCTGCCCCGAAGAGGCCATGCCCTTCCCCGGCTCGCTCTACGGCGACTCGCTGAACAACTTCAATGAGTTCTTCTCGCTGCTGGAACCCTACGTGGCTGCCATCTCGAAGAGCAACGCCAAGAAAATCTCCAACCAGTGGAAGGTGGGACTGCAGGGCATTCTCGACGCCTATCTGGGCAAGTGTCCCGAGGAGTTCATGTATGAAGGCAAGAAGTACACCCCGAAGACCTTTGTGCAGAGCCTGGGCATCAATCTCGACGACTACGTCTCCATCACCAGCTACACCCACCACCCCTTCTACACGACCTTCGCCGTGGAGGTGCAGGACAACTGGCGCTTCCCGCTCTCCTACAACCTGCCGATGGACGAGATGATGCGCGTGATTGACAATGCCGTGGCCCAGGGCTACACAGTGGCTTGGGGAGGCGACGTGAGCGAAGAGGGCTTCACCCGTCAGGGACTGGCCTACGCCATCGACGGAGAGAAGGCCAAGAGCCTTTCAGGCAGCGACATGGCACGCTGGCTGAAGCTGACTGCCGACAAGCGCAAGAACGTCATCGACTCGCTGGGATGCAACGTGCCCGAAATCACCCCCACACAGCAGCTGCGCCAGGAGCGCTTTGACAACTGGGAACTGACCGACGACCACGGCATGCTCATCTACGGAGTGGCCAAGGACCAGAACGGCAAGGAGTACTACATGGTGAAGAACTCATGGGGCGAGACGGGCAACTACAAAGGCACCTGGTACATGACCAAGACCTTCATCGCAGCCAACACCATGGACTTCCTTATCAACAAGAATGCCATACCCAAGGACATCAGGAAGAAGCTGGGCATCTAATCTTGTTAAATAAACATAAAAATCGGGCTGCAAAGGTCTGCTGAAAATCAATATCACAAATATTTTTAGTACCTTTGCAGCCCGAAATGAGTCCGTAGAGGCAGGGTGAAGTATGCACGGACGTGCATCGCCTCGCGGAAAAAACCCTAAATACAAATAAAACAAGCAATGTACGCAATTGTAGAAATTCAGGGTCAGCAGTTCAAGGCCGAAGAAGGCAAGAAGCTTTTCGTACACCACATGAAAGATGTGGAGGCAGGCAAGACTGTTGAATTTGACAAAGTGCTGCTGGTAGATGCAGACGGCACCGTCAAGGTTGGCGCACCCACCGTAGAAGGTGCAAAAGTAGTAGTTGAGGTAGTGAACCCGCTGGTGAAGGGTGACAAGGTCATCGTCTTCAAGATGAAGCGCCGCAAGGACAGCCGCAAGAAGAATGGTCACCGCGAGCAGTTCACTCAGGTAGAAGTTAAACAAGTAATCGCTTAAGGAGGAACACAGTATGGCACATAAAAAAGGTGTAGGTAGTTCTAAGAACGGCCGCGAGAGTGCAGCT
>CAMZBS010000079.1 GCA_947304695.1 uncultured Prevotella sp.
ACACACAACGCTACAAAGGTCTGGGTGAGATGAACCCCGAACAGCTTTGGGAGACCACCATGAATCCCGAGAACCGCCTGTTGAAGCAAGTGACTATTGAGAATGCAGCTGAGGCTGATGAGATATTCTCCATGCTGATGGGTGACGATGTGGAGCCACGTCGTGAGTTCATTGAGAAGAACGCCACTTACGCTAATATTGACGCATAAGCGGAATTTGAGATAACTACATAAAAAAGCTGCAATTCACATCAATGAATTGCAGCTTTTTTATGTGTAAATTGTCTTACAGCAGGTTCATTGTATCGGTGGCAATCATCAGTTCTTCGTCGGTGGGAATGACCACAACCTTCACCTTTGAATCGTCGGCAGAGATGATGGCCTCTTCACCGCGAACTTGGTTCTTGGCATCGTCGAACTTCACGCCGAGGAATTCCAGACCTTCGCATACAGCTGAGCGCATGCCAATCTGGTTCTCGCCTACACCGGCAGTGAACACGATGACATCGACACCACCCATTGCGGCAGCAAATGCGCCGATGTATTTCTTGATGCGGTAGAAGTACATGTCCTGAGCCAGCTGAGCACGCTCATCGCCAGCCTTAGCTGCATTCTCCACGTCGCGCATGTCGCTTGAACCGCCCGTGATACCTGCCACACCGCTCTTCTTGTTGAGCAGGTTGCTCATGCCATCGGCATCCAGACCCAGTTTCTTCTCAATAAAGGTCACGGCACCGCCGTCGATGTCACCGCTGCGGGTGCCCATGATGAGACCCTCAAGCGGAGTGAGGCCCATTGACGTGTCGACACACTTGCCGTCGACCACGGCAGCAATAGAGCCACCATTGCCCACATGGCAGGTGATAACCTTTGTTCCTTCAGGTTTCATGCCCAGGAACTCCAGTGCGCGGGCACTTACATAGCGGTGGCTGGTGCCATGGAAGCCATAGCGGCGCACACCGTATTTCTTGTAGAGCTCGTAGGGAATGGCATACATGTATGCCTTGGCAGGCATTGTCTGATGGAAAGCAGTGTCGAACACACCCACCTGAGGCAGACCGGGCATCAGTTCCTTCACGGCGTTCACGCCCTTCAGGTTGGCAGGATTGTGCAGCGGAGCCAGGTCGGAGCATTCCTCAAAAGCCTTCAGTACCTCGTCGGTGAGCAGCACGCTCTTGTTGAACTTTTCTCCACCATGCACCATGCGGTGGCCCACGGCATCAATCTCGTCGAGACTCTTGATTACGCCTATTTCAGGATCGGTGAGCAGTGAGAAGATGAACTTCACACCTTCAGTATGCTCGGGAATGTCGTGCATGATCTGTTTCTTCTCACCATTAGCCAGCTTTACTTTTACGAATGCGCCGTCCAAGCCTACGCGCTCAGCACCACCACTGGTCATTACACTCTTATCGTCCATGTTGTACAGAGCGTACTTAATAGACGAAGAACCACAATTCAATACTAATATTTTCATAATACCTCCCCCGCCCCCTCCGAAGGAGGGGAGTGCCTAGCGGATTTCAGGGGGATAGCCAGGCTTTTATTTGGGTTAAACTTCTATATATATTATTTGACCGCAGGCCCTCCTCCCTCTTGGGGAGGTCGGGAGGGGTCTTATTTCTTCGCATCCATAGCCTGACAGGCGGTGATGGCAACGAGGTAGTAGATGTCCTCGACCGAGCAACCGCGAGAGAGGTCGTTCACTGGACGGGCAATGCCTTGCAGGATGGGGCCGATAGCCGTTGCACCAGCCAGACGCTGCACCAGCTTATAGGCAATGTTGCCCACTTCCAGGCAGGGGAACACCAGCACGTTGGCATTGCCGGCAATCTCGCTGCCGGGTGCCTTCTTCTTTCCGACAGACGGTACCAGGGCGGCATCAGCCTGCAGCTCACCGTCGATCTTCAGTGCAGGATCGAGCTCCTTGGCCAGCTTCGTAGCCTCCACTACCTTGTCTACAACCTCGTGAGAAGCACTTCCCTTAGTTGAGAAGCTCAGCATGGCCACGCGGGGATCGTCGAAGCCAGCCACCGACTTGGCGGTCTGTGCCGTGCAGACGGCAATCTGACTGAGCTGATTGGCATCGGGCATGGGAGTCACGGCCACATCGCCTATCACCAGCACGCCGTTCTCACCGTACTCGGGCTTGTCGGTTATCATGAGCATGGCACCGCTGACGCAGGTGATGCCGGGGGCGCACTTGATAATCTGGAGGGCAGGGCGCAGGGTCTCGCCTGTTGTAGACAGCGCACCTGAAATCTGTCCGTCGGCACCCTCGGTCTTGATGATCATGCAGCCCAAGTAGAGCGGATCCTTCACCAGTTCGCGGGCCTTCTCGATGGTCATGCCTTTCTTTTCGCGCAGCTTCTGCAGCAGTTGGGCCAGTTCCTCGCTCTTCTCATAGTTCAGCGGGTCGATGAGGGTGGCCTTGTCAATGTTTTTCAGTCCTTTCTCTGCGGCCAGTGCATGCACTTTCTCAGGGTTGCCAATGAGAATCAGGTCGGCAATGTCGTCGGCCAGCACGCGGTCGGCTGCACAAAGGGTACGTTCCTCCTCAGCTTCGGGGAGCACGATGCGCTGCTTGTTGCTCTTAGCACGCGCAATAATCTGTTCAATTAATCCCATAGTTTGTTTTATAGTTTATAAGAATTGCTATATTCAGTTTGCAAAATTAGCGAAAAATATCCGAACGGCAGCGAAGTATTGGGATAAATAATGTTATCGCCCCATATTTTCCCTGATTGCCTGCCAAATGCCATGCGGATAAATACTGTGGTTATTTCATGCACTCTGACAGCTTGACTTCCAGTTCCTCAGCCGACAGTCGCAGTTGCAGCTGTCCGTCCAGGGCAATTGTGATGTGACCTGTTTCTTCCGATACCACGATGCACAGGGCATCGCTTTCCTGCGACATGCCCAGTGCGGCACGGTGGCGCAGACCCAGATGGCGCGGAATGTTAAGGTCGTGGCTCACGGGCAGGATGCATCCTGCAGCACGTATGCGGCGGTCGGCAATGACCATGGCACCATCGTGAAGGGGCGAGTTCTTGAAGAAGATGTTCTCAATGAGTCGCTGGCTGATGTCGGCATTGATTACTTCGCCTGTGGTCACAATGTCGTTGAGCGATGCACCGCGTTGTACCACGATGAGTGCGCCCACCTTTCCCTTGGCCATCGATATGCAGGCCATGACGATTGGAATGATGCAGCGTTTCAGTGCAGCCTTGTCCTTGGCGTCTTCATGCTTCGACATGAAGAAGCGCTGCAGGGTGCGCATGCGCTGGTGGGCTCCCAGGTTGTAGAGGAACTTGCGTATGTCCTCCTGGAAAATCACGATCAGTGCGATGGCACCCACCGACACCAGTTTGTCGAGGATGGTGCCCAGCAGTTGCATCTCGACAATCTGCGCCACGAATACCCACACCACAATGAAAATCAGGATGCCCACGAAGATGTTGAGCGATCGTGACTCGCGCATCAGCTGATAGATGTAGTAGAGCATCAGTGCTACCAGCAGAATGTCGATGAAATCTTTCAGTCCGAATGAGAAGAACATGGCTTTCTTTGTTTAAGTCCCCTGGCTTGGAGGGCATGGGTTGTTTAGTGCTGTCATGATCCGGCAGCATTCCACCGCTTCTTTCACGTCGTGGACGCGCAGAATCGAAGCACCTTTCTGTAGGGCCACCGCGTGAAGCACGGTCGTGCCGTTCAGGGCTTCGGCTGGAGTGCATCCCAAAGTCTTGTATATCATGGACTTACGTGATATGCCTACGAGCAGTGGCAGCTGCATCACCAGCAGCTTTTCCATCTGATTGAACAGTACGAAATTCTCTTCGAGTGTCTTGCCGAAGCCGAATCCCGGGTCGAGGATGATGTCGTTTTGTCCCAGGTCGCGCAACATCTGCACCTTCTGTGCAAAGGCCAGTAGCGTGTCGCGCAGGGTGGGCTGCACCGAGGTGAGCACGTAGGGCACGCGTAGGCGTGTCACCATGCGCAGCATAGTCTCGTCGGCAGCCTCGCTCACGTCGTTCACGATGTCGGCCCCGTACTCTTCAACGGCCATGCGGGCCACACTGGGGCGGAACGTGTCGACCGAGACGATGGCATCGGGCAGTTCGCGGCGCACCACACCGAGTGCCAGTCGCAGTCGCTCCGTCTCTTCCTTCTCGTCGGCCAGTGGTCCGCCAGGACGGGTGGAGCAGGCTCCCACGTCAATAATGACACCGCCCTGATCCACGATTTCGTGGGCACGGTGCGCCATGTCCTTTTCTGTCTGTTGGCGGCTTGCGTCGTAGAACGAGTCGGGTGTGGCGTTCAGGATGCCCATCACCAGTGGTTCCTTCAAATCGACGAGCTTGCCGCGAATGTTGAGCGTGTAGTTCATACGTGGCGCAAATTTACGAATAATTAGCGTAATAAACGAAATTTTTACTCAGTTTTTTTCGATTCTGCGGACAAAAAATAATCGCGAAATAGAACGGCAAAGGCTCCTTTCCGTCATCGTTGCCCTACAAGAAACCGTCTTTTGGTCCCTGCCTTACGTGCAACAGAGCCTCAGTTGCATCGCTACAGAGCCTGTTTTGCACCGTTGTCAAGCCTCTGTTGCACCGCAACTGAGCCTCCGTTGCACTGCTCTCAGCCCCTCGCTCCCCCTCGTTCTGCATGTCGCTTTGCCAAAGCGGCTGAAAACCAGCTGTTTACAACCCTCTCCAAAACTCGCTCATTTCCACCCAAAAGTTTCTCATCTCGATTTTTTTCAAATCTCAGCAAAGTTTCTGTGTTCAAAATTGCAACATTCCGTGCAATCGTTTTCGCATTGTTCTGCAGGAATGTCTCAGGGTGCGTCGTGGCCGTTTCGTTGAAAACCTGTATCTTTGTTGCATTCTTTATCAGTAAGACCAACATTAAGAACCTAAATGAAAAGAACAGTTTTGACAGCACTACTCAGCATGGCGCTGGCCGGCAATGTGGCCGCGCAGGAATTTTGCTTCGACGAGATGACCTATACGCCCGAAGCCACTACTTTCAAGCTCTTTGCCCCGGCCGACAGCCGTCCCGAAGTGCTCCTCTTTGAGCGCGACGGAAAACGTGGCCGACAGAAGGGCGGGAAGATGACCTATCAACCGCAGCTGGGCTGCTGGCAGTTGCAGGTGAAGGGCGACCTGAAGGGCCGCTACTATCAGTTTAAGACCCCGCAGGGGCGCACGCCAGGCGTTTTTGCCAAGGCTGTAGGCATCAATGGGAAACAAGCTGCAGTCGTCGACCTGCGCGACACCGACCCCGAGGGTTGGCAGCAGGATCGGCGCCCGGTGGTGAAGAGTCCTGCCGACCTGGTGGTCTACGAGCTGCACCACCGCGACTTCTCCATAGCCCGTCCTGAGTCACAGCACAAGGGCAAGTTCCTGGCGCTCACCGAGCCTTGGGCCATCACCCACCTGCAGGAACTGGGCATCAATGCCGTTCACATCCTGCCATCCTATGACTTTGGTTCTGTCGATGAGACGCGCCTTTCCACCCCGCAGTATAACTGGGGCTACGACCCGGTGAACTACAACGTGCCCGAGGGTTCCTACTCGACCGACCCCTACGACCCGCAGTGCCGCATCCGCGAGTTCAAGCAGATGGTGCAGGCTCTGCACCGCGCGGGCATCAGCGTCATCCTCGATGTGGTCTACAACCACACCTACGACATCGACCATTCCAACTTCCAACTGACCTATCCCGACTATTACTACAGGAAAGTGAAAGACCCGTCGGGCACCGAAGTCTATAGCAACGGTTCCGGCTGTGGCAACGAGACGGCATCGGATCAGCCCATGATGAGGCGGTTCATGATCGAGAGCGTCAAGCACTGGGTCAGGGAATACCACATAGACGGCTTCCGTTTTGACCTCATGGGGTGTCACGACATCGAAACGATGAACCAAATTCGCAAGGCACTTGACGAAATCGATCCCACCATATTTATTTATGGCGAAGGATGGAGTGCCGGAGCGTGTGCCCTGCCCAACGGGCAGTTGGGCATGAAGGCCAACATACCGCAGATGCCAGGCATTGCAGCCTTCAGCGACGACATACGCGATGCACTGCGAGGCCCGTTCAGCGACGATACCATATGCGGTTGGCTGGGTGGCAACTTTGACAATGGTGCCACCGAGAGCCTGAAGGCCGGTGTCACGGGCATGATTAGCCATCCGCAGGTAGATTATTCCAAGGTGAACTACTCAAAGGAGCCTTATGCTCTGGAACCCACACAGATGATGAGTTACGTATCGTGCCACGACGACATGTGTCTGGTCGACCGCCTGATGGCGTCAGTTTTCAGCAAGTCTGACCATGCTTCTCAATTCCAAGCTCCCAACTCTCAACTCATCAAGTTGGACTTGCTCGCCCAGACCGCCGTGTTCACCTCGCAGGGCGTGCCCTTTATGCTCAGTGGCGAAGAGTTGCTGCGCTCGAAGAAGGGTGTACACAACTCCTACGAGTCACCCGACTCAATCAATCAGCTCGACTGGGCCAATAAAACGCGCTATCCACAGGTGTTTGAATACTACAAGAACCTCATAGCCCTGCGCCGCCATCACCCTGCCTTCCGACTTGGTTCGGCCGACCTGGTGCGCAAGCATTTGGAGTTCCTGCCTACGCCCGACGACGGTGTCGTGGCCTTCCGGCTGAAAAACTACGCCGGACGCGACGACTGGCGCAACATCATTGTTGTGCTTAATGCCAACAAGAAGACGGAAGAGGTCGCTGTCCCGGATGCACAATACACCATCGTGTGCTGCAACGGCGAAATCAATGAGCGCGGACTTGGCACGACAGGGCGTGATGGCCGCGTGGTTGTGGCGCCACAGTCAGCATTAATAATTCATGATTAAGCAATATGAGAAGACAATTGATTCTAAGCTTGTTTCTAAGCGCAACCGCAATGATGAATGCAGCCAAACTTACAATCGACCGCATTGAGCCCACCGACTGGTTCGTGGGCATGAAGAACCCTCAGGTGCAGCTGATGGTCTACGGCAAGCAGATTGCCAGTGTGAAGGATGTAACCACCGACTATCCGGGTGTCAGCATCGACAGCATCGTACGCCTCGACTCGCCCAACTATCTGCTGGTCTACATGAACCTGGGCAGTGTGCAGCCGGGCACCATGACCCTGAAATTCGACAAGCTGAAGGTGGATTACCAGCTGAAGGCACGCGAGATGAGCGGTGACAAGCGTCGTGGCTTCACCAATGCCGATGTGCTCTATATGCTCATGCCCGACCGCTTTGCACAGGGCGCAGGCCACAACCCGCAGGTGAAGGGCATGCGGGCCTACAAGGAGGACCGCACGCAGCCCTCATTGCGGCATGGCGGTGACCTGAACGGCATTCGTGAGCATCTCGACTACTTCAAGGAACTGGGTGTCACGGCTTTGTGGCTCACACCTGTATTGGAGAACGATTCACCCGACGATGAGCGCGGATTCTCCACCTACCACGGCTATGCCACCACCAACTACTACCGCGTGGACCCGCGTTTCGGCACCAACGAAGACTATCGTCGGCTGTGCGATGAGGCTCATCAGAAGGGACTGAAGGTCGTGATGGACATGATCTTCAACCACAGCGGCTTTGAGCATCCATGGACGCTCGACATGCCTGCAAAGGACTGGCTCAACCTGCCTGAGTGGCTTGTAGAGTCGAAAGGCACCAGCAATCCTGAAGGCACCAGCTTCTTGCAGACCAGCTATAAGCTTACGCCAGTGCTCGACCCCTACGCTTCGAAGGTCGACATGAAGGAAACGGTCGAGGGGTGGTTTGTGCCCACCATGCCCGACCTCAATCAGCGCAATCCGCATCTCATGCGCTATCTCATCCAGAACTCAAAGTGGTGGATTGAGACCGTCGGCATCGACGGCATACGCATGGACACATATCCTTATGCTTACGCTGAGCCGATGGCACAGTGGATGAGGGAACTCGACGAGGAGTATCCTAACTTCAACACCGTGGGCGAAACGTGGGTCACCGAACCCGCTTATACCGCTGCGTGGCAGAAAGGCAGTCGAGTACCTGCCAATTTCCCCAACAGCTATCTCAAGACTGTCATGGACTTCTCTTTCTTCGACAAGCTGAATCAGGCTAAGAACGAAGAGACCGACGAGTGGTGGAACGGTCTGAATCGACTTTACAACTCTTTCGTCTACGACTATCTGTATCCCAACCCCAGTAGTGTCATGGCCTTCATAGAGAACCACGACACCGATCGTTTCCTGGGCAATGGGCGCGACTCGCTCATGCTGAAGCAGGCTCTGGCTTTGCTCCTGACGGTGAACCGCATCCCGCAGTTGTATTACGGCACCGAGGTGCTGATGAACGGTACGAAGGAGGTGACCGACGGAAACGTGCGCAAGGACTTCCCTGGCGGTTTCCCGGGTGATGAGCATAATTGCTTTGAGCAGTCGGGACGTTCACGGGCGGAAAACAGCATGTTCAACTGGCTCAAGCGCCTGCTTCACTGGCGACAGGGCAATGACTGCATCATTCGCGGCACACAGACGCAGTTCATTCCCTACAATGGTGTCTATGTGTTGGCGCGTCAGTACAAAGGACGTACTGTGCTCACCATCCTGAACGGAACGACCAAGCCTGCTGTCATGTCGGTGAAGCGCTACGCAGAGGTCATTTCGGTGGAGCGTGCCAAGGACGTCCTTTCTGGTCGCTATGTAGATCTTACCAGTGACGTACAGCTGAAGCCACGCCAAAGTATGATTCTTGACTTCTGATTCTTACGCGCGCGTATATATAATAAAAGGTGTAACGTTGTTTGCCTTTTGATTCAAA
>CAMZBS010000080.1 GCA_947304695.1 uncultured Prevotella sp.
CTGACACCAAGCTCCGCGCTTACATCGCTCAGGGCGAGGTTATTCCTGTAGCTACACGCTCATTCGGTTCTATCGGTATCTTCGGTATCAAGAACATGAGCCGCTTCTATCGTCACGTCCTCATCGAGAAGCACTACCCACACCACTGCGCCGTTATGTTCGGTCACCAGGGTAAGTACCTGTGGGAGGTGCTCAAGTACATGGGTATTCCCGTTGACGAGATTGACTACAACTTCCCGAAGGGTGACTACTACCCCACCGAGAATCCTTTCTGCTAAACTATTAGCAACATCCAACAACAGGGGGTGTGTCAGAAATGGCACACCCCTTAATATGTCTTAATCACGCTTACGCGCGACGTAAGCGCATTTAAGCGCAACGTAAGCGCGTTTAAGTTTTCTCGGCTTCAGCTACTACACAAGGCTGTCGAGCATAAGCTGTATTTCGGCATCGGTGATGCCATGCTCGGCTATCAGAGAGTGTTCGGTCTGGGTGAATTCCTCCTCGATGGAGAATTGGGAGTCGGGCTGATGGCTGAGGAACTGTCTGAACATGGCAGAGGCAGCGGCCACATCGCCGGAGAACCACAGGCAATAGCCACGGTTGAGCATGTCGGACGGCTGAGGCTGGGGAGCATTGAGCAGACGGTCGTAGAGCTTCATGGCCGACTCGTATTTTCCTCCAACGGTATGCGTCCATGCCAGCACGCGGGTCACATCGTCGCTGTCGGGGTAAAGGTAGTTCAGCTTGTAGAGCTGCTTTAGGGCCTCGTCGTACTGTTTCAGGCTTACCTGGCAGACGGCAGCGTTGAGCTGGGCAGTGCGGTTCTCAGGCTGGAGGGTGAGCAGCTTCTGATAGGCTGCAAGGGCATCGCTGTACTGCTGCTGCCGGAACAGGGAACGGGCATAGCCTCTCAAGGCTTTCAGATTGTCTGGCTCGGCTTGCAGGGCCTGACGGAAATAGAAGGATGCCGGATGGCTGTTGGACGAAGACTGATTGCCGTCAAGCAACAGATGACCCATCATGAGACAGTATTGCAAGTCGCGGTGGGATTCATCGATGCCATGAAGCACCTCGACGGCCTCCTGCATGCGGCGGCGCTTCATAAGGAAGGAAGCCACACGAAGCATCTGGCTCTCAAGGCCAGCACCACGGAACAGGGGACTGGCAAAGAAGAGGGGCGAAGGCTGTGGGCCGAATGGGCTGACAAACTCGCTGCGCTGGGAGAAGAGACGGAAGAAGCGGTAGAGGTTCTGCAAATAAAGACGGCGGATGAAGGCGGGAGTGTGCTGTTCTTCGGCCGTCACCTCGCCACCCACGGGCATGGGCGATGCCTCGCCACGGTCGATCATCTGGAGCATCTGAGCTGGCAGGTGACTGAGTATCTGGTCGAAAGCCAACACAAAGGAGTATTTGTCACTGTCGCAGAAGGCTCCATGCTGCATGATAATGCGCAAGAACTTCCGCCCGCGAGAGTTGTCCCATATTTGGCTGATGCCAGGGTACTGGGGGTAGAAGGGCACGAACCAGCTGGCCAGACGGCTGAAAAAGGGGAAGCGCTTCATCTGGGAGAAGCCTGCAAAGTAGATGTCGCTGCCCTGCCTCTGCATGTCGGCCATGCGGTGCATGCTAGCCTCCATGCGCTCCATCGTCTGTTCCGAGGCATCGGGATGGAGTATGTCCTCCATCTGGTCTTCGTCCTGCTCAACGATGCCGTTTTTCGTCACGCGAATATGGCTGCCTTCCATCAGGTCGGGCATTATCTCGTTGCGAATAGTCTTCGTGTCGTCGTCGGCCTGCATGCAGAAGAAAAGCTGCATCTGCAGTTCAGCCAGTTCCTCACGGCATCGCTCATCAGCACACAGACGGGCCACGAGAGGGCGCATTTCGTCGTAGAGACGGGCTTTGTCAGCATCGGCACTGAGCACCCACCCCACCAACGCACGCTGGCGGAGAACCTCATGAGGGGTCTTTTCATAGACATGGGTGAGCAGCCGGAACTTGTTGAAGTCGAAGTAGTTCATGGCCGAAAGCGTGATGGCACTAACCATGAGCTGCTGATCGACAACGTCGATGGTGGGCGACAGCAGAATGTCCTCAAAGGTACGGGCAAGCGAGTCGGGCCATGAGCCTGAGGTGCAGATATAGTCGAAGAGAGTGTCGAGCAGCAGCTGATGGCGGCGGTAGATTTCTTCGCTCTTCTGCTTGCGCACATGCTCAGGCTCCAGTTCGAGCAGGGCCACATCGGTGACGAAGCCCTCCAGGTCGGCCGTCAGCAAGGATGTGCTCCAGTCGCGGCGTGACAGCTGGGCCTGCGAAGATAGTGTCTGAAGATACATATTATGGTGCAGGCGGTCACGGATGATTACGTTAGTCACCAGTACATACAGGCGTCGCAACAGTCGGTCGTAGACCTGCTGGCGGTCGGGATCGTCGAATCCCTTGAGCCAATAGTCGGCCATAAGCCGGTAGTCGTTTCTGATGCCTGCCAACTGTTCACGTTCAGCCTGAAAACGCTGACTGCTCAGCAGGAAGTTCTCCAGCTGGTCTGCGGCTTTCCCTAACTGGCGGGTCAACACCGTCTCAAGAATATCATTGAGTGTTTCGTTCTTCCACATGGTCATCACTTATTACTTCCTCCCTTTTCCAACCACTTCCCCACCTTTTCCAAGTCGCTCTGACGAGGTACGGTAGCATGGTCAAAACGAATATCGGAAGGAAGCGAGTCGACCACCTGCTGACTGACATGGCAGTGGCTTATGATGAGATCTGAGAAGGCGGCAAGTCCCAGCTGGTTAAGGCTGTCGCATGCCTGATTGTAGACATTGGTAAACGTCTGCTTCTGTGCGTCTGTCAGTGAGTGCTGAGGGAAAGCAATAACACCGAAGCAAAGGTTGAGCTGGCGCGTGTCAATCAACACACGGGCCTGGAGGTTGCGGGCTGCAGTGGCCTGCGGCTCAGGCAGCCACAGGGCATCCATGATATTGTTCTGCAGCATGTTCAGTCTCACCGTCACGTCATTCACTTGAATACGGAATACTGTCTCGGGGTTCAATCCAGCACTGTCTACGGCCATATCACCCAGCAAATCAGTAGCCGAATAGCGGGTCATGGCCATCATCTTGTCATTCAACTGATTCAGGCGGCTGATGCGGGCCGTCTTGCCGGTAAGCAGCTGCCAACTGGCTTGCGTGGCAGTGAGGTAGTCAAGGGAAACGCCCTGATGCTGCAACCGCTCGGCACGCACCACGTCGGTCACCATACCGTCGGCACTGCCACTGAGCAAAGCCGTGTCGCAGTCCATCTGGGCCTGCAAGGGCAGCAGACTGACATCGAGACCGGCATTGGCAAAAAGGCCGTGGTCGCTGGCCAGAAAGAGCGGCAGGCAATCCAAAGTAGGCATCACAGCAATACACACGGCAGCGGTATCTTTCTCCTGGCTACCGTCGCCCGTATTCCGTGTTCCCGTATCTTGTTCTCCGCATCCGGCCAGACTGGCAAGAGCTATCAAGGCTATAGCTATTTTCTTCTTCATGAGGTGCAAAAGTACTAAAAAGTTTTGTAACCACGAAAATATTTAGTAATTTTGTGCCATAAACAAAAAAGAACCATGGCAAAAGACAAGACAGCCTACGTCTGTTCCAATTGCGGACAGGAATCACCAAAATGGATAGGCAAATGCCCCTCGTGCGGACAATGGAACACGTTCAAGGAGATACGCATAGCTGCCGACCAGGCAAGGCATACGGCCACCACAGCGGCTGCCAAGGCTGGGCATGAGCTACGCAAAAACCGTGTGTTGCGGCTAAACGAGATAGCAAGTCACGACGACCCGCGCATTGACACTAACGATGCCGAACTGAACCGCGTGCTGGGAGGAGGACTGGTGCCCGGATCGCTTGTACTGCTGGGCGGAGAACCGGGCATCGGCAAGTCTACGCTGTCGCTACAGACAATGCTCCGTCTGCCTGAGAAGAAGGTGTTATACGTAAGTGGTGAGGAGAGTGCCCACCAGTTGAAGATGCGTGCGGAGCGCATCCCCCATGAGGAGAACGAACGGTTCCTTGTTCTGTGCGAAAACTCACTGGAAAACATCTACGACCACATACGCAACGAGCAGCCCGACCTGGTGATCATTGACTCCATTCAGACCATCGCCACCGAAGAGGTGGAGTCCAGTGCAGGCTCTGTTGCCCAGGTACGCGAATGTGCTGCCTCGCTGCTGCGCTTTGCCAAGACCAGTGGCGTGCCCGTCATCCTGATAGGTCACATCACCAAGGAGGGCACACTGGCCGGGCCGAAGATTCTGGAGCACATCGTCGACACGGTCATACAGTTCGAGGGTGACCAGCACTACATGTACCGCATTCTGCGAAGCATTAAGAATAGATTTGGAAGCACTTCGGAATTAGGCATTTACGAAATGCAACAGAACGGACTGAGGCAGGTATCGAACCCTTCGGAACTGCTGCTCACTCAGGATCACGACGGATTGTCAGGAATTGCCATCAGCAGTGCCATCGAGGGTGTACGGCCCTTCCTCGTAGAAACCCAGGCTCTGGTGTCGACAGCTGCCTACGGCACCCCACAGCGGCAGGCCACAGGCTTCGACCAACGAAGGCTCAACATGCTACTGGCTGTACTCGAGAAGCGCGTGGGGTTCAAACTCATGCAAAAGGATGTGTTCCTGAACATTGCCGGTGGATTGCGTGTCACTGACCTGGCCATGGATCTCAGCGTGATTGCCGCTGTGCTCTCCAGCAATGTCGACACCCCGATAGAGTCAGGCTGGTGCATGGCTGGCGAGGTGGGACTGAGCGGAGAGGTGCGTCCAGTGAACCGCATAGAGCAGCGAATTGCCGAGGCCGAGAAACTGGGATTTTCCCATATCATCATCCCGAAGTATAACCTGCAGGGCATCAACCACAAGAAGTACAACATCGAGCTGCACCCGGTAAAAAAGGTGGAAGAAGCACTCAGGGAACTCTTCGGCTGATTCCCGACTATTTACACCGGTCTATCCATGGCTTCAGCACCGAACGGGGCACGCCTGCCTTCATGGCGTCTTCCAGCAGATGCCAAGCTTCTTCATGGCGGCCCTGTAACAGAAGCACGTCGACCTTTGAGACCAGGAATTCGGTATTCTTGGGACGCAGGCGAAGAGCCTCATCCCAGTCGAAAATAGCAGCATCGTATTGCTTCAGTTCCGTTTCGTAGCCAGCCCGGGCAGCATAAGCCACAGCCGAGTCGGGAAACATCTGTACCAGTCGGTTCAGTTCCTCTATGGTCTCAAGCTGCCGCCCCATCTTCCGCTTCACCATGGCCAAACCTATCTGAGCCTCAAAATGGCGGGGCATGATGCCCAAGAAGGTCTCATAGTCACGACGAGCCAAGTCATAGCGCTGCAGGTTTACGTAAGCATAGGCACGATAGTAGAGTGCAGCAAGATTACGTGAGTCCTGCTGCAGCACACGTCCATATTCCTCAATGGCATATTCCCACTGGAAAAGTTCAATGTTCACGGCTGCCTTCTTCAGCCGGAAGTCAGTGTTGTGTGGATAACGTCGAATGCTGTCGTTGAGCCTGGCCAGCGAGTCTCGCCACTCGGTGGTGGTCTTCAGGGGGACGGGCTGAGCCCAAAGCCCTACAGCTATGCATGCCCAAAGCATGACAACCAACAAGCAACGCCAACATAATTGTGTTTCCCTCATTACTTCTCATTGATATAGTCAACAATCCAAGCACCCACTTCCTTAGTACCATAGACCTTGCCACCTTCCACCTGAATTTCAGGGGTGCGGACATGGGCAGCCAGCGAAGCGTCGACAGCCTCACGTACAAGAGCACCTTCTTCGTTCAAGCCGAAATACTCCAGCAGCATAGCAGCCGAGAGAATCTGAGCCAGCGGATTGGCAAGGTTCTGACCAGCAGCCTGAGGCCACGATCCGTGAACAGGCTCAAATAGCGGAGTATGTTCTCCCAGACTCGACGACGGCTGCAGCCCCATGGAACCCGTGATGCAAGAAGTCTCGTCGGTAAGGATGTCGCTGAACGTGTTCTCGGTCACAATCACGTCAAAGAAGCGAGGCTCCGTCAGCACACGCATCGAGGCATTGTCGATAAACATGTAGTCGGTGGTCACTTCGGGATATTGTGGTTCCATTTCCTTGGCAATCTGACGCCAAAGTCTGGAACTGGCCAGCACGTTGGCCTTGTCAACCACCGTCAGGTGGCGACGGCGCTTGAGGGCTATTTCAAAGGCCACCTTCAGGATGCGCTCTATCTCGGGACGCGTATAGATATCTGTGTCGTAGGCTTTGTCGTTGTCTTGGTATTTCTCACCGAAATACATGCCGCCGGTCAGTTCGCGGATGACCACAAAGTCGGCTCCACGCAGCAAATCTTCCTTTAGTGGCGACTTGTGGAGCAGACAGTCAAAGGTGGCCACAGGACGCACGTTGGCAAAGAGTCCTAACTTCTTGCGCATGGCCAGCAGGCCCGTCTCAGGACGCACCTTTGCCGTAGGATCGTTGTCATATCTCAGGTCGCCAACGGCAGCAAACAGCACAGCGTCGGCATTCATACACACCTGATAGGTCTCTTCGGGATAAGGGTCGCCCACAGCGTCAATAGCATGTGCCCCCACAATGGCCTCTTCATAACTGAACTCATGGCCAAACTTCGCGGCAATGGCCTTCATCACTGCCACCCCCTGCTTCATAATCTCCGGTCCAATACCGTCACCCGGAAGAACAGCAATCTTTAGTTTCATCTCGTCTGAATTTTTATGTTAGTGTTTCATTTCTCCAGCAATAATCTCAGCCATGCGACGGGCACCCTTGTCATCGGGATGGATGCCATCGAAGAGCATCTTGTCCTCGTCACCAGCAAAGAGCGTATGAAGGTCTATGACTTTCAAACCGTATTTACGGGCTACCTCCTTCTGGATGGGGATGATGGCATTGGTGATCACAGAGTCACTGATGTTCCAGGTCGACTTAATGGCTGGAATGGGCGTACAGAGGAAAATCTTCGTCTGCTTGGGCTGCAAAGCGTTAATCATCTGTTCCAGGTCGTGACGGAACTCAGCTCCGTACTGCCAGTTCTCAGGCTTCGAGTCGTTGGTGCCCAGTTTGATAATGGCAACATCGGGTTTGAAGGCCAACGCATCACGCCATGCCACCTCGTTCATGTAAGGGTGGTCGCCCTTATTCAGCATGGTACGGGCACTCACGCCGAAGTTCTTCACCCAATAGTCGTTGCCAAGAATCTTCTGCAACTCAGCAGGATAGCCATACTGTGGTGCCATGTCGATACCGTGGCCGTCGGTAATGCTATTGCCGATGCAGGCCACACGCACAGCACCCGGCTTCGGTACCTGTCGGTCTTTCAGCCAATTGCCCAGGTCGGTCAGCATCTGGTCATGATACTTGAACCAAGGGCCGAAGCCGAAGCCGTGATCACCTGTGGGATAGATATACATGGCGCACTCATTACCTGCCTTTCGCATGGCCGAATAGTACTGCACGCCATTGGTCACAGGCGGCACAAGCCGGTCGTCGCTGGCCATGATGATGAGAGCTGGCGGTGTCAGGTGACGGCGCACGGCATTCTGCGTTGAGAAATCACGCACCAGTTTAGGGTCTTTCTGCCCCTCTTCGCCAAGGAAGTTGCGGCACGACCACTTATGCGAGACACGCTCATCCATGGAGATGACAGGATAGAAGAGTATTGTGAAGTCGGGTCTTACGTCGAAATCGGAATGTGTAGAAATGACCGATGACAGATGGCCACCTGCCGAAAAGCCCATGATGCCCACGTCGTGGGGATTGATGCCCCATGCCTGAGCCGAATCACGGACAATGCGAATGCCTCCTTCTACGTCGCTGATGGGCTTGGTGCGGTCGCCTTCCGGCAATCGGTAGTTCACCACAAAGTAGGCAATACCCTGCCCATTGAGCCAGTCGGAAGCCAAATAGCCTTCATGACTGTTCGACAACATGGAATAGCCACCACCCGGCACGCCTACGATGGCTTTTCCAGAAGGATGCTCAGGCAAAAAGCATACCATCTGTGCCTTCCCATCAGGGGTTAGGTTCAATGTAAACTTCCTCGCAGTCTGTGCCTGTGCTCCCATCGCGAAGAACACCAGCAGCGTCATCATCTGCCGTAACAGGCTCTTTCCATTTAGCTTTGTCATCATCTTCTTTATGTTTTTAGTTATCATCTTACAGTCATGTGGAAGCAACCTTGCTTCACCTCATATTTGATATAGCAACGGTCTGCCATACGCATGTCACGCAGCACCTCGCTCAGCACCCACTTCAGCGTGTCGCTGGGCACACGGCGTCGCTGTTCACCCTCGGGGTCTTCCACCGTTTCATAGCGGTTATAAGCAATGTCAAACGTGGTGCCATAGAGATGACATGAGTTCTCGGTGGCATTCCCATTGAAGCGACGCAGACGGGTCACGTCCTCCTGGGTGCGGAGCACACTGGTAACCATGAAACGGTGAAGGGGCACCCCCTTGACTTGCAGACTGTCGAAGAATGCCTGTCCGATGTCCTGTAGAAGCACAGCAGCACGGGGCACCAGATAAGGAATGCTTTGTCGCAGC
>CAMZBS010000081.1 GCA_947304695.1 uncultured Prevotella sp.
GCATGTACTCTTCGCCCTCTTCGGGAGTGTGAATGGGCTGGAACGAGTCCTTGCCGTAGTGAGCGTAGTGGCCGCTGGTGACGTAGAGGCTCTTACCGCCGATGTGCGGCGTGATGACCTCCTGATAGCCATAGCGCTTCTGCACCTTGCGCAGGTGCTCCTGCAGACGGAGGCGCAGGTCGGTGCCCTTCGGCAGCCAGATGGGCAGTCCCTTGCCCACCTTGTCGGAGAACATGAACAGCTCCATTTCCTTGCCAATCTTGCGGTGGTCACGCTTCTTTGCTTCTTCCAGCATGACGAGATATTCGTCGAGCATCTTCTTCTTGGGGAACGTGATGCCGTAGAGGCGCTGCATCTGCTCGCGGGTAGCATCGCCGCGCCAGAAAGCGCCAGCCACAGAGGTCAGTTTGATGGCCTTGATCTCGCCCGTGTCAACAAGGTGCGGGCCGCGGCACAGGTCTGTGAAGTTGCCCTGCGTATAAGTGGTTATCGAACCGTCCTCCAAGTCCTGCTCAATGTGCTCGCACTTGTAGGTCTGACCGTCGGCAGCAAACTCCTTCAGGGCATCGGCCTTGGCCACCTCCTTGCGAACCACCGGCTCTTTCTTCGAGGCCAGTTCCTTCATTTTCTGCTCAATCTTCGGGAAGTCGCTCTCCTTGATGCTCTCACCATTAGGCAGCAGCACATCATAGAAGAATCCGCTCTCCACAGCGGGGCCGAAACCGAACTGAATGCCAGGATACAACTCCTTCAGCGCTTCAGCCAGCAGGTGGGCAGAGGTGTGCCAGAAGGTGTGCTTGCCCTGCTCGTCATCCCACTTGTAAAGTTCAATCTTTGCGTCCTCATTGATAGGACGGTTCAACTCCACGGTCTCACCATTCACACCGCAGGCCAGTACGCTGCGTGCCAGAGCCGGTGAAATGCTCTCGGCAATCTGAAGACCGGTTACGCCCTGCTCATACGAGCGAACAGATCCGTCCGGAAAAGTAATGTTGATCATATTTACAATATATGTTATGTTTAAGCGGCTGCAAAATTACATAATATTACTGAAACAAGAAAGTTTTTTGCAAAAAGTTTGGTGGTTAAATATTTTTTACCTACTTTTGCAGGCGATAATTCAATTAACAACTCAAAATTTAAAACTTTATTGCCTATCGAAAGAAATTTACTTCATAACAAATAAATTTGAAATATGAAGAGATTTGAGGGAGTGACCGACGAAGCGTTGGCACTGCTTTACGTAGAGGGAGACAATAAAGCGTTTGACGAGTTGTTGAGTCGCACGCAGTCTAAGTTGTTCACATACATCATGTTCGTAGTACGCGATCATGATATGGCCGATGACATCTTCCAGGAAACATTCGTGAAAGTCATTACCAAGCTGCAGCATGGTCAGTACACCGATTCCGGCAAGTTCCAGTTCTGGGTTACGCGCATTGCCCACAACGTGATTATGGACTGGTATCGTGCCCAGCGCAACGAGCACATTGTGGAACCTACCGAGGACAACGACCTTCAGAATCTGCGCGGTGCATCAGTCCTCGACACCTATCGTGAGACGGAACTAGTGAACGAGCAGGTGCTGCGCGACGTGAAGAAGATGATGAACGCCCTGCCAGCCCCACAGCGTGAGGTGGTCTACATGCGCTTCTATCAGCAGCTGTCGTTCAAGGAGATTGCCGAGCTTACGGGTGTGAGCATCAACACGTCACTGGGCCGCATGCGCTACGCACTGATGAACCTGCGCCGCATGGCGAAGGAGCACAAGATTGAGCTGGCGCTGCAGGCATAAGCCCTACACTCACTTTACAGTGACCGCAGCTGCCGGATAGTCTCTTCCGGCGTGGGACTCTTGAACACGTAGCTGCCGCTGACCAACACATCGACACCAGCCTGGACTAGTCGTGGGGCTGTCTCGCCCTGTACGCCGCCATCTACTTCAATCAGGGCCTTGCTGCCGCTTTCAGCTATCAGCTGGCGCAGTTGGTGTGTCTTCTTGATGGTGTTTTCAATGAATTTCTGTCCTCCGAAGCCTGGATTCACGCTCATGAGCAGCACCATGTCTACATCCTGAATGATGTCTTCCAGCATGGCGACGGGTGTTGCGGGGTTCAGCGTCACACCAGCCTTCATGCCGGCATCGTGAATCTCCTGTACCGTGCGGTGCAGGTGGGTACAAGCCTCAAAATGAACGTTCATCATCATGGCCCCCAGCTTAGCGGTCTGCTTGACGTAGTGCTCAGGGTTGACAATCATGTAATGAACGTCCAATGGCTTCTTGCACATTGAGGCCACAGCTTCCAAGACGGGAAATCCAAACGAGATGTTGGGCACAAACGAACCGTCCATCACGTCGCAATGCAGCCAGTCGGCATCGCTGCGGTTAATCATTTCAATCTCACGGTCGAGATGCAGGAAGTCGGCAGCGAGCAAAGAAGGTGAAACCTTTGTCATTGTCTTATCAGTTCAAGCAATAAGTCTGATTGTTTGCCACACGGTAAGTGTAAGCCAGTTCTTTGATGAAATTAATCACTCGTTCACTCGGTGTGGTCTCTTCGCGTGTAAATATTTGCATAGGCATACATGTTTAAGTTTGCTCTTATATCTATGAAACGCAGACAATTGACAAATATTATATCGAATAGCAGAAATATTTTCTTGCTCAAAAAAGGCTGTCGGCCTCCCATTCCAGCAGTTCTCGCGGCAGGGTGACCACCTTCAGCCGCTCGTACCACACTCTGGCCGAACCGGCAAAATGTCGTTTGGTGTGGCTGCTCACGATGTAGTAGCAGGCTGTGTACTCATTCATCATGGCAGCAAAGGTGCTCTTGATACGCGAGCACTTCTCGTTGATGGCGTTGTCGAGCGGATTCACCAGATGGTCTATGCTGTCGGACACTTTCTCCTTGTCCATGCAGCGCGACGTCTTCAGATAGTAGCCCGTCAGTTCCTCGCGATAGTCGGCCAGCCGTTTGAACTCAATGCCCTCGGGATGAGCCAGGAACAGCAGGTAGACGGCCTTGTGGACTGGCTGCAGTTCGACCTCACGATAGCCATAGTCTACCAGCAGGAAGCGGTAGTCGCGCGTGATTCTCAGTCGGCTCAGCTGTTTGCGTGCCGCCTCGATTTTCAGTTCTTCGAGCATGGGCACACCGATAGCCTCCAGCAACAAGTCTGTCCGCCCCATTGACTGTAGTGCTGCAATCCTTTCTTTCAGTTCGGCAGCTATCTGCTGTGGTGTTGTCTGCTCCATCATTCTTCTGTGTCTTGCAACAGTCCGTTCACCCATTTCCTCCATCGGTCGATGATGCCCGGCTTATCGTTTTCGTCGTTGTGAGGTTCCGTTATGACAGCTGGTTCGGGTTCTGTGGGCTCTTCGACCTCGAATGGGGGGTCATTCGTGGGCTCTTCTCTTGTCGGTGTTTTCTTGATAGGCTTGTAGAGCAGCGGAATCAGTTCTTCGTAATAGCTGTCGTTGCTTCGTTCCTCCTGCTGGTCGCTCTCCAGTGCGTCCTCCAGCCCCGTTGCCAGAATGGTCACCTTGACATCTGCACCCAGCGAGTCGTCGGTTGACGTGCCCCAGATTACGTCAATGTTCGGGTCCAGCTGGTCGAAGAACTCGTCAATCTCCTGCATCTCATTGACCATGATGGGCTGTTCTTCGCTGGCATAGATATTGAACAGGATGCGCTTGGCCTTGGACACATCGTTGCCAAAGAGCAGTGGCGAGTCGAGTGCGTTGAGGATGGCCCGCTCCACCCGTTTCTCGCCATTGGCGCGTCCCATAGCCATAATGGCACTGCCGCCATTGCGGGTGGTAGCCTCCACGTCGCGAAAGTCCAGGTTGATGCCTCCTTCGCTATGCACTGTTATCAGCTCCGAGATGCCCTTCACAGCATCCTTCAGGATGTTGTCGGCCCTGACGAAAGCCTCCTTAATGGGAATCTGCGAGTCGGCATAGACATCGCACAGGCGTTCATTATTAATAATAAGGAGAGCATCGACGTTCTTCCGCAGTTCCTCCACGCCCTTGAGTGCTTTCACTATCTTGCGTTTCTTCTCGAAGAAGAAAGGAATGGTCACCACGCCCACAGTCAGGATGCCCATGTCGCGGGCCACGCTCGCCACCACAGGGGCAGCTCCCGTGCCGGTTCCGCCACCCATTCCTGCTGTGACAAACACCATCTTCGTGCCGTCGTCAAGCAGTTTGCGTATGTCCTCAACGTTTGCCTCAGCCTCGCGCTTGCCTATCTCGGGCTGTGCTCCGGCTCCCAATCCCTCCGGGCCCAACTGCAATTTCACAGCCACTGGCGATTTGGCCAGCGACTGGCTGTCGGTGTTGCACACGGCCAGTGTCACACCCTCAATACCTTCTTCCTGCATGTTGCGCACGGCATTGCATCCACCGCCACCCACGCCTATCACCTTGATAATATTTTTCGAGCGGTCTTCCACACCGCCGAAGAAGTCAAGTATCGGTTCTCCCATAAGATTTCTGTTTTTACTCTTGGTCGGTTATTTTTCGGCAAAATTACGCAATTATTTTGAAAGGAAAAAATCTCCGCAAGGCTTGCGATGTTTTTTCCTGTATTCCCCCCCTTCCCGATGGCTGTTGAGTCGGTTTTCAACCGAGGCTCAGCTGTCTTGCAACCGAGGCTCAGTTGCAGGACAACTAAGGCTCAGTTACGCCGCAACTGAACCTTAGTCATAAACCACTGATACACAGAAAATTAGCACACAGAATAACCGTCGGCATTCCATCCATTGAGGAACGACTGGGCATCCATGCGCTTCTTCCCAGCCAGCTGCAGCTCGTCAATCTGCAACAGACGGTCGGCACAACTGATGAACAGGTGCTTCCTGTCGGCCACCAACTGCCCCACTCCACCGTCCGACGGGCGTTCCGTCTTCGTAGTCCTGAAAATCTTCAACACCGTTTCCTTCCCATCGGCGGCCTTCAGCACAGTCCATGCCCCGGGATAGGGACTCAGTCCGCGCACAAAGTCATAGACCTGCTTGGCCGTCTTCGTCCAGTCAATCTGGCAGGTCTCTTTAAAAATCTTGGGAGCCAGCCTAAGTTGAGCATTCTGGATGTTCTGCGGTATGCTCACAGGGTGTCCGTTGGCCTCAACAATGCGATCGAGCGTCTTCAGACAGATGTCGGCTCCCAGGTGCATCAGCCCGTCGTAGACATATTCTGCGTCGGCAGTGTCGGGAATGTCGAAAGGCAGCTGCATGATGATGCGGCCCGTGTCGATGTCGTGATCCAAGAAGAAGGTGGTCACACCTGTCTGCGTCTCACCGTTAATCACGGCCCAGTTGATGGGTGCTGCACCGCGATATTGCGGCAACAGGGCAGCATGCACGTTGAACGTACCATATTCGGGCATAGCCCAGACCACCTCAGGCAGCATGCGGAAAGCCACCACCACCTGCAGGTTGGCCCGGTAGCTGCGCAGCGTTTCCACAAAGACAGGGTCTTTCATCTTCTCCGGCTGAAGCACGGGCAGGCCCTGTTCCTGGGCATACTGCTTCACAGCCGAGGGCTGAAGCACGCTACCATGACGGCCCACGGGCTTGTCGGGCTGTGTCACCACCGCCACCACATTCCATTCATTCTCTACTAGTGCTTTCAGGGTTTCCACCGCAAACTCCGGCGTCCCCATAAAAACAATTCTCAAATCCTGCTTCGTCATATAACTCCTTTGTTTTTCCTTAACTGTGTACAAAGGTAATAAAAAAGCAAAACGTCCACAAATTTTGCGGGTGTTTTCTTGCAATCAGGGCTTTCACAGAACCGCTTCCCTACGCAACCGTAGGGTAATCCCCCTGCACATTTAGAGGTTTCCCCTTGCTCTATTGGGGCAAAATGACTATCTTTGCACCATCAAAAAACCATTTAAAAGTTTAGAAAGGGTACGATTATGAAGAAGATTTTTACACTGATGATGACGGCAATGATGGCACTGACGATGACCTCATGCATATTCGACGAAGACGAAGCTGTGGCCTACACGCTCGAAGGCACCTGGAGGGGCAACATGTATATTTCCTCCTACTGGGACGGCTACAACTATGATGCCACCTACTCGGAAATCACTTTCCTGAAGGATCCCTGCACCTACTCCAGCGGACAGGGCTACTGGGTAGACTACTACAGCAATGCCCCGTGGGACTATGTGGCCAACCACATCGACTGGCGCGTGGATCTCGGTGTCATCTACGTCCACTTCATCGAGGAAGGCACGTCGCTACGCATTCGCGACTACCATCTGGACAACAACCGGTTTTACGGCACCATCTACGACGGCGACAACACCGTGGATTTCGAACTCTACTACACCTCGCGTCCGCGCTACGACAACTACAACTGGGGCTACTACGACTGGGACTACGGCTACTACTCCCGCTCCATGCGCACCGACAGCACCACGACCACTGCCGACAAGCCTGTGAGGCACATCCGTCAGAGCAACTGATGGTCACGAGCGCGTTATTACTCTTCGCTCATGTCCTTCACCATCTTGCGGTACTGCATGTAGAGGCGTTGGCGGGAGATGTAGCCCAGCAGGCGGCCCTCGCCGTTGAGCACTGGCAACCACTGGGCATGGGTGAGGTCGAAGGTGCGCATCACATCGGTCATCGTGGCATGGTCGGAAAGCGTAGCGGCAGGTTCCTGCATCAGCTGCGAAGCCGTGAAGTGATGATAAAGCTCAATGCGGAACACCACGTGGCGAATCTTCATGATGTCGACTTCGCCCAAAAGCGTACCGGCAGCATCGACCACGGGCAGCATTGAGGAACGCGAGTTGCTGATCTTATGAACAATCTGACCCAGTTCCATATCGGGCGAGACAGCCTGATAGTCGCGCTCAATAACCGAGTCGAGCTGCATGAGCGTGAGCACAGCATGGTCAGTGTGGTGGGTGATAAGCTTGCCCTCTTTGGCCAAACGCGACGAGTAGATGCTGTGGGGTTCGAAGATGTTGATGGTGAGATAGCTGCTCACCGAGACAATCATCAGGGGCAGGAAAAGGCTGTAGCCGCCCGTGAGTTCGGCAATGAGGAAGATGCCGGTGAGCGGGGCATGCATGACACCCGACATGACTCCGGCCATACCCATCAGGGCGAAGTTCTTCTCGGGCACATAGACCCCAATCTCATGGATGTTCCACAGGCGGGAGAAGAGGAAGCCCGCAAAGCAACCGATGAACAGCGACGGGGCAAACGTACCGCCACAGCCACCGCCGCCATTGGTGGCACTGGTGGCAAAGACCTTGGTGAGCAGCACCAAAGCGATGTAGGAGATGAGCACGTTGGGATGGCCGGAGAAGAGCGAGTTGTTTAGAATCTGGTTCCAGTCGGCTTCAGTCTTGCCGTTGAGCAACAGGTTGATGCTGTTGTAGCCTTCGCCGAACAGGGCGGGAAACAGAAAGATGAGCAGGCTCAGCGTGGCACCGCCTATGAGCAGCTTGACGTGGGGTCTGTCCTTGAAACGGGCAAAGATGCCTTCGGCAAAGCTCATGGTGCGGATGAAGTAAAGGCTGACCAGTCCGCAGAACACCCCTAAGAGTATGCAGGCCGGAACGCGCTCTACTGTCCAGTCGTTGTCAAGATGGAAGGTGAAGAGGGCAGCATCGCCACTGAAGATATAGGTGAAACAGGTGGCTGTGACACAGCTCACGAGGATGGGCAGCAGCGAGGTCATCGTCATGTCAATCATCAGCACCTCAAGGGTGAAGACCAGTCCGGCTATGGGGGCCTTGAAGATGCCTGCAATGGCTCCGGCAGCTCCACATCCCACCAACAGCATGAGGGTCTTGGAGTCCATGCGGAACAGCTTGCCCAGGTTGGAACCGATGGCCGAGCCAGTCAACACAATAGGTGCCTCGGCTCCCACCGAACCACCGAAGCCGATGGTGATGGCCGACGCAATGACACTGCTCCACGTGTTGTGGGAGCGCAGCCGCGACTTGTTTGAGGAAATGGCATAAAGGATTCGCGTGATGCCGTGGGAGATGTTGTCCTTGACAATGTAGCGTACAAAGAGCGAGGTGAGGTAGATGCCCACGACGGGATAGACCAGATAGAGCCAGTTGGAAGAGTCGGCATTGAAATGGCTGGTGAGCAGATAGACAATCTGATTAATGATCCAGTGAAGCACGAAAGCCGCCACCGCAGCAAACAGTCCGACGAAGAAGGCCAGGATGAGCACAAACATCTTTTCGCTGATGTGCTCCTTGCGCCACTGGTTCAGCCGGACGAACCACGAACTGCCTGTCGTTTCAACCGTTGCTTCCATCTGCTTGTTAGGATTATAGCTGTTTCTCTACAAAGCCGTCCATGATGGCTGTGGGAGTACCCTTGCTGTCGAAGGCACCCAGCTTATAGCCACCAGGCAGGCACTGCGGCTCCCAGTAGAACACGCCACGACAACGGCCATCGGTCTGGTGACGGGCCTCGCTGACGATGCGTGCCAGCTGTCTCCGGCCTTCTTCCATAACCTCTGGGTGCTTCTCGTCGACCTCAAAGCCTGTCTCGACAATCATTACGTCCTTATCGAATTTCTTGGTCACCCGTCGGATGTTGT
>CAMZBS010000082.1 GCA_947304695.1 uncultured Prevotella sp.
GACGCTGGTTCTGGGTCTTGCCGCTGACACCCTTGCGCACGAGGTTCACGCCGTGGCCCATGTCGCGCACGTCGTCGACGCTCTCTACCTGGAACACGTGGGTCTCATCGGAAGCAAAGTAGGGATCGGCTTTGATGGCTGCCGTCACCTCGTCGAGCTTGGCACCTTCCTCCAGCTCCACGTAGACCATGCGGCGGTGGATGCCTTCACCCAAGGGGATGGTCATTGAGAGGGCGTTCTTCACACCAGCCTTCGAACGTACGCAGACGCTGTGGCCCATCGACATGCCGGGGCCGAAGTTGGTGTAGCTCAGTCCCTTGGGGGCCAGGCTCTGCATGAGGGTGCGCACGATGGAGTCGCTGCCTGGATCCCAACCGGCAGCAATCACGCTCACGGTGTTGGTCTTCTTGTTCAGCTCGGTCAGCGTGCGGCGGTAATCGCGAATCAGACCATGGATGTCGAACGAGTCGACGGTGTTGATGCCCAAGGGCAGGATTTGCTTGGCATATTCCTCACATGAACGGGTGGGGGTGGCCAGGATGGCTACGTCAACGTCCTTCAGCTCGCGGATGTCGCTCACCACCTCATACTGTGTCAGTTCTTGCGGCTTGTTCTCAGCACCCTGACGGCGCACGATGCCTGCCACTTCGAAGTCGGGAGCGGCTTCGAGTGCTTCGAGTGCATACTTTCCAATGTTGCCGTAACCTACTACGGCTGCTCTGATCTTTTTCATTGTCTTTTGTTATGTGTTGTTTGAATGATGTTGCTTTCGGGTTGCAAAAGTACATCTTTTTTGTGAAAACGCTTACAAAATGACGAAAAATTTCTTGTTTTTTTTGCTTTTAGCTTTTGGAGAGCCCTCAATGGCTGACATCTGACACCCTCTATTGCTCCGCAGCAGCAAGGACGATTTCGTTGAGAGTGGGGTGGATATGTACCATCTGGCTCAGCTGGGCAACGGTGGTGTTGCGGCACATCAGCACACTTACCTCCTGCACCATGTCGGCAGCATGGGCACCGAACGCATGACAGCCAATGATGCGGCCGTCGGCATCGCTGAGCAGTTTCAGCATGCCCTCGGTCTCATTCATGGTCAGTGCCTTGCCGTTGGCGCGGTGGAAAGCCTTGCGACATTGGTAGTCGATGCCCTGAGCCTTGCACTGGTCTTCGCTCAGTCCCACGCAGGCAGCCTCTGGATGGGTGAAGATGGCGGCAGGAACGACGGGGGCGCTCTCCGCCTTCAGTTCCGAACGCTCAGCCAGCAGATGCTCCACCACTTGCTTGGCTTGCCATTCTGCGGCGTGGGCCAGCATCTGCAGGCCGTTGACATCGCCAATGGCGTAGATGCCAGGCACGGTGGTCTGGTAGTTGCTGTCGACCTTGATGCCGGAGCGTTCGTCGTAGTCGAAGCCTGCGGCCTTGAAGTCGTCGGCGACGCGTGGCTTGCGCCCTACGGCCATGAGCACCTGTTCGGCCTCTACCGATTCGACAGTGCCTTTCTTGTTCTCAAACAGCACCTCTTTCAGTGCTCCGTCCCTGATGTCCTTCACGGCACACTGCATGTGGAAGCTGACGCCGCGCTTCTCAAGCACCTTCCGCAAGCGTTTGGCAATGTCGCTGTCGAGGGCGGGCAGGCACTCCTTCAGGAACTCAACGACGGTGACTTTCACACCGAAGGAAGAGAAGATGCTGGCAAACTCCATGCCGATGACCCCTGCGCCGATGATGCAGAGCGACTGGGGCAGACGGTCGGCAGCGAGCAACTGCTCATGGGTGATGTAATGGCTCATGCCGGGCAGCACCTTGTTCTCAGAGCCAGTGGCAATGATGATGCTCGGAGCCGAATAGCGTTCGCCCTGTGCATCTTCAACGGTGTGGGCATCGACGAAGCGGACACGCTCTTTGACAAGCGTCACGGCAGGGTGGGAGAGAAGGGTCTCTATGCCGCCCCGCAGGGCTTCGACCACCTGCTCCTTGCGGTGCACCACCTGACTGAAGTCCAGGTGGTAGCTCAGGTCGTTGAGTCCGAAGACCTCGGCATCCTTCAGCGTCTGCACTATCTCGGCATGGCGGGCAAACGACTTTGTGGGGATGCATCCCACGTTCAAACACGTGCCGCCCACCTTATCGGCCTCGAAGATTGCTGTCTTCAGTCCGCCTTTGGCAGCAAGTTCAGCGGCGCGGTAGCCCCCCGGGCCCGCGCCGATGATGATGAGATCGTATGTGGTCATCATGTATTTCTTGGTTTGTTCAGTCCCTTTGCAGCTGTTGCCAGGTCACGATGGGATGCTTGGCAGCCAGCACGTCGTCTACACGGCCGATGGGCGTGTGGTGGGGTGCGGACTTCACGGTGTCCGGCTCGTTGGCAGCCTCCTGGGCTATCCGTCGCATCACGGCAATGAAGCCGTCGATGGTGTCCTTCGACTCGTTTTCCGTAGGCTCAATCATGAGACTCTCATGGAAGAGCAGGGGGAAGTAGATGGTGGGAGCGTGATAGCCGTAGTCCAGCAGGCGCTTGGCCACGTCCATGGTGGTGACACCCGTGGACTTGTCCTTCAGTCCGTCGAACACAAACTCATGCTTGCACAGCGTGTCGATGGGTAGTTCGTAGACATCCTTCAGCCGCTGCTTGATGTAGTTGGCGTTGAGCGTGGCCAGCGGTCCCACCTCTTTAATATAGGTACGCCCCAGGGTGAGGATGTAGGCATAGGCCCGCATGGCCACGGCGAAGTTGCCGTGATAGGGCGACACCGTGGGGAAGAACGGCTCCAGACCCTTGCGCACGCCTACGGGACCGGCCCCTGGGCCGCCACCGCCATGAGGAGTGGAGAAGGTTTTGTGCAGATTGATGTGCATCACGTCGAAGCCCATGTCGCCGGGGCGGGCAGCACCCAGCATGGGGTTCAGGTTGGCTCCGTCGTAGTACATCAGGGCACCGCAGTGGTGAACAATCTTTTCAATCTCAGGAATCTGGCGTTCGAAAAGACCCAGCGTGTTGGGGTTGGTCATCATCATGGCGGCAATGCTGTCGCCGCTTTCCAAACAGAGCTGGCGGAGGGCATCCACATCGACGGTGCCATCGGCCAGCGACTTCACCTCAACGATGTCGAGACCGCAGACGGCAGCCGAGGCGGGGTTGGTGCCGTGGGCCGAGTCGGGCACGATGACCAGACGGCGCTGGTGGTCGCCACGGCTGGCGTGGTAGTTCCTGATGACCATCAGGCCCGTCAGTTCACCGTGGGCACCGGCAAAGGGCTTCAGGGTAAAGGCATGCAGGCCCGTCAGTTCGCACAGTGCATGGCACAGCAGCGTGCAGACGGCTTCGGCTCCCTTGGTCGTGTCGGCAGGCTGCAGGGGGTGCAGGTTCTGGAACTGCGGCAGGGCAGCCACTTCCTCGTTGATCTTCGGGTTGTACTTCATGGTGCATGACCCTAACGGATAGAAGCCGTTGTCGACACCGAAGTTGTTGGCCGACAGGTTGGTGTAGTGGCGCACCACGGTCATCTCGTCGCATTCGGGCAGTGCGGCCTCCTCCTTGCGTCGCAGCTCCTGGGGCACGGCATAGTTGCCGAAGCGGTTCTTGGGCAGGGAATAGCCCTTGCGGCCAGGCTGCGACAGTTCGAATATCAGGTTTCCGTATAGTTTGTTGTTCATAGCAGTTCTATTAGATGGTCTATTTCTTCTTTGGTGCGCTTCTCGGTGACGGCCAGCATCAGCTGGTCATCGGCCAGTTTGATGCCAGCGAAGATGCCGTTTTCGAGCAGACGCTGCTGCAGGGCATCGACATTGCCGTCGTAGCGAACGACAAACTCATTGAAGAAGGGCTTGTCGGGATAGACAAGCGTATAGCGGCCCGTGGCTATGAGCTTCTCGCACAGGTAATGGGCACCGGCATAGCCCAGCTCTGCGGCCTCCTTCAGCCCCTGACGTCCCATCAGGGAACAGTAGACGGTGGCGAAGAGTGCCATCAGCGACTGGTTGGAACAGATGTTTGAGGTGGCCTTCTGGCGGCGGATGTGCTGTTCGCGGGCCTGGAGCGTGAGCACGAAGGCCCGCTGTCCCCGGTTGTCAACGGTCTTGCCCACGATGCGTCCCGGCATCTTGCGGATGAGCTTCTCCGTGCAGCACAGGTAGCCTACGTAGGGGCCGCCCCATTGCATGGGGATGCCCAGCGACTGACCGTCGCCCACGGCGATGTCGGCACCCCATTCGCCGGGTGTCTTCAGCACGGCCAGGTCGGCAATGATGCTATTCATGATGAGTAGTGCCTTCTTCTCATGGACGGTCTCGGCCAGTCCGCTGTAGTCCTCGACAATGCCGAAGAAGTTGGGCTGCTGAACCAGTACGGCGGCCACGTCGGGGATTGTTGAGAGCTGGGTGTTGAGCACTGAGAGGTCGGTAACGCCATCCTTCTGTGGAATCATCACGATGTTGATGCCCTGGAAGTGGGCGTATGTGTTCACCACGGCCAGCACCTTCGGGTCGAGCGTCTCACTGACGAGCACCGTGCGCTGCTTTTTTCCGGCTGCCACGGCCATCATCACAGCCTCGGCGGTGGCGGTGGTGCCGTCGTACATGGAGGCATTCGAGATGTCCATGCCCGTGAGCTCGGTCATCATCGACTGATATTCAAAGATGTAGTGGAGCGTGCCTTGCGATATTTCGGCCTGATAGGGCGTGTAGCTGGTCAGGAACTCGGAGCGCGAGAGCAGGTTGGGGATGACCGAGGGCGTGTAATGGTCGTAGACGCCTGCACCGGCGAAGCAAACGAGCTGGCGGTTCTGGGAGCCCAGCCGGTCGAAGAGCTGGCGCACTTCCAGTTCGCTCATCTCTTCCGGCAGCTGGTAGTCGCCCCGGAAGCGGATTTGTTCCGGCACGTCGGCATAGAGGGCATCAAGGGAATCGATGCCCACGGTAGCCATCATCGAGCGCAGGTCGGCCTCGGTGTGGGGAAAATACTTGTGAATCATAGTGTTGCACAAAAAGATGTGTAGGCTTCTGCATCCATCAGGTTGTCGAGTTGGGTCTTGTCGCTCAGTTCCACCTTGATGATCCAGTTCTCCCACGGCTCCTGGTTGATGAGCTCGGGCTGGTCTTCCAGTGCTTCGTTCTTCTCGACGACCACGCCGCTCACAGGGGCAATCAGGTCGCTGGCGGCCTTGACGCTCTCTACGGCGCCGAACTCCTCGCCTGCCTCTACCTCATCGTCCACATCAGGCATGTCGACATAGACCACGTTGCCCAGTGCGTTCTGAGCATAGTCGGTGATTCCGATGTAACCATACTCGCCTTCAATTCTCACATACTCATGCGACTCGCTGTAATAGAGTCCTTCTTTTACTGTTGCCATAATGATATTTACGTTTATTTTTTATAGTTCTTGCTATAGAATTGTTTCTTCACCACTGTGCCGGGGAACACCTTCTTGCGGATCTGTATCTGCACCTCAGTGCCCAGTTTGGCGTAGGCAGTGTCGATGAGTGCCATGCAGACGCTCTTGTCTACCGAAAGGCAGTGGTAGCCTGTGGTCACCTCGCCGATGGTTTCGCCTTCGGCATTGAGCACGGCATAGCCGTGACGGGGAATGGCTTTGTCGTGCAGTTCGATGCCTATGAGCTTGCGGGCCACGCCTTCCGTCTTCTGGCGGAGCAGGGCGTCGCGGCCGATGAACTCAGGTTTGTCCAGCTTCACAAACATGCCGAGTCCGGCCATGATGGGCGAGATTTCGGCACTCAGCTCGTCGCCGTAGAGTGGCAGCCCCACCTCGAAGCGCAGTGTGTCGCGACAGCCCAGTCCGCAAGCCTCGACACCGGCTGCAATGAGTTTGTCCCAGCAGTCGTTAATGTACGCGTGGGAAGCGTAGATCTCAAAGCCGTCCTCGCCGGTGTAGCCCGTGCGGCTGATGATCACGTCGCCAATGGTCTTCGCGGTATAGAACTCCAGTTCGTGACACGCCAGGCCCAGCACCGTCTCGACGGTGTCCTCGGCCTGCGGCCCCTGTACGGCAATCTGCCCGTAGAAGTCGGAACGGTTCTGCAGATCGATGTCGAAGCCTTCGGCCTGCTGCTGCATCCATGCCCAGTCCTTGTCGATGTTGGCGGCGTTGATGACAAGGAAGAAATCGTTCTCGCCCATCTTGTAGACCAGCAGGTCGTCGACAGTGCCGCCGTTTTCGTAGCACATCATGCCGTAGAAAATCTTCCCGACAGGTGCATCGGCCACGTCGTTGGTGAAGATGTGCTGCACGTATTTCTCAGCCTCGGGACCTTTGACGGTCACTTCGCCCATGTGGCTCACGTCGAACAGCCCCACACGCTGGCGCACAGCCGTATGCTCAGGAGCGATGCCCATATACTGCAGGGGCATCTCGAAGCCTCCGAACGACACCATCATGGCCCCTTGGGCCACGTGTTTGTCGTAGAGGCAAGTGCGCTTGTCGCGCTTTTCCAGTTCTGTCTTGATTCCCATATTCTTGATTTAAGGTAGTAAATGAATAAACTCTTCTTTCAGATAAGCCAGCTCCGTCCTTTCAATCCGGGCCACGTCGTCGGCTGTGAGCGTCAGTTCACCCTCGCAGAGCGTGCTGCGAATGAAGGACTTCAGCTCTTCTATCGACAGTTGCGGCAAATAGTCGTGCAGCACGGTGATGCGCTGGCGCACGCTCTCGATGCCTTTTTTCTGCAACTTCTCACGGCTGGGGGTGATGGCATTGAGCATGTGGTCCATGCAGGTGTCGTAGAGCAGGGTGCCATGCACAATGTTGGCTATGCCGGGCAGTTGGTAGCAGGCCGTGCCGCTTACCTTGCGGCCGTCGATCAGTACGTCGTTGTGGACGGTGCTGGTGGCCTCAATGCCCAGCCTTCCCAATACCAGCACCACCATGTTGATGAAATGATTGAAGGCCAGTCCCGTATTGACCTCGCTGGTCACTAACGACAGCATCAGGTTCTGCTCGTCGGCATAGACGCAGCCTCCGCCGCTCTTCCGGCGGTACATCTCTATGCCGTGACGGCGGCAGTAGTCCACGTTTACCTCGCCTTCCATCGACTGGTTGCGCCCGAAGATGACCGTAGGTTTCACCTGCCACAGGAAGAAGGCGTCTTCCTCTCCGAGTGAACGGGCCACGTACTCCTCCATGGCCAGATAGAACGATAGTCTTCGCTGGCCAACGGTAGCAGGCAGGGCAATGTATTTCATTCGCGTTTCTAAGGTTAGCTGATATGGTGTGCAAATGTATGAAGTTTTTATTGAACTTCCAAATTATTGTCTTGCTTTTTAAGAACTATTTCATTTCAAACAGCCTGCAAATGGCCGAAAACAGCAAATAAATGGCATTTCTCTTTGCTATATGGGCTTTTTGTCGTAACTTTGCAACCCAAATGATGACCTTAAAAAAGTGGAACAACAGAAAAAGTTTGAACTTCTGAACCAGATACAGCTGCCCGCAGACCTGCGCAGGTTAAGTGTGGAGCAACTGCCACAGGTGTGCGACGAACTGCGTCAGGACATCGTGGAAGAGTTGTCGGTGAATCCCGGTCACCTGGCTTCAAGCCTGGGCGTGGTGGAACTGACGGTGGCTCTGCACTACGTGTTCAATACACCCGATGACCGCGTGGTGTGGGATGTTGGACACCAGGCTTACGGCCATAAAATCCTGACCGGACGCCGTGAGCAGTTCTGTACCAACCGCAAGCTGCACGGCATCAGGCCCTTCCCTTCACCAGAGGAGAGCGAATATGACTCCTTCATCTGCGGTCATGCCTCAAACTCCATATCGGCAGCCTTGGGCATGGCGGTAGCCAGCAGCAATCAGCCAAGCCGTAAGGTCGTGGCCGTGATTGGTGACGGTTCGATGAGCGGTGGACTGGCCTTTGAGGGCCTGAACAATGTGTCGTCGACCCCCAACGATATGCTGATTGTCCTGAATGACAACAACATGTCGATAGATCTCTCGGTGGGCGGCATGAAGCAATACCTGTTGGGACTGAGCACCAACGAGACCTACAACTCCGTGCGTTTTAAGGTGTCGCAGTGGCTGCGCTCCAAAGGCATGCTGCACGAGGACCGCCGCAAGGGCATCATCCGTCTGACCAATGCCATCAAGAGTGCCATTGCCCAGCAACAGAACGTGTTCGAGGGCATGAACATACGCTATTTCGGTCCCTTCGATGGCCACAACGTGGTGGAACTGGTGCGCATCCTGCGCCAGTTGAAGGACATGAAAGGACCCAAACTGCTGCATCTGCATACGAAGAAAGGCCATGGCTATGCGCCTGCCGAAGACTATAAGCCCGTGTGGCATGCCCCTGGCAAGTTCGACCCCGAAACGGGAAAACTGATAAAAGGAGAGACCGCCAACAAGCCCCCGAAATTCCAGGACGTGTTTGGCGAGACCCTTCTGGAATTGGCTAAGATGAATCCCAAGATTGTGGGTGTCACCCCGGCCATGCCTACGGGATGCTCCATGAACATCATGATGCAGGAACTGCCCGACCGCACGTTCGACGTAG
>CAMZBS010000083.1 GCA_947304695.1 uncultured Prevotella sp.
ACATATACCCTGACCCCGAAATGGAAAATGTCAAGGGGAAAACGAAGAGCGAAAAGGGTAAGTCTGGCACGCCGGCGTTGGAGAACTTCGGCCGCGACCTGACGGCAATGGCCATGGCTGGACAGCTCGACCCCATCGTTGGCCGGCAGAAGGAGATGGATCGCATTGCGCAGATACTCAGTCGCCGCAAGAAGAACAACCCCATCCTCATTGGTGAGCCCGGCGTGGGCAAGAGTGCCATCGTGGAGGGACTGGCACAGCTCATTGCCCAGCACAAGACATCGCCGATGCTCTTCCAGAAACGACTGGTGTCACTCGACATGACCGCCATTGTGGCAGGCACGAAGTATCGCGGACAGTTTGAGGAGCGCATCCGTGCGCTGCTCAAGGAGATAGAACAGGATCCGAACATCATTGTGTTCATCGACGAGATTCACACCATGATAGGTGCCGGATCGGCACCTGGCACGATGGATGCCGCCAACATCATGAAGCCGGCACTGGCCCGTGGCACCATACAGTGCATCGGAGCCACTACGCTCGACGAGTACCGCAATTCTATTGAGAAGGACGGTGCCCTGGAGCGACGCTTCCAGAAGGTGCTTGTGGAGCCAACCACGCAGGAAGAGACGTTGCAGATTCTGCACAACATCAAGGACCGCTATGAGCACCACCACCATGTGGACTATACTGACGAGGCCATCACGGCATGTGTCAAATTGACAGAACGCTACGTCACGGAGCGGGCCTTCCCTGACAAGGCCATCGATGCCATGGACGAAGCTGGTTCGCGCGTACATTTATCTAATGCACAGATTCCACCCGAAATCGTGGAGAAGGAAAAGGAGCTGGCCCATGTGCTCGACAAGAAGAAACAGGCCGTGAGGAACCAGAACTTTGAGCTGGCCGCCAGCTACCGTGACCGACAGACCGAACTGGAGGCCGAACTGACCCTGCTGCAGACCAACTGGAGCAACGGGGAAACCGAGGAACGACAGAAGGTGGACGCTGACACGATTGCCGACGTGATCTCGATGATGACCGGCGTACCAGCACAGCGCATGGCCGAACAGGAAGGCATCCGCCTGAAGGGAATGGCCAGTGAACTAAAGAAAGCCGTCATTGCCCAGGATGCTGCCATCGACAAGATGGTACGGGCCATTCAGCGCAACAGGGTGGGACTGAAAGATCCCAACCACCCCATCGGCGTGTTCATGTTCTTAGGCCCCACGGGTGTGGGCAAGACCTATCTGGCAAAGAAGCTGGCCGAGTTTATGTTCGGCAGCAGCGACTCGCTCATCAGAATCGACATGAGCGAATATACGGAGTCGTTCAACGTGAGCCGACTGATTGGTGCGCCTCCGGGCTATGTGGGCTATGAAGAAGGCGGACAGCTGACCGAGCGCGTGCGCCGTCACCCCTACTCCATCGTGCTGCTCGACGAGATTGAAAAGGCTCACGGCAACGTGTTCAACCTGCTCCTGCAGGTGCTCGACGAGGGAAGACTGACCGACGGCAACGGACGCTTCGTGGACTTCCGCAACACGGTCATCATCATGACCTCAAACGCCGGTACCCGCCAGCTGAAGGACTTTGGACGCGGGGTGGGCTTCAATGCAGGCAACACGGGACTGAACATGAACGACAAGGACAAGGAGCATGCCCGCAGCATCGTACAGAAAGCACTGTCGAAGCAGTTCTCACCGGAGTTCCTGAACCGACTCGACGAGATTATCACCTTCGACCAGCTGGACCTTGCAGCCATCAAGAGGATTGTCGACGTGGAACTGAGCGGTCTCTGGAAGCGCATTGAGGACATGGGCTATCAGGTGGAACTGTCGGAAGAGGCCAAGGAGTTTGTGGCCGAGAAGGGCTACGACGTACAGTTCGGTGCCCGTCCGCTCAAACGCGCCATCCAGAACTATATTGAAGACGGCATAGCCGAACTCATCGTGAACAGCGAGATTCCGCTGGGTGCCACCATCCGCATCAGCAAAGAAGAAGGAAAGGACGAACTAAAGATAGAGGGTTGAGAAAATTTTCTCAACCCTCTATCTTTATACTTATTAATCGGTGATAGCCTTGAGCAGATTCACCAGACTCTCGCGGTCGGTCCAGTTGAATTCAGGCAGCGACAGGATGGTCTTGTACCTGCGTTTCTTTTCCTTGTCCAGCAGTCGTGAAATCTCACGCTCATGAACACGCACCAACTTACCATTATACAAATAATAGAAAATGTAGATGATGGGAAGTTCCTGATCCTCATAGGCCGTCAGGTCTATGGTTGAATAGGACATGTGGTCAGAGAACGACAGGTTAGTGATGTTCACATTGTTGCGGAGCATCTGGTTGTAGGCATCCACATCAATTAGCGAGATGCAGTAGAGGATGTTGTTGCCCACGGTGTCGAGTGCAGCAGCCAGCTGATTGTCGATATTGATGTACTTACGGTCGTCGAAGTCCACCCCTGCAATGGTCTCCATTCGGGCTTCCATCGTCTTCTCACCCTGCAGATAGAGCAAGGCACCATTCTTCAGGAATATGTTGGTGTACAAGTTCTTGATGCTCTTTCCGCTGGTCATGTGGATCATGGCCGGCTGATAAGACTGATACATGGTCAGATTTTTTGTCACATCCTGGGCATGGGCCAATGCCATGCAAAACAGGACGCACAGGGTTGTAATGGTTCTTTTCATCTTCATTCCGTACTTATAGTTAAAAAAGCCCACCGATAATTCGATGAGCTTTTAGCATTGCAGCGGTGCGTACGAGATTCGAACTCGTGACCTCCTGCGTGACAGGCAGGCATTCTAACCTACTGAACTAACGCACCTTGACAAGCGTTTTGTCGTTTGCGGGTGCAAAGGTACAAACTTTTCTGGTAATAGCACAAAAACTTTTGAAGAAATATCTGAAGGGTAACATTCTTTAACAAATATACATTTAAATGCACAGCTCAGACAGACGTGAGCAACAGTTGCGAATATGTCAATTTAACTGAAAAAACAAGTCTTTTCGTTTAAATTATTTGCCCAGACAACTGAAATATAGTAATTTTGTAGCAGAAACGCCAATAACATGGATGAAATCATCAAGACATTTGCTCCCATAACGCTGGCCGAGATGAGCGGTGTGAAGCTGATGAACCGCACGGACACGAAATTTGTGACGACCATGCCCAAGCTCATGCTGCTGCTCAAGATGGCTCAGCAGGACTACTTCGTGCAGGAGATTGACGGCGAACGCAACATGCTTTACGACACCACTTATTTTGATACGCGCGACTTCGGCATGTACCAGGAGCACCAGCACGGACACACCGGGCGCCAGAAGCTGCGTTTCCGCACTTACGTCAGTTCGCACCTGCAGTTCATGGAGATTAAAACCAAGAACAACCACGGACGAACGAAGAAGAAACGCATTGAGGTGACCGACATGGACCTGACCGACAGCGTCAAGCGGGAGTTCATTGACAGCCGACTGCACTTCAACGTAGACGACCTGATTCCCCACATGCACAACCATTTCCACCGCATTACCCTGGTGAACAAGGCCAAGACCGAACGGCTCACCATTGACACGGCCCTGCACTTCCACAACGTGGTGACAGGACAGGATCGCGATATGGGGCCACTGGTCATCGTTGAACTGAAGCGCGACGGCCAGGTGTTCTCGCCCGTTCTCGATATGCTACGACAGCTGCGCATCCATCCCCACGGCTTCAGCAAATACTGCATGGGAGCCGCCATGACCAACGACGGACTGGCGGTGAACCGTTTCAAACCTAAGTTGAGCGATGTGGAACGCATGCTCAGACAGGTAGGACAATAATCATACACGAAACTAAAACATCAAAAAAACGATATGGAACAATTCTTTTCCGCCGAGTTCTGCGGCACATTAGTCAGATTTATCATCTGCGTCATTGTAAACTGGGGCATCATCGAGTTTCTTTACTACAAGAAGAACCACCGCCGTGACTTCTACTTCACCTTCATGCTCATGACCGTGGCCATCTTCTTCCTGGTCTACTTCATGATGGGCATAGAGCGAGGCAAGGCCACGATGGGTGTGGGACTGGGACTGTTTGGCATCTTCAGCATCATGCGCTACCGCACCGACACCATGCCAGTGCGAGAGATGACCTACCTGTTTCTCATCATCTGCCTTTCGGTGGTGCATGCAATGGCCGAAAACTACGGCGAACTGGCCATCGTAGACCTTATTTCAATAGCTTCCATCTGGCTGTGCGAACTGAAAGTGAAGGTGCAAAGTACCAAGCTCATCCAGTATGACCGCCCGGAACTGGTCAAGCCCGAACGGCGCGAGGAGCTGATCAGCGACCTGGAAGCACGCACGGGGCTGAAGATTCTGAAAGTAGACGTGGGCGGCATTGACTTCCTGAGAGACGCTGTGGTGTTGCGCATCACTTACGAAGGAGAAGGCATCAGCGAAGTGGACGGACAGTTTAATGTAAGAAAACTGCAATGGAAACAATTCTGATCATTCTTTTCCTCCTGACGCTCTGCATTCCCCAACAGGCAAAGGCGCAAGCCGATGACTTCGGGATGTGGTACGAGTTGGGAGCCGAGAAAAAGCTTTCACGGAAATGGAGCGTGGGAGCCGAAACGGAATTCCGCACGCGAAATAACACCAGGACTGCCGACCGCTGGAGCATGGGCGTCAGCGGGGAATACAAGATTGTCAACGGACTGAAGGCTTCGGCTGGCTACACCTTTCTTTATGATAACAACCCCGAAGAGCTGGACCTGAAGAAAGACGGACTGACTCCCAACAAATGGATGCCCAGCTACTGGGCAGTGCGCCACCGCTTCAACGTGAGTCTGGCAGGAAGCCTTGACTGGGGGCGCCTGACGGTGTCGCTGCGCGAACGATGGCAGTACACCTACCGCCCTGAAGCCGAGGGCAAGAAATACGACTTCGACTACGACACGTGGAAGTCCGTCAGGGGAAAAGGCAAGAACGTGCTGCGCAGCCGCCTGCAATTGAGCTACGACATCCCGCACTGGAAGTTCGACCCCTTTGCCAATGTTGAGATGTTCAATGCCAAGGGCGGCATCCAGAAGATGCGCTATCAGGTGGGCATTGACTACAAATACCGCAAGCAGCATGCCTTCGCGCTGACCTACCGCTACCAGAACGTGAACAAGGACGATGACGATCAAGAAGCCAACATCCACATGATCGGACTTAGCTATAAATACAAATTCAAATAGACCTGCATGAAAAAGCTATTTGTCTGTCTCTGCATGGCCGTGTCGTTAGCGGCCTGCACCAATGATGACCAATACTCCTGGGAAGAAGACTTTGCCGACAGGACAACCACCGACACGATTGACATATCCATAGTCTTCAACGGCTCAAGCGCAACGGTCAGCGGTGACTGTTACGGTTACGTAAGCGTGACGGATGCCGATGTGGTTGTGCGCTCCAACACCAATAAGTTCCTGCAACTGTCGCTCAGCGGCTCGACCGACAACGGTTCACTGCTTATCTACAGCTGGAAAAGACTGGGGCTACTGCTCCACGGCGTGAGCATTACTAATCCCGACGGACCTGCCATCAACAACCAGTGCGGCAAAGACCTTGTCGTCAGCACCGTAGCAGGAACGGTCAACACACTCAGCGATGGCAAGCAATACGCCGATGCGCCTACGAACGCCTTAGACGCATCCATCGACCAGAAAGGCGCATTCTTCAGCGAAGGCCAGATTTATTTTCGTGGCGCAGGCACACTCAACGTCAATGGACATGCACGGAACGGCATAGCCAGCGATGACTACATTGTCGTGGAAAGCGGAACCATCCATGTGCAGGTGGACGAAAACGGCAACCACGGCATCAAGGTGAATGACGGCTTTACTATCCGGGGCGGCACGCTGACCGTGGATGTAAAGGCCGACGGAGCCCGAGGCATCAAGAACGATGCCCGCACGCTCATTGCCGGTGGACAGACCACCATCAGCACATCGGGCAACTGCCGGATTGACACCACATTCTTATCGGCTGACAACTTCACCATTGACACCACATCGTGTGCCGGCATCAAGAGCGACAGTCTCTTCCTCATGACGGCCGGTATGCTCACCATTACCAGCACAGGCGACGGAGGCAAGGGTGTCAACTGCTCCGACACGATTCTTGTACAGGGCGGCACACTCGTTGCCACCACCACCGGCAGCAACGACGTGGGCAAGCCAAAGGCCGTCAAGAGCGAGAAAGCCATCGTCTTGAGCGGCGGTTCGTTCTATGCCAGTTGTCTGAAAAGCTGGGCTTGCGACAATGGTAGTGAAGATGATGACCCTGAGAGACGGGTGGACGTTATCGGAGAACCCATAAAGGAAATCTATTCGAAGAGGCTGGTTAACGTTGTGTTCTGACGCTATTCTTCCTCGCGATAAGCATCAACGCCAATGGTTTCCTGACTGCCAATGGTTAGTTGGCGCAGGTCGTAGTAGGAGCCATTGTAGATATTCAGATCGACATAGCCCTTGATTCCTGGCAGCCGCCCCACATCGGTGTGCTGCCAGAATTTCCATTCACCCCTGTATTCCACGCTGTCCACGTAGTAATGGGCTATCCAGTAGGGGAACTGATCGAACACCTCGTCGGAAAGATAGCGCATCTTAAATTTATAATAGGTGTAGATGATGGGCTTCACACCATAGTACCGTTCCACCATTTCAAGCCAAAGAAGCACGCTCTGCTTGAACTCATCGTCAGTCTGATTCTTGGGCTTGTGCTCCACATCGAGCACTGGCGGCAGGTCGCCCCGCTGTAGGTCGACGGTCTGGATGAAGAAGTTGGCCTGATCCTTGGCTGAGGAATGAACACTGTAAAAATGATAAGCACCACGGGTAAAGCCGTATTCCAGTGCCTGACTGAAATTGTCTTGGAAATTCGGATCTACACGATCGGTGCCCTCGGTGGCCTTAATCATGACGAAGCGCACTGGACACTTGTCGATCATGCCCTGATTGCGCAGTACTTCCCAGTCAATTTCACCCTGATAATGGGAAATGTCGATGCCATGAATGTCATAGCCTTCCGGATTCGACAAGTCGCCGTAAAGGGCACGCCAGCGGAAACCGTAAGGAGAAACAAAGAAATAATAGAAGAACCACACGTAGCCAGCAGCCACAGCCAATGCCCCCAGCCAGAATGCCCAGCGAGGCATCTTCCTCAGCACACGTACAAACAAGCCCGGCCGCTTGTGGCGGACGGGGCTGGTGCGGTGAACGCTTCTTCTTTTAACCGTATTTCTTTTTTCCGTCAAAATTTCCGTGAGCGGTCATTCAATAATATTTGAGAGCTGAAGACAAACAGTCCTCAGCTCTCAAATCAGTTCACAAGTTTATTTTGCCTGCTCCAAGGCCAGCGTCTTGGTGGGCTGGTCGCACACCTCGGTAGGTCCCCAGTACTGGATGGGACCGGGATAGACGTAAGCCGTCTCACGCGACCAACGCTCACGGTTCTTGGCAAACTCCTTGAAGGGTGCGCCATCGAGCTCAACGAGGGCTTTGCGAATCACAGGCTTCATCTCACCGTTGCGACGCTCCATGTTCATCATCATCGTGATGGGCACACCACCGGCCTTCCACTCAGCAGCAGGAGCCGTAGTGTTCTTCACAATAGCCATGTAGCCGGTCTTTCCGGCTGCAATCAACTGGGCAGCACTTGCACCGAGGGCGTAGCAGTAGTCGGCGTCGAAGTTCGACGGGGCAGCGCAGCGTCCCTCATAGCCGAAGAAGTGGTGCTGGGTAGCAAACTTACCCTTGAACATGTCGGTCTTGCGCCAACGCTCCAGCTTGGTAGCCACCATCGACGACAGCAGCTTCTCAGTCTCAATCATGCTCACCTGCACGTTTCCGTGAGGATCGCGGTCGAGTGCCAGCTGATGAGCCACGCTGGTGGGCAGCGAGTTGAACACAGCGAGGTTCTCGTCGGAGATCTGCTGCTTCACGAAGTCAATCTGCTCGTTGCGGCTCAGGTTTTTGGCTTCGGGGCTGGCCAGCACATCGTTCAGCTCGGCAATGAGCTTCTTGATGGCAGGGATGAACTCGATGAGACCCTCGGGGATGATGACCGTACCGAAGTTGTTGCCTTCTTCAGCACGACGTGCCACCACGTTGGCGATATAGGTCACCACGTCGTCGAGCGTCAGGTCATTCTTCTCCACCTCTTCTGAAATCAGGCAGATGTTCGGCTGCGTCTGCAGGGCGCACTCCAGTGCGATGTGGCTAGCCGAACGGCCCATGACCTTGATGAAGTGCCAGTACTTGCGGGCTGAGTTACAGTC
>CAMZBS010000084.1 GCA_947304695.1 uncultured Prevotella sp.
CCGTTATCCAATCGAATGACATAGACGTTTTCAAAGTACCTACCCTCTGTTCTATATAGTCTGAACTCGTCCATATCAAGACACTCGCCATAGTCGAGGGTGGTAAGTTGTTCGTAGTAGTAAGGATGCACGACCTCATAACAAAGGGTCACTGCATCAAGTTGAACAGGTCTGTTACATACTCGTTTCATCGTTTTGGTTATTACTCTCGTTATTTTCCTCGTCCCTATATGGGATGGTTGACCAGTACGCTTTCATAGCGTCACTGATTGCTTGTTTGTGGCTCTCGCTATGCGAACGACCCTTCAAACTTTGGGATATACGCATCTTGGTATCATCCCTCAAATCTCGAAATTGTCTTGTCATAATCAGTAGTTTTATTATAAATAGTAGATTAGTTTCAAAAAGTGAGTATAGTAAAGAAAAATATTTTCAATAGGCTGGCTGGATTTATTGAAAGAACTGTTCTACACCTACTATCAAGTAGGAAAAATAGAAGCAATGCAGGAAACATAGAGGCATATACCCCTACTGCCGTAGGGGCTTGCCTGAGATTGATTCTGTTTTCGTATATACTATGCGTGGATTGTTGCAAGCATAAAGTTCACTATTTTGTCGAAGTCCTCGATGAACTTTATGTTCGATATTTCGTCAGCGATGCCGACGATGCAAAAGCAAGGTGGTAGATTTCTCTGCCACCTTTTCTTTTACTTTTCCACCAGTATTCGTGCGTCGACGGCGATGACGTCGTTTTCGTCGGCGAGCAGGGGGTTGATGTCCATTTCCTTTATCTCTGTGGCAAAGCGGAGGAGCGTGCTGAGGCGGACGATGGTCTCGGCATACTTGCGCTCGTTGACACCTTTCTGCCCTCGCGTACCTTTTATTATTTTATAGCCGCGCAGCGAGTGGATCATGGAGTAGGCTTCTCCGTAGGCCAGCGGAGCCAGACCTGATGACACGTCCTTCAGCACCTCGACGAAGATGCCGCCCAGTCCGCACAGGATGACGTGGCCGAAGCGCTCCTCGTACTTGGCACCGATGAAGAGTTCGGTGCCGCGAATCATCTTCTGCACCATCACGGCGGTGGCATCGGGAATTTGCATCATCCGGTCGAACTCTGCACTGAGCACCTCCTTGGAACGGATGTTGAGTGCCACACCGCCCACGTCGCTCTTATGCACGGGACCCACGACCTTTGCCACGACGGGGAAGCCCACACGGTCGGCAAAGGCGGCCAGCTCTTCCTTGGACGTTGAGACCAGTTCAGGCACCAGCGAGATGCCTGCGCAGGCCAGCATCTGGCGCACCATGTCGGGTGGCAGATAGCCGTTTTCGTGTATGCTGTTGATGAGGGTGTTCAGCCTTGGGATGTCGATGCCGTAAAGCTGCACTTCGGGCGGTGCCGGTTCCGGGGTCTTCATGATCTGTGTAAGTGCCGTGGCCAGCGTCACTTCGTCGCTGAAGTTCACGTGGCCCCGCTTCAGAAACTCCTGCACCTCAGGACCAGCGGTGTTCACGCTGGGCAGGATGGGGAAGATAGGTTTGCGACACTCCTGAATCTTCTTGTGCAGCACGTCGTAGGTCTCATAGAGTTTCACCAGTCCCGGTGTGCCGAAGATGACGGCGATGGCGTCGATGTTGTCGAACTTGTTCTCGCAGTAGTCGATGGCAATGCCCAGGTGTTCGGGCGTTCCCGTGGCCAGGATGTCGATGGGGTTGGCCACGCTGCTGCCGGGGTAAAGTTGTGCCTTCAGTTCTTCGGCCATTGGCCCGTTGAGCGGCGGCACCTGCATTCCGCCCTTTGAGAGTGCATCGGTGAGCATCACGCCCGGCCCACCGGCATGGGTGACGATGGCAAAGTTCTTGCCCGTGAAGCGTGGGAGCGTGAAGATGCAGCCAACGGTGGTGAGCTCTTCACGGCTGAAGCAGCGCACGATGCCAGCCTTGCGGAACAGGGCCTCGACAGCCGAGTCGCTTGAGGCAATGGCCCCTGTGTGGCTCGATGCCGCCCGGCTTCCGCTCTCGCTGCTGCCCGCCTTGATGGCAGCAATGCGGCAGCCTTTGTTGATTAAAGAAGTAGCATGATAGAGCAGCTTGTCGGGGTCGGCAATGTTCTCGATATAGAGCAGCTTCACCATCGAGTCGCGTTCCGGGTCGAAGTGCTCGTCCATGTACTCCAGCACGGTCTCGATGCCAATCTGCTTGCCGTTGCCTATCGACCACACCGAGTTGAAGGGCAGTCCCTTGGTGACGGCACTCTCCAGGATGAACACCGCTGTGGCTCCGCTGCCGGAGATGAAGTCGACGCCCTTGGGGTTGAGGTGGGGGATGGGCTTGGTGAACACCGAGTGGTGCCAGCGCGTGAGCAGGCCGATGCAGTTAGGCCCGATGAGCGCACATCCGTAGCGGTCGCAGGTGTCGAGAATCTGCTGTTCGAGCAAGGCACCCTCATGGGTCTCTTCGCCGAAGCCCGCCGAGAGAATGATGAAGGCCCGCACCTGTTTTTCGGCGGCCAGCATTTCCACATACTGCGGACAGAATTTTGCGGCCACCACCACGATGGCCAGGTCGGTGGGGGGCAGTTCCTTGGCATCGTGGAAGGCCCTGATGCCCTGCACATCGTCCTCCTTGGGGTTCACGATGCGCAGTGTACCCTTGAATCCGCCGCCTATCAGGTTGCGCACCACGGCACCGCCTGGTTTATGGACATTGTTCGAGCCGCCGATCACGACGATGCTATCCGGTTCCAGAAGTTGCTTGTTAATCATAGTCAGAAGTTGTTTTTTCAGGTCAGCCGACCTCGGATTGGTTTTGTCCTGCAAAAGTAAGAAAAAACGAGCAAACTGGCAAAAAATATCGGGTGGAAATGCCCGTGATTTTCAACTGAGCCTCACTTGCGACGTAACTGAGCCTCAGTTGTGTGACAACTAAGCCTCACTTGCAACGCAACTGAGGCTCAGTAATTTTGTAAGTTTTTTCGGTGTTTTTCTTTGCCGAATGAAAGAGATTTTGTAATTTTGCAATCGGTATGACACAAAAAGCAAAACAGAACTTATGATTTGGAATCCGAACAAAGAATGCATGAGCCGCGACGAGATGAGCGCGCTGCAAGGTAAGAGACTGCACAAAATCGTGGAGTACGTATATCACAACGTGCCCTTCTACCGCAATAAGCTGCAGGAGTTGGACATCCGTCCCGATGACATTCAGACCATTGAGGACATCACAAAGCTGCCCTTCACCACCAAGAAGGACCTGCGCGACAACTATCCCTTCGGCCTTCAGGCAGCCCCGCAGAGTGAGATCATCCGCGTGCATGCATCGAGCGGCACCACTGGCAACCCCACCATCGTGGGCTATACGCGCAAAGATATTGGTGTGTGGAGCGAGTGCATGGCTCGCTGCCTCACAGCGTTCGGTGTCAGCCGCGACGACATCTTCTCCGTGGCCTACGGCTACGGCCTGTTCACTGGCGGTCTGGGTGCCCACTACGGTGTGGAGCACCTGGGTGCATCGGTCATTCCTGCCGGAACCGGCAACACCGAGAAGCACTTGAAACTGATACGTGACCTGGGCATCACTGGCATCGCCTGCACACCGTCGTACGCCCTCTACCTGGCCGAGACGATGGAGAAGATAGGCATCACGAAGGAACAGATCAAGCTGCGCATCGGTGCATTCGGTGCCGAGCCATGGACAGAGCAGATGAGAAAGGAAATTGAGCAGCGCCTGGGGCTGAAAGGCTTCAACATCTACGGTCTGTCGGAGGTAATGGGCCCAAGCGTGAGCTACGAGTGCCAGATGCAGCACGGCAGTCACATTAACGAAGACCATTTCTATCCCGAAATCATCAACCCCACCACCTTGGAGCCCCTGCCCGCCGGACAGACCGGCGAACTGGTGTTCACCACACTGACGAAGGAAGGCATGCCCGTGATACGCTACCGCACACGCGACCTCTGCTCACTGCTGCCTGGCACGTGCGATTGCGGACGCACCAATGTGCGCATGGGCCGCATTGAGGGACGCTCGGACGACATGCTCATCATCCGCGGCATCAACGTGTTCCCGTCGCAGGTGGAGAGTGTGGTGCTGTCGATGCCCGAGTTTGCACCGCGCTACATGCTCGTGGTGGACCGCGTGAACAACCTCGACACGCTGCAGGTTCAGGTAGAGCTGCGCCAGGAGGTCTTCACCGGCACCTTCGATACGCCCGCAGCCGTGGCCGCACTGGAGAAGAAGCTGGCCGCCAAGCTGAAGAGCGTGCTCAGCATCTCGGCCAAGGTGCAGCTGAAGGCCCCCAACACCATTGAGCGCTCACAAGGAAAGAGCGCCCACGTGATTGATAATCGCAAACTATAAATAACACTATGAACAATTCACCCTATTTTAATCAGGAATTCGAGACCATGAGTCGCGAGCAGATCGAGGCACTCCAGTTGGAGCGGCTTCAGAAGACTGTGCGCCACTGCATGAACAACGAGTTCTATCGTAGGAAATTCAAGGAAATGGGCCTCACGCCCGACGACATTAAGACACTGGACGATGTCCGCAAGCTGCCCTTCACTACGAAGCAGGACCTGCGTGAGACCTATCCCTTCGGCATGTGCTGCGTGCCCCTGCGCGACTGCGTGCGTCTGCACTCCAGCAGTGGCACCACCGGCAATCCCACCGTTATCCTGCACACGCAGAAAGACCTCGACGAGTGGGCCAACCAGGTGGCCCGCAACCTGTGGATGGTAGGACTGCGTCCCGACGACGTGTTCCAGAACTCATCTGGCTACGGCATGTTCACCGGTGGACTGGGCTTCCAGTACGGCGCCGAGAAGTTGGGCATGCTCACCGTGCCCGCTGCAGCAGGCAACTCGCTGCGCCAGATCAAGTTCATCAAGGACTTCGGAACCACGGCCATCCACGCCATTCCCAGCTACGTGACCCGTCTCTACGAAGTGATGCAGCAGGAGGGCGTAGACCCGCGCCGCGACACCAAGCTGAAGGTGCTGGCCATTGGTGCCGAGCCTCACAGCGAGGAACAGCGCAAGCGCATCGAGGAAATGATGGGCGTGAAGGCATACAACTCGTTCGGCATGAGCGAGATGTGCGGCCCCGGCGTGGGTTTTGAGTGCCCGGAGCAGAACGGACTGCACTTCTGGGAAGACTACTACATCGTCGAGATTGTAGACCCCGAAACGCTGGAACCTGTGCCCGACGGCGAGATTGGCGAACTGGTGCTCACCACGTTGTGCCGCGAGGCCATGCCGCTGCTGCGCTACCGCACCCGTGACTTGACCCGCGTGCTGGGTCGCACGTGTCCCTGTGGACGCAACCACATCCGACTGGACCGCATGCGTGGCCGCAGCGACGACATGATTGTGCTGCGAGGCGTGAATATCTTCCCCATCCAGATTGAGAAGATTCTGATGAAGTTCCCCGAAGTGGGCACCAACTACCTCATTACGCTGACCACGGAGGACAACAACGACCAGATGACTGTAGAGGTGGAAGTAAACGAGGGTACCGACGACTTCGCCAAGCTGCAGTGGTTGGAGAAGGAACTGCGCCACCAGCTGGGCGACGAGATCCTGCTGAAGCCCCGCGTGCGCCTTGTGTCGAAAGGCACGCTGCCCGTCAGCGAAGGCAAGGCCGTGCGTGTGGTCGACAAGCGAAAGGTCTACCAATAACTTAGCCCCCTAAGTTCTTGCCTCGCAAGTCAGCAGAACAGGAGCAAGGGGGTTGGCAGTCTGAACAAGCGCAGATGACCAATCCCCTTAACCATCACACAAATACTTTAACGGTGGGTTTGCATTCACGCTTGTTCAGACCCCCATCCCCCTGATTTAGGGGCATAGAAACATGACAATCAATCAGCTTTCCATTTTCATTGAGAACCGTTCGGGCACTCTCATCAAGGTGCTCAATGTACTGAAAGAGGCCAAGATCCAGATCGTTGCCTCGACCATTGCCGACACGGCAGAGTATGGCATCTACCGCCTTATCTGCTCGGAACCGCTCCGGGCCTATGAGGAACTGAAGAAGGGTGGAGTGGCCGTGGCACTGAGTGACGTGTTTGCCATTGAGCTCGACGACGAGCCTGGCCGTGCTGCCGATGCCATCCAGTCTTTCAGCAATGCCGGCATCAGCATTGCCTACCTGTACTCCTTCATCCTGGGAGGCAAGGGCATCCTGATCTTCCGCACTGACAATGCCGAAGAGGCAGAACAGGTCATTAAGAAGAGTGGCCTGAAGTCAATCTCTGAAGAAAACCTGGCAGCCATTGCCTAAAGCCGGACGCTTAGTTTCGGGCACGGGTTCTTGCGTTTCAAGAGTCCGTGCCTGTTTTTTTTATGGATGATTGGTGTAAAAAACGTCTTTGCAATGCAATAAACCGTGTACGCGACCGTTATAATGTTGTGTTAAGGCGAAATCTGTGGATATTGGCCCTGTTGTTCCTGCCCTTCGTAGAGGCGGCAGCACAGTATGACCCATCGTTCAGTCACTACTGGGCGATGGAAACGTCGTTTAATCCCGCTGCGGTGGGAAAACAGGACAAACTGAACTTCGTTGGAGCCTACAACATGACGCTTACAGGCTTCGAACACAACCCACGTACCATGTTCTTCTCGGTCGACGTACCCTTTGCATTCCTGAACAGCTACCACGGTGCGGGTGTCAGGGTGATCAACGACCAGATCGGCCTGTTCTCCCACAACACCGTGTCACTGCAGTACGCCTATAGGCCCAAACTGCTGGGCGGACGACTCCACGTTGGTGTGCAGGGCTCGTTGCTGGGCGAGAATTTCAACGGTTCGAAGCTAGAGGTAATCGACCAAAACGACCCCGCTTTCTCCACATCAGACATTACGGGATCGGGCTTCGACCTGAGTGCGGGCCTCTACTACATGCGGCGCAACTGGTATGTTGGTGCATCGGTGCAGCACCTGCTGAATCCCACCGTGGAAATAGGCGAAACCAACGAGCTGGAGATAGCGCGTACATATTATTTTACTGCCGGAGGCAATATTCAGCTCAGAAACCCGTTTTTATCTGTGCAGCCGTCTGTCTTGGGACGTAGCGACGGAGTGGGTTACAGAGCCGACATCACAGGACGCCTGAAGTACACCCATGACAACAAAATGATGTATGTCGGACTGGGTTACAGCCCTACCAACTCGGTGACGGTGTTCCTTGGCGGATTGTTCCACGGAGTGACCCTGGGCTACAGCTATGAAGCCTATACCAACGGTGTCAGCCTGGGCAACGGCTCCCACGAACTGTTGGTGGGCTATCAGATGGATATGAACATCTTCAAGAAAGGACGAAACAAGCATCAAAGTGTAAGAATATTATAATATTGCTATAATGAAAAGAAACGTAATCATAGGACTTTGCCTCATGGCTCTGCTCACCATGACGAGCTGCTTCGGAGGCAAGTCGGCAATGGCGGACGGCGGCGAACTGACAGGTGCCGGCGGTCGCGCGTTTTCAGAACCAGCCCCCTACGGCATGGTGCTTATCAAGCGTGGACACCTGCGTATGGGCCTTGAGAACCCAGATTCGCTTTGGGGACGACAGACTCCAGTGAGAGACATTTCAATAGAGGGATTCTGGATGGACGATACGGAGATTACCAACTCCGAGTATCGTCAGTTTGTCAACTGGGTGCGCGACTCCATCATCCGTGAGCGTCTGGCCGATCCAAACTACGGTGGCGACGAGACCTACAAGATTGAGGAAGACAAGAACGGCGATCCCGTCAAGCCACACCTGAACTGGAAAAAGTCACTGCCCCGCAAGCCGAGCGAAGACGAGCTGCGTGCATTGGAAAGCGTCTATACGACCAACCCCGTCACGGGTGAGCGCATGCTTGATGCCAGTCAGATGAACTTCCGATATGAAGTCTATGACTATACGGAGGCTGCCCTGCGCCGCAACCGTCTGAATCCTGAAGAGCGCAACCTGAACACCGACTTCAAGGTCAATCCAGACGAACAGGTCATGATCTCCAAGGACACGGCCTACATCGACGATGAGGGACGCATTGTGCGCGAGACCATCAACCGTCCGCTCAGCGGCCCGTGGGACTTCCTTAACACGTACATTATTAATATATATCCCGACACGACCTGTTGGGTGAACGATTTTCCCAATGCAGACAATGAGGTGTATATGCGCAATTACTTCTCGAATCCTGCCTACAACGAATATCCCTGCGTGGGTGTCACATGGGAGCAGGCCAATGCCTTCTGCGCCTGGCGCACCGACTACCTTCTCAAGGGCCAGGGACAGTCTGCACG
>CAMZBS010000085.1 GCA_947304695.1 uncultured Prevotella sp.
GCAATTTCGAGCGACGCAGGTTGCTTGATGTGCATTGTCACACCTCCTTCGTTGTCATGATTGTCATGATTGTCATTTGTCATTAAGGATTCCGGAAACGTGGTCATTTGCTCACTATAATAAAAATATATATATTTTTATTATAGTGGACGATTTTGACAATCCGTTTTCCTTAATGACAATAATGACAAATGACAATCGTGACAATGTCGTTGCCCTGCAAAGCGAAAAAATGCATCGGAAAGCAGGGTGGTTTGGAGCATGAGGGGCGTGGATGCATCGGCGGGCGGTGGAGGGTGAAAAATGTTGGGGTAAGGTGAAAAAAGTGGCGGGAAGATTCGTAGACCGCAATGGGAATGTTGTATCTTTGCACCATCGTTCCTGCAGGACGAAAAGCGAGTGAGTCAACTTCAGTTATCAACTATTCAAACAACGACGATTATGCCAGTTATTCTCAAGAAAAAGCAGTGCCGCAACGCTCGATGGCTTGCGGCACTGCTGTTGTTATATAAATATGATGTGAATTTTTTACTTGATGATGACGTCGTTGCCCTTGGTGAGGGTGAAGTCGTCGATGATGACGTTCAAGCCTGGGGTCTTTGATACCATGATGAGAACGCAGTAGGTTCCGTCGGAGGGAATGGTGAGGGCTTGCTCGTAGAGCTGCCATTCGGGTGGCACATTGACGTAGCTGCTGGGATAGGTGTAGCTGCCTACGGAACCGTCGGTGACGGGCACGAAGCCCGGACGGATGGAGGCTATCTCGGAGCTGGCCGACTTGGCATAGAACTTCATGGTGTAGTCACCGGCCTTCAGGTTCAGCTCCTTGTAGGCCATGCGCTTGTTGCTGCTGGTGTTGCCTGCCACCTCTACGGCATAGGTACCGCTGTGGGCAACGGTGCTCTTGCTTAGCGTGGCGTTGCCTGCCGTGGATGCGGTCGTCCAGTTCACGGGCGTATCGCCGTTCCATGTCTCAAAGTCACCATTGGTGCCAGTCTCGTCGCCTCCTGTTGAAGGATTGTTGTTGCCGCCGCCACTCTTTTTGGTGAGGGCAACCAGATAGTTGCCTTGTGCCACTTCGGGAACGATGGTGCCGGAGGTGTTCTTGTACTTCTGCAGCTGTCCGTAGACCACCACCTCGTCGCCCTCTTCAATCTGTCCGGCTGCGGTGAAGTCGGTGTTGTTGAGGTTCTTGCCACGGAACACGGTGAGTTCGTTGTTGCCGTCGTCGGTGATGATGTAGTCAATGTTCTTGTACTGTGCAATCTTGTCGGCAGCCGTCTTGATGGTCTTGATGGTACCCTTGATGTAGTAGAACTCCTTGCTGGTGTCGCCATCGTTGAGCTTGTCGATGTCGCTCAGTGCGCGGGCCACGGTCACGGGATTGTCCTTGGTGCCGATGACGTCACCGGTGGGCGTGTTGTTGTTGCCGCCTGATGAGGTCTTGCCGTTGAGCGAGTAGAGATAGCCTTCGTTCTGTGCGGTCTCGGCGGTTGTGTTGTACATGGTCAGCTTGGCGCAGACGATGACTTCGTCGTTCACGGCCAGCACGTCACCGGCTCCCTGTTCCCACTTCTTGTTGTCCAGGTAGAGCACGCGATAGCAGTAGAAGGTGTTCGCGTCCTTGCCGTCGTCGCTGATGTAGAACGAGGCGTTGCCGAAGGTGCCGTAGTCGAAGTTCTGCACGTTGTTGTTCTTGTCGACGGCAATCTTGGCCACCTTGCCCTTGATGTAGTAAGCCTGGCTGGAAACCTGTCCGCTGCTCAGCTTCTGGGCCTCGTTGGTGGCGGCAATGGCGTTGAAGGGGTCTTGCAGGGTGCCTGTGCCCTTGGCACCTTCGGGAGAGGGTGTGTTGTTGCCGTTGTCGTTGATGGAAACGATGTAGCAGCCCTGTGTGTACTCGGGCGTGTTGCCCTTGAAGTTGACGAGCTTGCCGCAGATGAGCACCTTGTCGCCCTTCTTGATGAGGTTCTCGTCGGTAATCTTCTTCTTCTCGGGGCCAACGGCACGATAGACGAGAAGAGCATTGCTGCCAGCCTCGTCGTCGCTGATGGTGAACTCGGCGTTGCCGTAGTCTAAGGAGATGCTCTTGATGTCCGTCACGATGCCCAGGGTGTAGACGTCGGTAGTTGTTCCTGCCTCGCCCACCTCGGCACACTTGGCCAGTGCCTGGGCAACGGTGAAGGGCTTCTCCAGCGTGCCGCCGTCGGTTGTGGGCTGGTTGTTGTTGCCGTTTTCGCCTGCGGTGATGGAAACGATGTAGCAGCCCTGCGTGAACTCAGGCGTGTTGCCCTTGAAGTTGACGAGCTTGCCGCAGATGACGACCTTGTCGCCCACCTTGAAGAGGTTCTCGTTGGTAATCTTTTCCTTGTTGGGGCCAACGGCGCGATAGACGGTCAGGGCGTTGCTGCCTGCTGCGTCGTCGCTGATGGTGAACTCAGCATTGCCGTAGGAGGTGGATATTTCCTTGATGGCTGTGACGATACCGGCACAGTAGACGTCGCCGGTTGTTCCTGCCTCGCCCACCTCTTCACACTTGAGCAGTGCGGCAGCCACGTTGAACGGGTCGGCCTCTGTACCAGTGCCTGCGGGGTCGATTTCTTTCTTCTGGTTGTTCTCCCCATTGTTTGACTGGTTGTAGGGGTTGGTATAAGGCTCTGGCACGTCTTCACATGCGGTGAAGGTGCAGGCCGCGATGGCCACGGCCATCAGCATGTTGAATATCTTCTTCATAGTCTTATTTTGTTTTTTCTTTATTCATTAGTTATTAGTTGTATCGACGTGGGGCACGACATCATCCACGTCGCGGATGAGAATCTGCCAGGTGTCGCTGAAGCGGCTGAAGATGCCGGTGATGTCGACAGCTTCCTGCGGCAGCACCTTGTTGGCAAACTTGGCGTAGGTACTGGTGCGCACCACCAGCTGGTTGCTGTTGTAGCCCACCAGCTGCTTGTTGACGGCACCGCCAGTCTGCGGGTCTTTCTCGCCGGCATAGACGGCTGTGCCGTCGGCACCTGCGAAGCGCACGTTCCTGATGGTCATGAGCTTGCCGCAGAAGTCCTTCTTGTAGTCGCTGTTGGTCATCTTCGTCACGTCGAAGTCAATGGGGGCAATGGGGGTCTTTTTCTCCAAGAGACGGTGGTGGCCCTGCCAGGTGAAGCGCGACATGCGGCCCAGTCCCAGCGTGCCGTTGCTGTTGGTGTAGGGCGTGCCCACCTGTGGCTGCTTGCCGTAGCCGCCCACGCAGAGTCCGTTGAGCTCGACGAGCACCTCCTGTCCCACGGGCAGTACGCCCGACAGGGCAGCCTGGGCAATGCTGAGCACCAGTGCGCCCGTACCGTCGTCGATGATGACCTGCTGGTAGATGTTGCCGCTGACATCGTTGCCAATGACGATGCCTTTCACTTCCATGGTCTTGTCTACCTGTTTGTAGCTTCCCCCTTCAATAGCGGAGGCGTATTGCTGCTTGAGTGCGGCGATGGTCACCACGTTGGTGTCCTGCACGTAGGGATTGCCCGACTCTGAGCCTGTGGGCTGATGCTCGTCCCACTCAAAGTCCATGCAGGCGGTGAAAGCTCCGCACAGCAGTGCAATGATCAGAAATTGTATCTTTTTCATATTCTTGTTTCTCCTTCGTTTAAGTGATTAGAACAGGTAGGCCACGTTGAGCATGCCGTTGATGCCGTAGGCGTAGTACTTCTTGGGGTTCTTCGAGAACTTGTAGACGCGGTCTTTGTTCTTCGTACCGTCGTTGTTGACCGAGTAGTCGCTGCGTCCCTGCTCGTAGCCGCCTGAGACGATGTCCTGGTTGTTGAGCAGGTTGACGATGCCCAGGTTGATGCGGAGCGAGCGTCCGTGGCGCAGTCGGAGGTTCTTGCCGATGGAGGCATCGAGCATGAAGCCGCCCTTGCCCTTCTCCTGGCTCAGGTCGGCAATGAGCTTCTTCGTCGTGGGGTCGAAGCCGCCGTTGAGCTTCACGGTCGACTCGTAGCGAGCCGAGGGCGAATAGCTCAGGTAGATGCGGTCGTAGTAGTTGCCGTTGAGGTCGATGAACCAGCCGTTCTGGTGGTAGCTCAGCACCAAGCTCAGGGCGGTGAGCGGCGTGCCGGCCTCGCGCATGTTCTTATTAAGAACCATTTCGGGCTGGTGGTTGTTGGCATCGTTGAAGGTGCCGTACTTCGAACTGATGTACCACACGTGGGCGTTGTTGGTGTTCTTGGCCTCGCTGATGCTACCGATGGTCTTCACGCTGAACTCGTTGGTAATCTTCACGTTCACGCCCCATTCCACGCCGTAGAAGCTCTTGTCGATGCCCGTCATGGACACATAGGAGAAGGAGTTGATGTCGTCGAAGAAGAAGTTCTGCCACTCGGTGACGTCCTTCATGACGCTGTAGTAGGCATTCACGTTGGCCTTCAGCCAGGAGGTCTGCAGCTGGTAGCCCACCTCGGCCGAGAGAATCTTCTCGTTCTTCAGGTCGACCACGAAGTCGTTTGACATTTCGGGCGATACGAATGCGGTCGAGGCCTGCGGAGCTTTCTGCTCGTAGCCCACGCCCAGCGTGACGACGTTGCCCCAGCCCAGGTTGAACGAGCCTCCGGCCTTCACGCCGCCTTCCAGGAACTTGGCGGTCTTGCCTTTGCCATAGCTGTTATCGGGGCAGATGCCGTTGCGCATCTTGCCTTCGCGCTGCATCTCGACACCGGCAATGCGTCCGCTGACAAAGCTGTGCAGGCGGTTGCGGTCATATTTATAGGTGGCCCAGAGCAGGGCTTTGTCTACGAAAATGTTGTAGTCGTAGGCAAAGCGGTCGCCTTCCTTCACGATGGCGTTGGGGTTGTTCACGTCGTACTGCACGCGGGGGTCTTCGGCAGGATAGGTGCCCAGGGCGTAGGTGTTCACGTTGGTGAAGCGTCCCGCACCCAGCAGGTCTTCCATGGTCTTGAAGTGCATGCCCTTGTTGGTGGCCAGTTGCAGACCGGCGTTCAGGGCTGCATATTTGTTGAGCTCGTGCGAGATGTTCGATGCCAGTGCAATGTTCAGGTTGTTGATGTTCTTGGCCTCGATGTAGTACATGGCGTTCTTGCCGTTTTCCGTGGCATTCTTGTTGGCCAGGTAGAGGCGGTCGAAGTTAATCTGGCGGTCGCGCTTGTAGCCCGACATGTAGTTCTTGGCGGTGAGCCAGTTGGCCTTGTCGGCCTCGGTGCGGTTATAAATGTCGCTCTCGTCCCACACGTCGTAGTAGCTCGATGGCATGTTCTTCCAGTAGTCGGGCTGGGGGTTCTCGCCGTCGTAGTTCAGCTTGGTGCCCTTGTAGATGGAGTAGCGGCCCGTGAGTGAGGTGACCAGCTTGGTGCGGTCGCTGATTTTCCAGTCCCAGGTAATCAGGGCTGTGGGCTGGAAGTCATTGACCACGCGCGAGCTGCGCACCTTGCCGTCCTGATAGCCCCAGTAGGGGTTATAGTAGCGGTCGTTGGCCAGCCAGTACATCTCGTCGGTCGATGCGCCCTGTGCTGCCCTTTCGGTGGGATTGCCCCAGGTCAGGAACGAGAGGTGGTGCCGGTCGTTCAGGTATTTCTCGGCACCGAAGAAGTAGCTTAGCGAGTTGTAGAAGGTGCCTTCCACATAGCCCTGCTCGGCCCAGCGGTAGGTCAGGGCTCCGGAGAAGGCCCATCCGCTGGCCAGCACGCCGCTGTTGTAGCTGTACATGCCGCGCAGCGTGTAGTTTCGGTTGGCACCGCTCAGAGACACATAATGTCCGGTGGAGAAGTTCGACGGGCGGAAGTTGTAGTTGGTCGAACCGCCCATGGCCGCCATGCCGTAGTGGTTGTTTTCAAATGGCAGTGTGTTTTCGCGGCTTGTGTTGGTCTGCCTGTTCAGTCCTCCCACCAGCGTGTAGCGGAACTGTCCCGACTCCAGGTCGTTCATCTCGACGCCGTTGATGTAGACTTCGTTGTACTTCTGGTTGAAAGCACGGTAGCGGAAACGCATGGGGCTGAACAGATATCCCACCTGTGAGGCGTAGATATTGTTGTTTGAGTGGATGATGGTCACGTTCTGCGACATGTCATCGTCTTCGCCCAGCTGAGCTTCCGAGAAGGTGAAGGCTTGCTCATCGCCGTTGCTGTCAATGGCCAGCGAGTCGGATTCCTGGGCCATTGCAGACGGTGAAAGGCATAGCGCCAACGCCGCAAGTTTCAGCTTTTTGTTCATAGAGAGCTTGTTTTATCGGTTAATATTTGTTGTTTGCTGCAAAGGTACGTAAATTTGAATAAATTGCAAAATAAATTCAGATATATTTTTTGCCCGTGGGCGGGGCTACACAATATTTTATAGCATTCGCACGTTGAATAGATGTATGACGAACAAACGTGCTGCCATCACAGCCATCCTGCTCTTCTTTGCTGTCGTTGTCTGGGCACAGGACACCCTGGCAACGCAGATTGACTATGAACTCACGGCCGAAACGGCTGTGGGGACGGGCGACTATACCGCCTTTCAGGTGGCTGCCAACCGCTACCACGTGTTGGGCACACGGGCCAACACGGGCTATCTGCGCGGTGCCGTCAGTCTGGAGCATCCCTTCACTGCCGACCTTCGGCTGTCGGCCACCGTCGATGCTCTGGCTGGCGTGCATGCCGACCACAAGGCATATCTGCAGCAGGCTTACGTCAACCTGTCCTATCAGCAGTTCTTCATTGAGGCAGGCAGCCGCGAAATCAAGCAAGTGCTGCGCCATGAGCGCTTGTCGAGCGGTTCGTTCATTCTGGGCAGCAACGCCAAGCCCGTGCCCCAGGTGCGTGTCGGCACCGACGGCTTCTGGACTGTGCCCTACACCGCAGGTTGGCTGCAGATTAGTTTCGACTGCGGCTACGGAAAGCTCATGGACGACGGCTACCGTGAAGACCGTTTCCGGGCAGCACCAGGTGTCAATAAGGTCTATGCCGACGAAGTGCTCTACCATCAGAAATACCTCTACCTGCGCACCAACCCCGACAAGCGCGTATTCTTCACCGCCGGTATGGAGCATGTGGTGCAGTTCGGAGGAACGGGCTACAGCTACGTCGACGGCGTGCTCACGGGCAAGAAGAAGCCCTCGAACGTGAAGGCGGCCCTCAATGTGTTCCTGCCCTTTGGCGACAGTCAGTTCTATGAGCACGAATCGCTGGAGGACTGGATCTACGGCAACCACATCGGCATGATGACCGTGCAACTGGGGTGGAACATCGACAACAAACGGCTGCTGCAAGCCTATGTGGACAACCCCTTTGAGGACGGGTCGGGCATACGCAAAGGCAACGGATGGGACGGACTCTGGGGACTGCAGTACACCACGCGGGCCGAGGGCCCACAGCCCGTCAGGGCCATCGTGGCCGAGTATTTCCAGAGTTCTAACCAGTCTGGCCCCCTGCACTGGGACAGCCGCGACTATCCCGAACCCATCCGCAGCCAGATTACCGACTACGTGACAGGCGACGACGACTACTACAACCACAGCTTCTACGACAGCTACGCCTACTACGGCATGTCGCCAGGCACAGGGCTGATAGCATCGCCGCGCTACAACAAGGATGGCTATACGGCCTATCACGACAACCGCGTGAAGGCGTGGCATCTGGGTGTGGAAGGCGAGTTGACCGACCGCCTTTCCTACCTGGTGAAAGGCTCCTATCGGGAAGGGTGGGGCACCTATCACGCACCACTGCCCACCCGTCACCACTCGTTCGACGCCATGCTGCAAGGCTGCTACAGCCTGGGGTCGTGGCAGTTTTCGGCTGCCTACGCCTTCGACAAGGGCAACATCTACGGCGACAACTCCACGTTTAACCTGAAAATTGGCTATCATGGCAAGATTCTGTAAAGCTTTCGTGCTGCTTTTGCTCACCCTGTTGGCTGCCTGCCAGGAGGGAGGTGAGGCTGGCGACCTGTTCGGCATGTGGCGCATGGATGGTACCGACAACCACTACCTCAGCTTCTCGGGCAGCATCGTGCTGTTCCGCAGCGTGGGCGAGGGCGACGTCTTTGGCACGTTCCAGCACAAGGGCGACAGCCTGTTCATCCAGTGCTACAGCATCAGCGGCGCTCCCATCGACACAGCTGTCGTCGAAGGCACTTTCGGCATGCGGCCTTTCAACGACATCCGCCTCAAAGTCACCACGCTCGACGGCGACCGCTTGCGGCTGGAGAAAGCTGCCCGCAGCTGGAACTTCTACCAGTATTGAGTTGCTTTTGAGGCTGCAAAAGCAAGAAAATCGCGTTTTCCCTTTCGTTT
>CAMZBS010000086.1 GCA_947304695.1 uncultured Prevotella sp.
TTTGCACCCAGATTCAAACTCAAATGATTATGGCAAAGATTTATGTAAATGGAGATGCGCAGGAAGTGAGCCTGCCGCTCAACGTAAGTGAACTGATTCAGCAGCAGAACGTGCTGCAGCCCGAGATGGTCAGCGTACAGGTGAACGAGGAGTTTGCCGAACGTGAGGACTGGGACGGTATTCAACTGAAGGAAGGCGACAAGGTCGATTTCCTGTATTTCATGGGGGGAGGAGCGTTATGATAGACTTTACAGAAGACCAGATACAGCGCTATTCGCGACACATCCTGTTGCAGGATGTCGGCGTGGAGGGACAGGAGAAGATAATGAACGCGCGTGTGCTCGTAGTGGGTGCCGGTGGGCTGGGAGCTCCCGTTTCGCTCTACCTTGCTGCGGCGGGTATTGGTACAATTGGCATCGTGGATGCGGATGTTGTCGATTTGAGCAATCTCCAGCGTCAGGTGATTCATTTCACTAAGGACGTGGGTGTGCCCAAAGTAAAGAGTGCCGAGGAGAAAATCAAGGCTATCAACCCCGACGTGAAGGTGAACACCTATTATGAGTTCCTCGACTCATCGAACGCACTTGATATTATTAAGGAGTACGACTTTATTGTCGACGGCACAGACAACTTTCCTGTGAAGTTTCTCATCAACGATGCTTGTGTGATGGCAGGCAAGCCTTTCTCGCACGGAGGTATCCTGCGCTTCAACGGTCAGACGTTTACCCACCTGCCCGGCACGGCCTGCTATCGTTGTATGTTCAAGGAACCGCCTCCCGTGGGAGCCGTTCCCACCTGTTCTCAGGCTGGTGTGCTGGGTGCTATTGCCGGTATGTTGGGCACCATCCAGGCCGCTGAGACACTGAAGTACTTTACAGGTATCGGTGAACTGCTGACCAACCGCCTGCTCACCTTCGATGCCAAGACCATGCAGTTCCGCACTGTTCCCGTGAGGCATCGCGACACTTGTGCCGTCTGTGGCACGAACCCCACCATCGACCACCTCATTGATTACGAGCAGGCCACCTGCGACCTCAAAAACCACTAAGCGATGAAAATACCACAAGAAATCATTGATGAATTGATCAGCCAAGCCCGGCAGGACGCACCTAACGAGACGTGCGGGTACCTGCTGGGCATCAGCAGCTCAGAAGGTGACGAGGTGACGGAGAACTACTGGATGGAGAACATCGACCATTCGCCAGAACATTTCTCCTTCGCCCCGAAGGATCAGTTTGCGGCCTTGAGGTATGCCCGGCAGAATGGCTTGAAGATTCTTGCCAACTGGCACAGTCATCCTGCTTCGCCCTCGCGTCCTTCACAGGAAGACCTCCGCTTGGCCAACGACCCCACCATCCGCTATGCCATCCTCTCTCTCCATGAGGGCGTCCATCTGAATTCCTTCAAAATCCAGAATGGCGAAGTGGTGGATAAGGAAGTACACCTTTAAATGGTAAAAAGGAAAAAGGGTAAATTGTGCTATGTTATTTGGGTAGTTCGCCAATATTGTGTACTTTTGCAGCCGAAATGATGAGCAAGAGATACTTCGGCTTGATGACAGCCTCGTTGCTGGCGGTTTCAGGGGCCTACGGACAGGTCTCAGAGCTGTCAGACAGTGTGTGGCGGTCAGAGCAGTTGCAGGAGGTGAGCGTGTCGGCACATGGAACTCACGCTAAGACGATGGGCCTTGGCAATACAGATTTCATTGGTAGTGGTGAATTGCTGCGGGCTGCGTGTTGCAATCTGGGTGAAAGCTTTACCACCAATCCTTCTGTTGATGTGAACTATGCCGATGCCGCAACGGGTACACAGCAGATTAAGTTGCTGGGACTGAGCGGAACCTACGTGCAGATGCTCACGGAGAATATTCCCAACCATCGTGGTGCGGCGGCTCCCTATTCGCTGGGCTTCATCCCAGGCCCGTGGATGCAGAGCATTCAGGTGTCGAAGGGTGCATCGTCGGTGAAGAATGGCTACGAGTCGATAACAGGGCAGATCAATGTGGAACTCAAGAAACCGCAGGCCACGCCTTTTGCCGATGCAAATCTCTATTATAATACGAAGAACAAGGTGGAGGGCAATCTGGGAGCCAACCTGCATCTTTCAGACCGTTGGAGTACTGCACTATTGGGCCATTATGAGATTCTCGACAAGGCGCACGACGACAACGGTGACGGTTTTGCCGACATGCCCAAGGTACGGCAGGGGGCGCTCATGAGTCGCTGGGCATGGGTGGGCGACAACTACATCTTCCAAGCGGCAATCAAAGGATTGAAGGAGCATCGTGAGGGAGGACAAATAGCCCACCATGCTGCAACCGTGCATCCCTACCTCATTGACATCACCAACGAGCGCTATGAGGCTTTTGCCAAAAACGCCTATATCTTCGACCCTGAGCACGGATCAAATATCGCCCTAATTCTCTCAGGTTCGTTGCATCATGAGAATGCACTCTACGGACATAAGCAGTATGACACTGACCAGCGCAACGGCTATGCCTCGTTGTTATTCGAAACTGACTTTAATGAACACCACAGTCTATCCACTGGTGTGAGTCTAAACCACGACAAGTTTGACTTCGACGAGACCACTCCAGGTGCGTATGCCCAATATACATATAAGATAGGTGAGCAGTTCACGCTGATGGGCGGGCTGCGCTGGGATCACAGCAATGTCTACGGCGGCTTTGTCACACCACGCATGCATCTGAAGTATTCGCCAACCGACCTTATAACCCTGCGCGGCAGCATCGGCAAGGGCTACCGCACGAACCACGTAATGGCAGAGTATAACTACCTGACGGCCAGCAGCCGCCAAATCATCATCGACGACAACCTTGACCAGGAGGAGGCTTGGAACTTCGGTGTGAGCGCAGCCCTCAGCATTCCCATCGGCGAGCGGAAGTTAGAGCTCAACGCAGAGTATTATTACACCACGTTCCTGCACCAGATGCTCGTCGACATGGACAGCAATCCCCATGTAGTCCACTTCACTAACCTCTTGGGCGACAGCTATTCCCACACCTGGCAGGCAGAAGCCGCAAGCGAACTTTTCGACGGCTTCACGCTTACGGCCACCTATCGCCGCACCAATGTCAAGTCTACCTACGGCGGTGTGCTTCGCGAAAAGTCTCTTACCAACAAATACAAAGGGCTCATCACTGCCCAATACAAACCAGGCTTGGGCAAGTGGCAGTTTGATGCCACGTTGCAACTCAATGGCGGCGGGCGTATGCCCGACCCCTATTCCACTGCCGACGGCACCTTGTCGTGGGATGCCCGCTACAAAGGCTTCGAGCAACTAAACGCCCAGGTCACCCGTTTCTTTCGCTACTGGAGTGTCTATGCCGGTGGCGAGAACATCACGGGTCGCAAGCAGAAGAACCCCATCGTCGCCGCCAACGACCCCTGGGGACCCAACTTCGACGCTACGATGGTGTGGGGACCCGTTCATGGCGCAATTTTTTATATAGGAGTAAGAATCAACTGGGAAAAGATATGAGAACAAAAGCATTATTCATCGCATTGGCACTGACTCTAGCTTGTCAGGCTAAGGACATCAAGACCGTTGTACTGACCACCAACCCCCAGATGCACTGCGCAAACTGTGAGAAGAAGATCAAGGACAACATTCGCTTCGAGAAGGGCATCAAGAGCATTAAGACCAACCTCGACGACAAGACCGTCACCATTGAGTATGATGCCGACAAGACCACCGTCGCTGCCATCATTCAGGGGTTCCGGAAGATTAAGTACGAGGCTAAGGAAGTAAAGCCCCAATACCATACACGTGGTATGTAGAATGACATATCAAGGGGATTGTGGGAGTGCGGAAATCATCGTACCTTTGCACCGTCAAACATAATAAAAAACGACAAAGGTATGAAAAGGTTAGCATTTACAATAGTATTGGTGCTGAGTTTCGGACTCAGCAGCGTTCTGGCAGGCAACAACAGTACAAATAACGTACGCACGATTAAGAGTCCGCGTTTCGCCCGTCCATTGGTTGAGAAGTGGATTGAGGAGTATGCCAAGATTGAGCCGGGCGTGACTTTCCAGATAGCAAAGGGTCAGGGAGACATTGACCTCACGGTCACTGTTGACAATCAGAATACCAACACAGAAAACTTTTGCCATTTGTTGTATATAGGAGAGACAGCCGTGCTGCCCATCACTGCCCGCAGCTCTGAGGCAGCACGGTTGTTGGAGGGTAAGCACCTGAACGCAAAGAAACTAAAACAACTGTTCTTCCTTGACGATGGGTTCGACGACGAGGTGAAGAACAAAGTCTTCGAGCACATCACCGTCTACAGCGGCAGCAACGCCACTTCCGTTGCCAGTTCTTTTGCCCATAATTTCGGTGAAGAGAGCAGCAATTTCCGTGGCAGGCGCATTGCTGGCGATGACCTCTTTTTGAACACCGCCGTCGCTAAAGACCCGCTGGGCGTGACGTTCAATACCCTTTCTAATATTTACGACCTCCAAAGCCGTCACCTGAAGAGCGACCTTTCGCTCGTAGGTCTCGACCTGAAGAAGGATGTGGCCAATAGTTTCAACGGTACCCTTGACGACGTGCTCACCGTCTTGGAGAACGGAAGGCCCGCCGAGGTGACCATCGAGAAAGTGGGTGTCACGTTCAACAGCACCGATGAAGTCGTCAGCCGCTTCCTGCAGTGGGTGCTCCAATACGGCACGCAATACAACCATCAGTACGGCTTGCTGAACCTTGACCAAAAGGTGGCAGAAACACAAATCAACCAAGTCACAAACACGCTGACTGCACAGAAATAAAGCATAAAAGGTAAGGATATGGTAAAAAGATTGTTCATTGCAACTCTTGTTGCAATCAGCCCTCTCTATGCACTGGCGCAAGGGCTGATAACGGGAAGCGTCAAGGATGCGCGAACTGGGGAGGCGCTGATTGGAGCGTCGGTGATTGTGAAGTCGAAAAGGCCACGAACGGGCGATCGCAGCTCGGGAATGGAGGGCAAAGGAGTAGTTACCGATGTTGACGGTAACTTCTCACTACAGACAAACAAAGAGGTGCCGCTGACGCTACGTGTGGACTACGTGGGCTATCGGCCGATAGACGTAGATGTCTACGACTTTGAGGAACCCGTGGAGATTACACTGACTGACAACAGCAGCAAGTTGGATGAGGTGGTCGTGGTAGGCTACGGCACCCAGAAACGCAACCAGCTGACGGGTAGCGTGACCACCATTAAGGCCGACATCTTAGAGAAAGCAATTGCCCCAACCTTCGATGGTGCGCTGAGCGGACAGGTGGCAGGACTGGCCGTGACCGCTACGAGCGGACAGCCAGGTGCCGACAGTCAGATCCGCATTCGCGGCGGAAATTCTGTGAATGCCTCCAACGAACCCCTCTACGTGGTCGACGGCTTCATCTACTTTAAGGATGCCGCCACTAACAGCACGGGCATCGGTGCCATTGAGGGCCGTCTGAACCCGCTGGCCACCATCAACCCTAGCGACATCGAGAGCATCGAGGTGCTGAAGGACGTGTCTGCCACCGCTATCTATGGTTCGCGTGGTGCCAACGGTGTGATTCTCATCACTACGAAAAAAGGCAAGCTGAGCGAGGGCAAAGCCCATGTAAACTACAACTACACCTTTGGCGTGAGCAACGCGTCCAGGAAACTCAACCTGCTGAATGCCAGCGAGTGGGCACAATATCAGAAAGACTATTTCAGCAACAAGGGCGGCTATACTGATGCCGAGATTGCTGCACTGGGGAAAGGAACCGACTGGCAGGACGCCGTGCTGCGCACCGCCGTCCAGCAGACCCACGAACTGAGCATCAGCGGCGGCAACATTCCTCCTTCGGAGGGACAGGAAGGGGGCTATCGCTATGCCTTCTCGGCCAACTACACCGACCAGGACGGCATTGTCCTGAACTCCGGTTTCCAGCGCTACAACTTCCACACCAACGTAGAGTGGGAACTACAGCCAGGTCTCCACTTCGGTGTCAACGTCACCTACGGCCGTTCAAAACAGAGCGGACTAACTACGACTGAGGAAAAAGTGTTCAACTCTTCACCCTTCTCGGCAGGCATCACCAACAGCTTTGTCTATGCCCTGCTCATGCCGCCCGTGGTCTCCGTCTACAATCAGGACGGTTCATACAACTTCAACAATCCCTACGAGTACGCCTATTTCGCCATTGGCGACCACGCTGCCAACCCTGTCTACGACCTCAAGGAGAGCGTGGCTGAGAACATTAACAACTATCTGCTCTCCAACGTCTGGGCCACCTGTCAGATAGGCCCTCTTATCCTGAAAGCCTCTGTGGGCCTGAACAGCGAGAAGCTTACCCAGAACTATTTCTCTGGAGCCTACACCTCATTAGGTCTGGCCACACAGGGAATAGGCGGCACAGGCAACCGTCAGACCGACGTGTGGCAGCAGGAATACACCGCTACCTACAACCATGACTTCGGTCAGCACCACATAGAGGCTTTGGGTGGCTATACCCGTCAGACCCAGACCTCGACCTACAGCAACATCCGCACCAACCATTTCACAAACGAGACGCTGAAGCAGTACAACCTAGGCGACGGCTCAGAGATCTACACACCACAGACAGGTATCAGCGAATCGTCGCTCAACTCGGTCATCGCCCGTGTCAACTACACGTTTCACGACCGTTATAACGCCACCGCTACCTTCCGTGCCGACAACAGTAGCCGTTTCTCGGCTGGTCATCGCTGGGGCTACTTCCCCTCATTAGGTCTGTCGTGGAACGTCGACAAGGAGCGTTTCCTGCACCGTGTCCGCAGCATTGACTACCTGAAGCTTCGTCTTTCCGGCGGCCTGGTGGGCAATCAGGAGATTAGTGACTATGCCTTCGCCACCTCGTATGCCACTGGTTCCTATGGTGGCAGCAGCAGCTACTCAAAGCAGAACACCGCCAACGGTGACCTGGAGTGGGAAACCACCGCTTCCTATAACGTCGGCATCGACCTCGGCCTGTGGAAAGACCGCGTCAGCGTGGTGCTCGACGGCTACTACAAGAAGACCAGCGATCTGCTGCTTATGGTTCCCATGGGCTTCGCCTCGGGCGTCACCACCCAGTTGCAGAACGTTGGCAATGTGGTGAACAAGGGCTTGGAGCTGGCCGTCAGCACCACCCTCATCCAGCGCAAACGCCCGACCTCTGGTCGCTTGCTACCGAAGGGACGCAAGAACCTCACTTTGGCGGTCACTGCCAATGCCGCCTACAACCATAATGAGATTACAGACATGGGCACAACAAACAATGTGATCCAGGGTGCTGATGACCAGATGATTCTGCGCAAGGGCGAGTCGCTCGGTTCGTTTTACGGTCTTCGCTTCATCGGCATTGTGCAGCAGGGTGAGGATGTGAGCCAGTTGCCTGCTGTCAACGGCTTGACCCCTAAGCCTGGTGACCTGAAATTTGAGGACATCGACGGCAATGGTCGCATCGACGGCAATGACCGTGTGATTCTCGGTAGCATCCAGCCTGCCCTCGTCTATGGATTCTCTACGCAGTTCACCTGGTATGATCTCGACGTATCGGTTGCTTTCGCAGGCAGCTATGGCAATGAGGTGTATAACGCCCTGGCCCGCCGTCTGGAACTGACGGGCGACTCTTATAACGTGCTCACCACCGTCAAGGACTCATGGACACCTGAACGTGGCGGCAACACCCTGCCTTTGGCCAGCAATGCCCGTCCCCTCGGCTACATCGACAGCCGTTATGTGCAGAGTGCCAGCTACCTGA
>CAMZBS010000087.1 GCA_947304695.1 uncultured Prevotella sp.
AGAGCATGGAGTCGATGGTGGTGGCGTTGGTCTGGGTGCCGCCCGTCAGGAAGAAAATCTGCGCGTCGGGCATGCCGCAAGCCTCACGAATGCGGTCCTTGGCACGTTCCGAGAACTCGTCGAAGCCATACGGCGTCGGCTTGGCGTCGTTGTACCTCACGAGGTTGTCCAGCACCAACGGATGAGCCCCGTTGTTATAGTCGCATTCAAAGGAAATCATTAGCCAGGCCTAATAAAATGCTTAATTTTTAATTTTTAATTTTTAATTTTTCACCCCAGTCCCTCCAGCATTCGCTTCAAGACTACCGAACACGAGATCTCACGGTTGGCAGCCTCAGGGATGACGAGGCTGTTGGGACTCTCGATGACGTCGTCCGTCACGATGAGGTTACGGCGCACAGGCAGGCAGTGCATGAACTTACCATCGTTGGTCCACGACATGTGCTCGGTGTCTACCGTCCACGACATATCCTTCGAGGTGATCTTCCCGTAGTCGGCAAGGTTCGTCACACCAGGGTTCGACCAGTTCTTGGCATAGATGAAGTCGGCACCCTCGAAGGCTTTCCGCTGGTCGTACTCCACACGGGCATCGCCGATGAACTGCGGGTCGAGCTCGTAGCCCTCGGGATGGGTGATGACGAGGTCAACGTCAGGGTCTGCGTTCATCCACTGGGCGAAGGAGTTGGGCACGGCCTGCGGCAGGGCGCGGCAGTGGGGAGCCCAGGTGAGGTACGGCTCCAGCTCTCCTTGATGGTAATGAGGTCGGCAAAGGCCTGAAGCGGGTGTACGGTGGCAGTTTCCATAGCGAAGACAGGACGGCCGCTGTATTTGATAAACTGCTGCAGCACGGTCTCGGCGTAGTCGTACTCGCGATCCGTGAGGCCGGCAAAGGAGCGTACGCCGATGATGTCGCAGTAGCATCCCATGACGGGGATGGCCTCCAGCAGGTGCTCGCTCTTGTCGCCGTCCATGATGACGCCGCGCTCGGTCTCTAACTTCCAGGCGCCGGCATTGACGTCGAGCACGATGACATTCATGCCCATGTTCATCGCTGCCTTCTGCGTCGACAGACGGGTGCGCAGCGAGTTGTTGAAGAAAATCATCATGAGCGTCTTGTTCTTGCCCAGATGCTGGTACTTGTACCGTTCGTTCTTTATCTCAAATGCCTCGGCCATAGCCTTATCGAGCAGTCCGAGGTCTTTTGCATTAATAAATGTTTTCATATTTCTGTTTATTTAATATTTAATCGTCCAAAGATAAAATCGTGAGCTGAATGCCGATGAAGTCTCTGTTGTTGAACTTATCGACTGGAAGGTCGCGCGAATTAAAGCTGTTCAACAGACTGTGACGCCAGTAGAGTGTGATCTTTCCGCCGAAATCGTTGTCATCGTCACAAAAACTGAAGCCAATTCCTGGACTTATAGACAGTCCCATAGGGGTCATGACATTGTCGCTATAAAAACGCTTATAACGGTCAGACTGATAGATTCGCAAACCTCCTTCAACCTCACAACCCAGCGTAATCACGCCCACATTTGCCACTCTGATAAGGTTCAGTGTCAACTCAACGGGCAGCACAATCTGGCCACCCATGGGGCGTAACCCCTTGTCATCTCCATACTGGTTGGTGTAGAGCAGATAGTCGGAAAACGTCTTGTGTTCTATAAACTCTTTCGGTGGACGGGTGTCGAAATAGCCACGGTAGCCCAAACCGATGCTGAGATTCATGTGATCACTGAACTGGCCCAAGTTGGCCAGAACAGCCAGACTGGCACTCAGTGCATCGCCCTTTAGTGCCAAGTCGCCGTCGATGGAGGCTCCCCAGTTCAGTGTTGGTGTGAGAATGTGTTTTGCATTCGCAGCATTTTCATACCGTTGTGCCCAGACAGTGGTAGCACTTGTGGCCATCATCAAGCTCAGAACCAGTGAACACAGGTTTGTTTTCATCTTTTTCATGCTTCACGTATTTGTCCTTCGCCTTCAATCAGCCACTTATATGTGCATATTTCGTCGAGTGCCATGGGGCCGCGCGGACCGAGCTTCTGCGTCGAGATGCCAATCTCTGCACCCAGTCCGAACTGTGCTCCATCGGTAAACGAGGTAGGAGCGTTCCAATAGACGCATGCCGCATCGACATGAGCCTGAAAGCGGCGGGCCGTAGCTTCAGTGGCCGTAATGATGGACTCACTGTGACCTGAGCCATAGCGGTCAATATGGTCAAGTGCTTCTTCAAGCGAACCCACGGTCTTCACGGCCATCTTGTAGTCCATGAACTCAGTGCCGAAGGACTCATCCGTGGCATGCTGGAGGAGTTGAGAATGGAGAGCGGAGAGCGGAGAATCTGCCACCGCACTGTATGCCTCCTCGTCACAGTAGAGCGTAACGGGCGGCGTGTGGGTGAGCAGCTGTTCACAGAGTGCAGGCAGGTCGGCCAGACGGTCACGGTGAATGAGCAGGCAGTCAAGCGCGTTGCACACCGAGACACGGCGTGTCTTAGCGTTCAGGATGATGGCCTTACCCATTTCCAGGTCGCCGTCTTTGTCAAAATAGGTGTTCACCACACCGGCTCCTGTCTCAATGACAGGCACTCGGGCGGTGTCTCTCACGAAGTCGATGAGCCTGCGGCCGCCACGCGGAATGCACACATCGACATAGCCCACCGCATTGAGCAGTTCGCCCGTAGCCTCATGGGTGGCTGGCAGCAGGGCCACGACGTCTTCGCTGACATTGTAGCGGCGCAGCACCTCATGGATGATCTCCACCTCTTCCCGGTTCGAACAGTCTGCATCCTTGCCGCCCTTCAGCACGCAGGCGTTGCCGCTCTTGAAGCAGAGCGAGAACACGTCGAATGTGACGTTGGGGCGTGCCTCATAGATGATGCCGATGACACCAAAGGGCACGCTGACACGACAGAGCCTCAAGCCGTTGGGCAGCGTCTTCTGACGGGTGACATGCCCCAGGGGCGACGGTAGTGTGCTCACGCTTCGCATGTCGGCAGCTATGCCATCAATACGGCGGTCGGTCAGCTGCAGGCGGTCGTAGAGGGGATTGTCCTTCGCCATCTTCACCAGGTCTTCGGCGTTGGCCTTCAGGATGCGTTCTTTCTGGTTTAAGATGGCATCACTCACGGCACAAAGGATGTCGTTGCGTTGCTGGTCGCTGAGCAGAGCCAGCTGTTTGCTGGCATGCTTAACTCTCTCAAATGTCTCTTTCAGTTGCATATCCTTGATTTTTACATTATTCTGACGTAACAAACTCCGTGTGCGGCGTGGTCTCAGGCCGCTCAATGAGGTCTACGAGGATGTTTTCGCGCATGCCGTTGGCAATGATCACGCGTATGCCGGCCTGCTGCAGGCGCTGGGCGGTGGCATACTTCGACTGCATGCCGCCACGTCCCGCCGTGCTCTTCGAGGTCTGGATAAACGATGTCAGGTCCGTGCCAGGCTTCACCTGTCCGATAAGCTGTGAACCAGGGTCATCGGGGTGTCCTGTATAGATGCCGTCGATGTTCGACAGCAGCACCAGTGTGTCGGCCTTCATCATGCGGGCAATGAGGCCAGAAAGCTCGTCGTTGTCGGTAAACATCAGCTCAGTGACGCACACTGTGTCGTTCTCATTGACCACGGGCAGCACGCCGTTCTCCAGCATCACGGCCATGCAGGCCCGCTGGTTCTCATATTGTTCGCCGGGCTCGAAGTTCTCCTTCATTGTGAGAACCTGCCCGATGCTGATGTTATACTCCCGGAAGAGGTCGTAGTACAATCCGATGAGCTTCACCTGTCCGAGTGCGGAGAACAGCTGTCGCTGCTCCACTGAGTCAAGTTCATGATCCACCTTCAGTTCGCCACGGCCACAGGCCACGGCACCACTGGTCACAAGAATCACCTCATAGCCCTGCTCCCGCAGCCAGGCAATCTGGTCCACAAGTGCCGACATACGTGTCACGTTCAGTTTCCGGTTACCATGCGTCAGCACGTTCGAACCCACTTTTATCACTATTCTCTGTTTCATGTGCTAAGTCCTCAGAATGGTTTTTGCGCAATCATTATACAGCAAGATCTAATGGTAAATCACTTATATCTTTCAAACGCTTACCATTAATTAAAATATCCAGCATTTCCTGAGCATCTTCTGCTCCGATTTCCTTCACGGCCTCCATTAGTTCATAGAGTGCGAAGTGATAGACACAGTCTATGTCGCCTGTTCCCAATGCCAATGATGCGATACGGGCAGGCATCGGCTCACCCGTTACCACAACGATGTGTGGCAGATGGCCCTTACGATTACGTATAAGACCGAGAGCCTCGGTACGGCTATTCTGAGCGCGATCACTGCGCATTGTCCATTTAGCAGAAACGGAAGCATGAAGAATAGGTAGACCTTCATTTCGTTTCCGGATAGCTGAAAGGACACCGACAGTATCGTCAACCACTATCCTCTTTTCGTTTATCACCTCATCAGGTTCAGTTTCACGAAAGACCACAACATCGGGAGCAACCATGTAGTCATTGCCCATGCTTGCAGCCAATCTGGCATCTTCTTTTGTCAACCGGCTCAGATAGTCCAAATGTTCATACTGTGCAAAACTGCTGGTCTTTATAGCGTTACGATTCCCCAACTTGGTAATATGCCATTTACCAGGACGGAGGTTCTGTAAGTATGGGAAAGTCGCCTCCAGAAACTCCATGTTCAATTGTTCAAACTTCGCTCCCGCAGTTTGTCCTACTGCCTTCTCTTGCTCGTCAGCCATCAACCTACGCGCAACACCTTGGGCAATGCCAATGGATAGTTTCGATGAACTATCGGCATTGCTTGGGATGCCTTTTGCGTCAATGGTTAACACTCCGTTAGCCAACAGCCCTGCATGATAATTTTTGCGCGCTTGCGCAATTAATGCTTGCATAATCTAACACTTGTTTTATCTTCAATCCTACTTCACGCGCAACTGGCGGTGGAAAAGCATTGCCTATCATCCGGCAAGCCGTTGTCTTCTTGTCTCCAAAGTTCCAGTCATCGGGAAATCCTTGCAAACGAGCCATCATGCGAGGCGTGAGGCGGGGCATGCCTTCAAAATCGGCAGAAGGTGCCTCATTGGCAATGCCACGACCGTCGACGCCCATTTCAGCCCATGCCTGACGTGCTCGAGTCGGCCCCAAATCCGGTCCTCCGTGCTTTTTGCTGCCACCCACAAGTGTCGGAGCTATCTTGGTGGCTTGCTGCTGCCATCGTGCGGCGCCTTTCCATTCATTGGCCGACATCAAATCAAACAGCGCATGACCAACGTCTGCGGTCTTGGATGGATTAGGATCAGGAAAAGTAAACACATCATAAAGATCTGTTCTGATACCAATGATTACCGCACGTGGGCGTAACTGGGGCACACCGTAATCGGAAGCATTCAGCAAACGGAGATGGACATTGTAGCCTAAACTGTTTAGCTTATCAATAATACAACTTCGATAGCCATCAAACTGCTTGCCAAGAAAACCACGAACGTTCTCTATCATCACCGCCTTGGGGTCGATTTCTTCTACCAACCTAAGCATCTGTGGAAAAAGATCTCGCTCATCGTCAGCTCCAAGTTGTTTGCCCGCAATACTGAAGGGGGGACAGGGAACACCACCAGCCAACAAATCGACTTTATATCGATAGGGCTTTCCGTCAAACCTACGAACGTCCATACAATGAATATTCCAGTGGGGACGATTTGCCTTCAAACACTTGCAATAATCCTGCTCATACTCTACCAAAGCGACATGAGAGAATCCAGCCATCTCCAACCCTAAGGCCTGGCCACCTGCTCCAGCGCAAATCTCAATAGAAGTATATGCCATGTTATGCTCAAATCGAATTCGGTTGCAAATTTACAACAATTTTCATAAACAGCGACCTTTTGCATTTAAAAAAACATAGAGAGGTATTATTGTTGCAACGGTTTTTTCGATTTTGCGGACAAATAAAAATCGGGAAATAGAGCGGGAATATAGACGTTTTGGGGGAACTGTCAGCAAGGAAGTCGACGAAAAAGGACCGTTTCATCGACTAATGAGGCTTAGTTCCGAGGGCAGAAGAGCGGAAAAGGCTGATAACTGAAGCCCCGACGGAATGCAACTGAGGCTCAGTTGGGACGCGATTGAGGCTCAGTTGCAATGTAAGTAAGGCTTAGTTGCTTACTGCAAACATGCTTCGTTGCCGAACAACTTTGATTATCAGATAGTTACAAAGTAGGCCGAAAACTTGGAAATTTTCGGCCTACTGAACGTTTGATGAGTTGGAAGCGATTCTCAAGGATAGTTTTGTCACGAAAACAAGACAGTCCTTACTTCTTGCGCTTCGGCTTGCGACGGGCCCATCCTTCTTCACTGAAGTCGGGTTCTTCGCCCTTCAGTTCGAAGCCCTTCACCAGTTTCTTCCAGTCATCCTTACCAGCACGCCACTGGCCTCCATGTTCGATGAAATCGTTGTTTTTCTGCTTTTTGTGGTCTTTCTGACGCGATTGCTGGCGTTGCTGACCGTCATCGCCACGACGACTGGTGCGACCTGCACCGCCCTTGGGAGCAGGCTTGCTGCCATCTTCCTCGCTGTTGCAGCGCACGGTGCGGCCATGAAAGCGAATGCCCGTGAGCTGGGTCATCACCTTGCGGGCATCCTTTTCGGGCACCTCAAAATAGGAAATGGTGTCCAAGAGGTCAATGTGACCCACCTCCTGACGGCCACCCACGTAGCGGTTCAATGTCTTCATGAGTTCACCAGGATAGAAGCCGTCGCGCTTGCCCAGGTTGATGAACAGGCGGTGATAGCCCGCCTGCGCCTTGTTCATGCGCTTCTGGCGGTCACTCTGATAGCCAGAATCACCGGTTTTTCCGCCCTTTCCCGACTTCGCGGGAACGGGCTTCTCAATCTCAGGTGCGTCGGCATAATAGGAAAGGAACTTACCGAACTCAAGTGAGACAATCTTCTTGATGATTTCCTCCTTGTCGATGTACTCAAAATAGCGGCTGATGTCCTGCATGAAGGGGGCTATCTCCTCGTCGTCCACATCGGTCTTCACAATCTCGTCCATCACCTTGTAGAGCTGCTTCTTGCAGATTTCCTCAGCGGCAGGGATGTCTTGCTCCACAAACTGCTTGCCAATGACCTTCTCAATATTGCGAATCTTGTGCTTCTCCTTCGAGTGGACAATGCTGATCGAGGTGCCCTTCTTTCCGGCACGGCCCGTACGTCCCGAACGGTGAGTGTAGTTCTCAATGTCGTCGGGCAGTCCGAAGTTGATAACGTGGGTCAGGTCGTCCACGTCCAGACCACGTGCAGCCACGTCGGTAGCCACAAGCAACTGCGTGAGATGCTGGCGGAACTTCTGCATCGTCAAGTCACGCTGCTGCTGAGAGAGGTCGCCGTGCAGGGCCTCAGCGTTGTAGCCGTCCTTGATGAGCTTGTCGGCAATGTCCTGTGTCTCAAGCTTTGTGCGGCAGAAGATGATGGCAA